>NZ_JAIUGW010000017.1:0-121973 GCF_020164795.1 Mesorhizobium sp. ES1-3
ACCTCCCATGAATCACGCAAACTCTCTCTTGGGAATTCCAAAAACGCGCCGCCGCTAAAAATCTGCCAAAGTAGTGCTAGTCTAGGGGGAGAATTCGGGAGGTTTGCGAATTCTGGTGTCGGCCCTTTGCCGACCCCAATCGCGCCAGTGGGTCGGCCGGATGTCGAGACGGGCACCACTGGCAGCATTCTTCCAGCCTTCCTTCACCCTTCTGCAGGCAAACACGAGCGCGTGCTCACCGTCTTCGTCGATGACGGCCAGTTCGAGATCGCGACCAAACGGAGCGCTTGGGATTGGTTTCCACATCGCATCAAAATCTTCGCAAACGGTGTGGTGCGCCTTGATCTGCATCATTTTCTGAAATCGCCGGCCGGGCCGATGCGATCGTCTGCGTCGAACTGAAGCCGACCACGGTTCCGACGGCAGACGCCATACAGGTCGCAATTGCATGGGCGCCGCGCGCAGTGCAATTGATCGCGATCGCAGCACCGATACCTGATCCGACGTCCATGGCGATGGGTCTCTTTTACCTGAACTACCTCATGACCTCGCTCCGGCCATGGTCAGCCATCTTAAGCCGGCTGCCGAACCACAATTTGATCAGCGTCAAACGCCTCGCGTTCGCGGCATCTGCGTCACACGCCGTTTGATGTGACCAAGGACCGCGCGGAGGGGCATAGGTTCGGCAGGACAGGGAGAAACGCTATGCGGTATATCGAGGTCGATGAAGCCCTACGGGCGTGCAGCATGAGCGATGGTTGCTTACCGGCGGCGCCTCGATCAATGCCGGAGAACGCATAGCCGACGTTCGCGTTGAAGACGCACTGCAGGCGTTCAGGCTCGATCGCCGGCGGCATTTTGGGCTTGCATCACGGACCCTGCAGCGTGCTGATATAGGTGATGATTGCCTCGATCTGATCGGGGCTGGCAATCCACTCAGGCATGTCCGGATGCCCCGTAGAAATGCCCTCAGCGAGGGCTTCCTCTAGGTCAGAGATCGGATAGCGCTTTGACAGCGTGCGAAATGGCGGAGCGTCGGGATGGCTGCTTTTGTCCGTTTTTCCGACGCCGTGGCAGCGGGCGCAGTTGACCTCAACCAACGCCTTTCCATGCTCAGTCACGCTGTCGGCCAAGGCTGACTGCACACATGCGAGGAGCACCAGTCCGATTGCGGAAGCCTTGAGACGACCATGTCGGCAAACGGCGTTCATGTTGTCTGACGACCTCCGCATTGCGGTCTACGCGACTGTCTTCGCTGCGCCATCTTCGATCGCGATCCTGGCGCCCTTGCGCACATGTCTGGCCGTTTCGGAAGCGAACTTGGAGGTCAGTGTGGCGACCTTGCCCCCTTCGGTCACATACTGCGACGTCGCATTCTGCAGGAAAGCCGCGACGATGTCGAAGGCGTCGTTGAACTGCGGACCACTGATCAAGTCATCGGCCAGCTTCAGGTCCTGTTCACAGCGGTGCTTCAGAAACCCCAGCGTTTCAACATTGTAGCGCATCATGGCCTTGAAGGCATGCACCTGAAGCGACGCGATGGCGAGGAAGAATTTCTGGCCATTTTCCGTGGTCGGCAACAATGGCATGTCCAAAGACGACAGTACGGACGTAGTTTGCATTATCGATTGCTCCGTTCCGACGACGTACAAACGATGGTCGCCAACTGTCAAATTGACACCATTCCTGTCCATGTCCTTGATCGAGATCAACCGTTTGACTCTGCCGGAAATGCAGAGCCGTCAGCCGATCGGAAGTTTTGGACGCGCGCCGCTCTGACCCGGGCGAACTGCTGCTTCAGATTGGCCGGGAGACCGCTGCGGATCTGATTGTCGTCGGTGGTTATGGCTACAGTCGCGTCCGTGAAATGACCGTTCCCGGCGTGACGCGTTTCCGTGCTGCGCAGCGGATCGATGCATCGGTTCATACCGCTCTAAGGAGTGACTTCCCGAGCCGTGGTTTTGATCTGAATCAAGGCCGTCTTCTCGCGCAACCGCTTACGTTCAAGCCTCGCCGAGTTGGGTGTGGCCGATACCCCGCAGCACAGAGCCCGCGAGTAAACGCGGGCATCAGCGATAAGGTCACGCTGGCGCCAGAACTTGGTGAGTGGCCGTCGTACTGTCCCCACGACAATGGAAGAATTCCAGCAGCGGGGGCGGTGCGGCGGCACCTGAATCGCTCAAGCCAAAGGAAATTCGGACATGAATTACCAGCGTTTCTTCGAGGAAGCGATCGACCAGCTGCATGCAGAGCGTCGCTACCGCGTTTTCGCCGACCTCGAGCGCATCGCGGGCAAGTTTCCGCGCGCCATCTGGCGTTCCAACGGCCGCGCCGAGGAAATCACCGTCTGGTGTTCCAACGACTATCTCGGCATGGGCCAACATCCCGACGTCATCGCCGCATTCCAGAACGCGGCCGGCAAGATGGGCTCCGGCGCCGGCGGCACCCGCAACATCTCCGGCACGTCCAACCCGCTGGTCGAGCTCGAGCATGAGCTTGCCGACCTGCACGGCAAGGAGGCGGCGCTGGTCTTCACCTCCGGCTTCGTCTCCAACGAAGCCTCGATCTCGACCATCGCGCGGCTCTTGCCCAATTGCCTGATCATCTCGGACGAGCTGAACCATGCCTCGATGATCGAAGGTGTCAGGCGCTCGGGCGCCGAGAAAAAGATCTTCCGCCACAATGACGTCGCGCATCTGGAAAGCCTGTTGCAGACGGCCGGGCGCGAACGCGCCAAGCTGATCGTCTTCGAGAGCGTCTATTCGATGGATGGCGACATCGCGCCGATCAAGGAGATCGTCGAACTCGCCGAGCGCTACAACGCCATGACCTATATCGACGAGGTCCATGCGGTGGGCATGTACGGGCCGCGCGGCGGCGGCATCACCGAGCGCGAAGGCCTGGCCGACCATATCGACATCATCGAAGGCACGCTGGCCAAGGCCTTCGGCACGCTCGGCGGCTACATCACCGGCACCAGCGCCGTCATCGACGCGGTGCGCTCCTATGCGCCCGGTTTCATCTTCACCACCGCGCTGCCGCCGGCGATCGCCGCCGCCGCCACAACGTCGATCCGGCATCTCAAGCGCTCACAGGCCGAGCGCGACGCCCAGCAGCAGCAGGCGAGCCGAACCAAGCAGATCCTGTCCGCCGCCGGCCTGCCGGTGATGGAGTCCGCCACCCATATCGTGCCGGTGCTGGTCGGCGATCCGGAACTGTGCAAGATGGCCAGCGACCGCCTGCTCGGCGTGCACGGTATCTATATCCAGCCGATCAACTACCCGACGGTGCCGCGTGGCACCGAACGGCTGCGCATCACGCCGACGCCGTTCCATTCGGACGCGTTGATCGCCGAATTGCAGGATGCGCTGGTCGAAACCTGGGACGCGCTGGGCATTCCCTATGGTTCGGCGGGACGGCCGGCCGTCGCGAAAAGCGACCGCATCATTCCACTGCTGGTGCAGAAATCCGGCGGCTGAAACCCGCCGCCTGTCCAAAACGGTCTTCGTCCCCCTTGCCAGTCGGTGCGCGGCCTATTCGAGCTGGTCGAGGCGGCGGTGGAAAAACAATCGGGGCGATGCACTTTTGAACGATTTGATCCTGCTCAATGCGCAAGGTCTTTCGATGCCTGAGAATGGAGTTCAAATCTTCGAGGAGCATCGCCATGGGTCATATTTCCCACACATCCTTTGCTGACTTCACGCACGCTGGCCAGCAGGCGCAACAATGGGTCAAGGAGCTCGCCAAGGACCTCTGCTGGAGCGAGTCGAGCGCGTGTCGTCTGCTGAGGTCTGTTCTGCACACGGTGCGGGATTGGCTGTCGCCGGCGGAAATGGCCGACCTCTCGGCGCAACTGCCTGTTTTGGTCCGTGGCCTCTACTTCGAAGGCTGGAACCCTTCGGCGTCAACGCATGAGCGCACCAAGCGCGACTTCATTGTCAGCGTCAGAAACAGTTTCGGCTACGATGACGAGATCGATTTCGATGTCGCGATCAGTGCCGTGTTCAAGCTTCTCGACCGTCACCTTTCGCATGGTGAGATCGTGCAAGTCAGAAACTCGATGAAGAAGTCGCTGCGAAAACTGTGGCCGGTGGATTGACCGATGTTCCGTGACCGGGAAGATGCTGGAGTGAAGCTTGGCCTGGAACTGAGCAGGCTTCAACTGCGTCGGCCCATCGTACTGGCATTGCCGCGTGGCGGCGTGCCCGTCGCAGTGGAAGTGGCCAAAGCCCTCAACGCTCCTCTCGACTTGCTGATCGTCCGCAAGGTGGGCGCCCCCGGCAATCCCGAGCTGGCCGTCGCCGCTATCGTCGATGGCGATCCTGGGGAGGTCGTGCTGAACCGTGGAATTGTCGAGACCTATGGCCTCGACGACGACGCCTTGCGTGTCTTGATTACAAATGAGCGTCCGGAACTCGAACGCCGGCGCGTTGCCTATCGAGGTAAGATTAGACCGATGTCGATAGCGGGAAAGACGGCGATCATCGTCGATGACGGGGCCGCGACCGGTACGACCATGAAAATCGCGATCCGCGCCCTCAAGCGCCGGTCACCGAGGGAGATCGTCGTGGCTGTTCCTGTTTCGCCGCCCGAAACGGTCGCCGCGCTGGAACAGGAAGCGGACCATGTGGTCTGCCTTAGCCAGCCAGGACAGTTCGGGGCCTTGGGCCACCACTATCTGCGGTTCCCGCAGCTCTCCGACAACGACGTTGTCTCCGCTATGGACGAGGCTGCCAAACCGTACAAAACTGGCCAGCGGCACGTTTCCGGGCTGGTTCAAAAGCCGTGAAGAACAGGAGATCGCACTAATGCAGATCCGCACGCTTTCTGCTTTGGAATGTACCAGATTGCTGACGGCCAATCGCGTGGGTCGCCTGGCATGCGCAAAGGATGGGCAGCCCTACGTCGTGCCCTTCTACTACGCCCATTCGGATGCTCATCTTTACGCGTTTTCCATGCCGGGCAAAAAAATCGAATGGATGCGGGCCAATCCGCTGGTGTCCGTTCAGGTCGATGAACATGGCCAGGGGCGAGGATGGAAAAGTGTCATTGCCGACGGCCGATACGAAGAACTGCCTGACCGGATCGGCCACAAGCTTCAGCGGGATCATGCGTGGTCCGTGTTGAGCAAGCACGCCGACTGGTGGGAACCTGGCGCGCTCAAGCCCGTCGTTCCTCCCACAGCCGACAGTGCACCGCACGTTTTCTTTCGGATCCTGATCGAACAGCTATCCGGACGGGAAGCGAGCGAGTAGTCGCACCATCAAGTCTTGCGAGAAATGAAAAGGGCCGGTGCAATCTGCACCGGCCCTTTTTCCTACCGTTGAATTGCTATCGCGCCATCAAGACCGGCAGCGATTGACCCACAAGCATCGACTTGGTGACCCCGCCGAAAATCCGCTCGCGCAATCGGGAATGACCATACGCGCCCATGACCATCAACTCGGCCGCAACGTCGCCGGCATGCTGGCGAAGCACGTCGGCAACCGAATGCTTCGCGCTCGGCAGCCGCTCGACCGTAACCTTCACGCCGTGCCGTGCAAGATAGGCCGCGGCATCTGCACCCGGCTCCTCGCCATGATGGAACTCATCTTCAATGGGATCGACGATGACAAGGCGAACATCTTCAGCGCCTTTCAGCATATCGAGAGACTCGCGGACGGCGCGCGACGACTCGAGGCGGGCGTCCCATGCAACGAGGATGCGTTTGGGCTTCAGCGTCGGGCGCGAGCCCTCGGGAACGATCAGAATGGGCTTCCCCGATGAGAACAGAGTGCCCTCGATGACTTTATCTTTCAGCGCATGGCTTGCCAGCAGATCCGGTCCCAGAATGGTCAGATCAGCGTAACGGGCACGCCTTCCGATGACATCGTCCGCCCATCCCGTGTCTGGATAGTCGTCGCTCAGATCAGCCGATATGGCGCTCTGAGAGAGAAAGCCGGCGACGTCAGAAATTCTTTTCTCGAGCCTTTTCAACTCGGCCTGCCGTTCCTCGAGCCAGGCAGGCGAGACGACAGCAGCATACTCGCCGCCGGATGGCGGTGCTGCCAGTTCGAGCACGAGCACGGAGAGATGGGCGCCTATCTGTTCGCACAGATTGGCGGCGAGCTTCAGATCGTCCTCGCCCTGGTTCGGTCCGGTAACCGTAAGCAGTGTCTTGAACGCCATGATGGCAACTCCTCGCTTCGGGTGAAGGTTCACTCGGTGTCGAAGCCATAGCCGATGCGGCCACCGCGTTCATTGCGCTGAATCAAACACTCTGTGCGCGGCGTTTGATCCGCATCAACGTCACGGCACATCAGAGCTGTAGGGTTCAACTGATCAATCGGGACAACGCCAATGAAACTTCTGGTCGCGGCGGTTCTCGCAGGCATGACCTTCCATACGGCCAGTGCTCAGGACCTCGGCGACGGCAAGGCCGAATACATGAACTCGTGCGCCGTCTGCCATGGCCCGGACGGCAAGGGCGATGGACCGTTGGGCGACGAACTGTTGAAGCGGCCGAGCGACCTGACGCGCATCTCCAGGCGCAATGGTGGCGAATTCCCTTATTGGCGTGTCTATGCCGTGATCGACGGCCGCGCGATGGTGCCGGCGCATGGCGAGCGCGACATGCCAGTATGGGGCAGCCAGTTCCTGCCTGCCGACGTGAAGAGATACGGCCCGAACGCAGGCGAAATCGTCACGAGGGAACGCATTCATGAATTGGCAGGTTATGTCCAGACATTGCAGCAATGAGCGCGGATCGAGGAAACGAGTTTCGCAGGATACAATGGGAAGGCCGGCCATGATCGTCGACGACCAGCAAGCCGCAGCCGAGTTCCTTTTTGATCCGGCCTCCTATGGCGCCACGGGGCCGGTCGAGGCCATCGAGACCCACATTTCACGCATCTTCCTCGTTGGCCAAAGCGCCTACAAGATGAAGCGGGCGGTCAAGCTGCCCTACGTCGATTTCTCGACGCCAGCCCTCAGGCTGGCCGCTTGCGAGAAAGAGGTGGAGCTCAACTCGAAGACCGCACCCGGCCTTTACCTGGGGGTGCGTCACATCACACGCGAAGCCGACGGCAAATTGGCTTTTGATGGCGCGGGGCAAGTGGTCGACGCAGCGATCGAGATGGTCCGCTTTGATCAGTCCAAGCTTCTCGATCGTATGGCCACGGCGGGAGAATTAACGCCGGCACTGATGACCGCGGTTGCGCGCATGATCGTCGGATACCACCGTGCCGCGCCGACGGTTCATGATGGCAGCGGCTCGTTCAACCTGGCGGGTGTGCTTGATATCAACGAGGCCAGCTTCGCCACCAGTCATGTCTTCAAAAAAGCAGAGATCGAGACCTTTGCCAGGGCCTTCTGCTCAGAACTCGCCCGCCATTCCGAATTGCTCAACCGCCGCGAAGCCGCGGGCAAGATCCGCCGGTGTCATGGCGACCTGCATCTGCGCAACATCTGCCTTGTCGACGGCGAGCCCCGCCTCTTCGATTGCATCGAATTCAACGACCAGATCGCCAGCATCGATGTCCTGTACGACCTTGCCTTCCTGTTGATGGACCTGTGGCACCGCGGCTTTCCGCAGCTCGCCAATCTTGTGATGAACCGCTATCTCGACGAAGCCGACGACGAGGACGGGTTCATCCTGCTGCCTTTTTTCATGGCGGTGCGGGCTGCAGTGCGTGCGCACATTACAGCCACCCAGGTCGAGGAAGGCAGTGCCGATACTGACAAATTGACTGCCGAAGCCAGATCCTATTTCGACCTTGCGCAAGCATTGCTCCAGGAAACGCCTCCGCGGCTCGTTGCCATCGGTGGCCTCAGTGGCTCCGGCAAGACGACTATTGCCGAGGCGCTCGCCGCCCATATCGGTGCGCCGCCCGGCGCGCGCATTGTCGAAAGCGACCGTATCCGCAAGGCCATGCACGGTGTGCCGGCCGAGACCAGGCTGCCGGACAAAGCCTATCGGCCCGAAGTCTCCGACCGCGTCTACCGCGAAATGGCATGGCGGGTGGGCTTGATCCTTTCGCAGGGCGGTTCGGTGGTGGCCGATGCCGTTTTCGACAGACCATCCGATCATGAGCGGATCGAGAAAGCGGCGCGCAGCCGGGCTGTCGACTTCCACGGATTTTGGCTGGAAGCGGACCCGCTCGTCCTTTGGCAGCGGGTCGACGAGCGCAAGGGGGGGCCTTCCGACGCCACGATAGATATCCTCTCGCGGCAATTGCTGCGAAATACCGTCCAGTCTGGCTGGCGAAGAATCAACGTCGATCGAAAGCTCGCTGACATCGTCTTGGAATTGAGAAGGCACTCCGAGAGCGATGCGTCCGAAACCCTGCGCACAGCCTCCTGATTGCTGCAGCAGGACGATTGGCATCAACAGAGCTCGAGAGTTGCCTCGACAAGGCCGGGTTCCTTCGGATGACGCCTTGTCGAGAAGCCGAACTCGCGGCACATGGCCAGCATCTTCGTATTCTCGCCAAGTATTGTCCCTTCGATCCGTCCGATCCCATCGGCTTTCGCATAATCGACGAGCTGCCTGAGCAATTCCCAGCCCAGGCCATGACCCTGTATATCCGTACGCACCAGCAAGGCGTATTCGGCGACGGCGTGGTCTGGATCGCAAGATATCCGGCTGATACCCGCCAGCGCGCCGGAGCTCGTCTCCAGCGCGACGAAAGCCATGTCACGATCGTAGTCGAGCTGGGTGAGCCGCTTCAACATCTGGTCGGAGAAGCTTTTGCGTGGCGACAGAAAACGCAGGCGCAGATCATCAGGCGAAATCCTGGCAAGGAATTCGGGATAGAGCGCGATGTCGGCCGGCTTGATCGGCCGGATATGGTAACACATGCCGTCGGCCGAAAACTCTTTTCCCCAACCCGACGGATAAGGCCTGATGGTAAGCGCCCGATTCGGACCCGGCTCGTCCACCTGTTCCGGCTCGATCTCGATGCGAGCATCGACTGCGATCACGCCGGCGGTATCGGCGAGCAACGGATTGATATCGATCGAGACGATGCACGGAAAGTCGACGATTATCTGCGACAGGCCGTTGAGCGCTGCGATGATCGCCTGCCGATCGGCCGGCTTGCGGTCGCGGAATCCGGCCAGCAGGCGGCCAATCCGCGTTTGCCCGATCAGGTCACGGGAAAGAATGTCATCGAGCGGCGGCAACGCGATCGCCGTATCATCCATTACCTCGACGGCGACGCCGCCGGCTCCAAACAGAATGGCCGGGCCGAAGATCGGATCCTGGTTCATGCCGAGAATGAGTTCCTGCGCCTGTTTCCGCACCACCATTGGCTGAACGGCATAACCTTCAATATCGGCTTGTGGTGCGTGCTTGCGCACGCGCGCCTCGATTGTGCGTGCCGCCGCCCCTGCGGCTGCGGCATCGACAATGTTGAGCACAACCCCGCCAATATCCGACTTGTGCGAGACCGCCTTCGACAGGAGCTTGACCACGACCTGTTCCGACACCTTGAGGAGTCGGCCGGCCGCCGCCTCCGCTTCGGCAGGAGATCTGGCGATGATCGTCTCGGGGACCGGGATGCCGTAGGCCGAAATCGCCGCCTTGGCTTCGGTTTCGGTCAGCATTCGCCGACCTTCCTTGGCAACCTGCCGGAATACGGCAAGCACCGCTTCTCGGCCGCTCGTGGCGGCCTCGCCCTGGCTCGACGGCGTGCGCAGCAGGGCCCGCTGGGCTCGTGACCATTCGCTGAGGTTGGAGACGGCCATCGCGGCATCCGCTGGCGTCTCGAAGCTGGCAATACCGGCATCCCGAAGAACACGTCGCCCTTCGCGCGCCGTGTATCCGCCAAGCCAGCAGGTCAGGACAGGTTTGCCGCCAATCTTGCCGTCTTGCACGAGCGCCGCCACCGCGCTTGCCGCAGCGAGCGGCGAGCCGAGCCCAGTCGGGCAGTTCATGACCAGGACGACATCAGTCCCGGCATCGGCCGCGACGGCCTCGATCGCGCCTCGATAGCGCTCTGGCGGGGCGTCACCGATAATGTCGACAGGATTGGCGTGGGACCATGTGCTCGGCAGGACGGCATCCAGGCAGGCGATCGTTCCTGGCGACAGTTCGGCCAATTCCCCGTTGCCTTCGATGAGTTGATCGACAGCAAGCACGCCGGCGCCGCCGCCATTGGTGACGATGCCGACGCGGGCTCGTTCCAGCGGGACGAAACGAGCGGTCGTTTCAACCGCATCGAACAACTCCGTGAGGCCCTTGACGCGCAGTATGCCAGCGCGCAGCAAGGCCGCATCGACGACGCGGTCGGCGCCCGATAGCGCGCCGGTATGAGTCGCGGCCGCTTTGGCCGATTGCTCGTGCCGGCCCGATTTTATTGCGATCACCGGCTTGATCCTCGCCGCCGCACGCGCGGCCGAGATGAACTTGCGCGGATTGGGAATCGTTTCGAGATACATCACGATGGCGCGTGTGCGAGCATCTCCCGCCAGCATGTCGAGACAATCTCCTACGTCGACATCCGCCATGTCGCCCAGGGAGACGATCTGCGAGAAACCGACATTGTTGTCCGCCGCCCAGTCGATCAGCGATGTGGCGATGGCGCCGGATTGCGACAGCAGCGCGATGTTGCCGGGCCTGGCGGCCATATGCGCAAATCCGGCGTTAAGTTTGGCGGGCGGGATCATCAGCCCCACTGTATTCGGTCCGATGATGCGAAAGAGCGTGGGCTTGGCCGCATCGAGCATCGCCTGGCGCAGGCCGTTTTCGCGCGTAAGGCCGGCGGTGATGACGACCGCCGCCCGCGTGCCCTTTTCAGCAAGGTCGCGCACGATGCCTGGAATTGTCTCAGGCGGCGTGACGATGACACCAAGGTCCGGGACACCCGGAAGATCGGCCGCGTTGCGATAGTATTGCCGACCCTCCACTTGCAGGTATTTCGGGTTGACCGGCCAGATCTCGCCCTCGAATCCGCCGCTGACGACGTTGTCGAAGACAACCCGGCCAACGGAACCGTCACGCGCCGACGCGCCGAAGACAGCAACCGACTTTGGCGCGAACGCATGTTCGAGATTTCGGATCGTCACCCTTATTTCTCCTGTTCGTGGCGATCATCGCTGGTCGATCCTGCCCGTTCGTTGCGTTGGATCAAAGCGTTCTCCAGTTCTTGCGGTTAGCTGTTGCCCGAGTTCGACGCGCCCGTCAGCGCTGACGAAAATTGGCGAGCATCGACCAAATCGGAAGACATCGCATGAACGAGTCCACCCTTCGCCGCGCATTGCTGGCTATCGCCATTCTGGGCCTCGCCATTGGCTTCGGCGTTCGGCAAACCAGGGTCGGCCCGCTTGAGGCCGACACGATCTGGACGATCGCGACCTTGCCTGTGGTCGGGGCTCTCGCCATCTCCATTCTGCGTGATTTCTGGATCGGCCGCTTCGGCGTGGACGCAATTGCGCTCGTGTCGATGTCGGCTGCGCTGCTGCTCGGCCAGCCGCTGGCGGCGGTGGTGGTCGCGATCATGTATGCCGGCGGCACAGTGCTCGAGGACTTTGCCCGCGGCCGCGCCGAGCGGAGTCTCAAAGCACTTACCGATCGCTCGCCGCGTGTCGCGCATCGCAAGTCGGCAAATGGAACAGAAATGATCCCGATTGAAGAGGTCGCTGTCGGTGACACTCTCCTGGTGCGCGCCGGCGAGCTGCTACCGGTGGACGGCATCTTGCTCGACCCGTCGGCATCGCTGGACGAGTCGGCGGTGACCGGAGAGCCGCTGCCGGAGCGGCGAAACGCGGGCGACATGCTACGCAGCGGAACCATCAATGCGGGCGAAACCTTCAGCATGCGGGCCTCCGCACGCGCGGACCAGAGCACCTATGCCGCGATCGTGCGCATGGTAGCGGCAGCGCAGACCGTCAAAGCGCCCTTTATTCGCATGGCCGACCGCTTTGCTCTCTTCCTGCTGCCAGCCACTTTGCTGGTTTCCGGTGCCGCCTGGTACATCTCCGGCGATCCAATCCGGGCGCTCGCCGTGCTGGTCGTCGCGACGCCTTGCCCGCTCATCCTCGCGGCGCCCGTTGCCTTCATCGGCGGCGTATCGCGCGCCGCGCGCGCCGGCATCCTGATGAAAGGCTCGGCGGCTCTGGAGGCCCTCGCCCAAGTTAGGACGGCGATCTTTGACAAGACGGGGACCTTGACCATCGGTGGCGCCGAACTCATCGAGATTGAAGCTGAACCCGGCCGCGATGCCGACCATCTGCTGCAACTGTTGGCGTCCCTGGAGCAGGCCTCGCACCATGTTCTCGCCGACTCGATCATCCGGGCAGCGCGCGGCAGACATCTGATGCTTTCGCATCCGCATGATGTGCGAGAGCATCGCGGTGCGGGAATGAACGGCCGGGTCGAGAACATGGCTATCGCGGCTGGATCCCGGGCTCTCGTGCTGGCCAACAAGCCATTGCCGTGTTGGGCGAAGAGCGGTGAAGAAAGATACCGGGACGAACCGGTGCTCAGGGTTTTTGTAGCACTCGGCGGACGGCTTGCCGGTATATTCACGTTCGGTGACGCCCTGCGTGTCGATGCGCGGAGTGCACTCGGCAAGCTGCGCTCCGCCGGCATTGCACGCATGATCATGCTCACAGGCGACGATGTCGTGGCGGCGAAGCGCATTTCTGCTTTGCTCGACCTCGACGCCATTGTGGCCGACGCGACCCCTGCCGACAAAATCGCGACTGTCGAAGCCGAGAAGGCCCTGGCGCCGACGATGATGGCCGGCGACGGTATCAACGATGCCCCTGCCCTGGCGGCCGCAACGGTCGGTGTAGCCATGGGAGCACGTGGCGCGACCGCCTCCTCCGAGGCAGCCGACGTCATCGTTCTGACCGACCGGCTGCAGCCGGTAGCCGATGCGGTGCGCATTGCAAGGCGAACGCGGGCGATCGCCTTGCAAAGCATCATTGCAGGGCTGGCGCTGTCGGGACTGGCCATGGCGGCCGCGGCCATGGGGCAGATCACGCCCGTTGCCGGTGCGCTGATTCAGGAGGGTATTGACGTTGCGGTTATCCTGAACGCGTTACGCGCCCTTGGCGATGGACAGCCGTGGCGCGCATAGTGGGTCGAGAACAAGTTCGGTGAATGGCCATGGCACAGCAAAATCTGGTGGTTTGCAGCAAATGCGGCGGGGTCAACCGTCTGCCGCCGGCCCGCAACGCCATGGAGGCGAAATGCGGAAAGTGCAGGAACAGGTTGTTTTCGGGTCACCCGGAAGACGTCGACACCCGCGTTTTCGATTGTCAGATCGCGCGCAGCAGCCTGCCGGTTGTCGTCGACGTCTGGGCGCCCTGGTGCGGACCCTGCAAGATGATGGCTCCGGCATATGAGTCCGCGGCCAACGAGCTTGAGCCGCATGTTCGCCTGATCAAACTCAACTCCGACAACGAGCAGGCTGTCGCGGCCAGACTCGGCATTCGCGGCATCCCGACCATGATCCTGTTCCATGGCGGGCGCGAACTTTCGCGCACATCCGGTGCAATGACGGCGGGCCAGATCGTCAGGTGGGTTCGCGACCGCCTGCCGACTGTCGCCGCCTGAAAATCGCCGCGTAGATGGGATCCGCTCATTGCCCAGCTTGGGCTCGCCTTGGCAATAGGTCTGCTCGTCGGTCGGGAGCGTGGCTGGCAGGAACGGGACGCACCTGACCGCAGCCGCACGGCCGGCATTCCGACATTTGGCATATCGGGGCTGCTTTGGCGGCGTGCTCGCCGCGCTCGCCGCAAATGCGCTTGGCCGCCTGCTACTTGCTGTCTCCGCCGGCCCGGCCAGGTTCTGGCCGCCATTGGCCCTCGCCACCCTGATCGCGATGGCCTTGGCCAGCGGCGCAATGGTGTGGATGAGCCCCTGAAGAAGCGCAGGTTTCGAGGCTTCCTTGATGCGGATCAAGAGCCACATCCTGTTGCCGCGATATAGAACTCCGTGAAAGGAGTTCGCCATGACCACTTCAAAGGATCTCTCGTCGAAATTCCGCCACATACGGTTGTTGCTTGCCCGCGACAAAGGTCATCCGGAAGGTGACCGTCAGGAAGGCTATGATCTACTGGCCCCATTGACCGGCGAAGGTCGGATCGACGTGCAGGAGTGGAGATCGCACAGGGGCTCTTGCCGTGTTCGCCGGTTTCGTACCGGCGAGGAAGATCTCATCGGCCGGCTGAGGCGCAAGCCAGGCGGCCAGTGGTTTTTCGACTATGCCGATGGCGATCGCGACGACGAGATCGGTTTCCATCTCGGCGACGAACTGTTCGTGACTGGCGAATATGTGTCGGTCGAGCGCAACGGTGCCATGCATACCTATCAGGTTGCCCGTGTAGAACGGCCGTGATGGCTCAGCCTAGGCCGATGACGCGATTTCGCCTTTGGATCGCGTCGGAAAGCTGACGGGTCGGCGGCGCGAACCAATCGAAAACCCGCCGCAGCTTTGGCGCGGCGGGCCCTTCATCGACCACGGCCTATTTGACCAGGATTGTCGCCCACATTCCGTTCATGAAGTGGCCGGGAATATTGCAAAAGACTGCGTAGTTGCCGGGCTTGAGGTCGAGCGTCAGCGATCCGGTCTTGCCCGGATCAAGCTCCGAGACCTCGCCGAGATGGCCTGCCGCATCCTCGTTGACCCGATTTTCATTCGGCGCATATGGCAACGCGGCTTTCTTGGCATCCGCGACCGGGACGACGATCATCTCGTGGACCGTGTCCTTGGAGGTGTTGCTCACCTGGAAGGTGACTTTGCCTGCCGGCACGACGGTCTGGTCCAGCTTGACCCTCATGGTTGCCATGCTCATGTTCGCCGGCATGCCCATTCCCATCTTCGCGTCGGTGTTCACGACGCCGTCCTTGTCCCATAGCTTGACGTTAACGGTCGTGTTGGCGAAGGCGGGCGCCGACGCTGTCAAAAGGACCAAGACCAGCCCAGACTTGAAAAGCTGCATGTTCAAATAGCTCCTGATCGCATGCGGCGACCCCGCAGGCGATTGTTTTTGGGGAATCATTCCTCGGTCGCAAAGCCCGGCTAGAACAGCCAAGCTGACAGTGGGCTTACAATGGTGACAGGCGACCAGGGATGAGGCGCACCATCGGTATCGCCACATTTCCGATCCCGCGGCTTGCCACCATTCCTGAAAACCGGCGATCCTGGCAACCGTCGGAACCAGGACAACCACCGCTGCAGCGCGAACCGCTGTCCGCTTTATGGATCGACGGTGAACTCAGCCCACATGCCGGCCCCGTAGTGGCCTGGCACGTTGCAGATGAGCAGGTATTTTCCAGCCTTCAGGTCGACTGTCAACGCACCTGATTTGCCGGGGCCAAGCTCCGAAACCTCGCCCTTGTCGCCGGCCCTGTCTTCGTCGACGCTGTTTTCGGCTTCAACGTAGGGAAGCGGCTTGCTGGGATCGGCAAGGTACATCACGATCATCTCGTGAACGGTGTCCTTGGAGTCATTTTTCACATTGAACGTAACCTCCCCGGCCTTCACAGCTCCAGGCAAGGCCTTGATGCCCATGGTCGCCCTGGCCGGATCAAGGCCTGGCATTGCATAGGCAAGACCCATCGGCATTTCCATGCTTGCGCCCTTGTCCCACAGCGAGACTTGAACAAGCGCGGCGGCCTGGACGGCGCCGGCAGCACCGGCCATGAACATTGCGGCAGCGAGCCCGAGCCCTGCATTTCTCGATATCGTTTTCATGACAATCCTCCTTCAGGACGACGGCAAAAGTGCTCTCAGTCCGGACCGGCATGCTGCTCGCGCTGTGAGACGCCGGCCTTGCGCCAGATCAATCCACCCGGCGCGAGCCCGATCTTCAGCGTCGATGTCGCTGCCCGTGCAACCGTCAGCTGTTTGTCAGCTTGAATTGGCTATGTCGCACCATGACGGTCATCGCCGTCCAACAAAGCCGATCCGAATCCCACCCACGGGCGCAACATCCGCGCCTTCAGAATGGAGCCATCATGTACCGTACACTCACCTTGGCCGCCCTGGCGGGCTTAATTGCCGCGCCAGCCCTCGCCGCCGGCGGCAGCTGCAGCACCGCTCCGAAATCGCAGTTCAAGCCCAAGGCAACGCTCGAGGCCCAGTTGACCGGCGAAGGCCTCACGGTCCGCCAGATCAAGGTCGAGAAGGGCTGTTACGAAGTCTACGCGGTCGACAAGGCCGGCAAGAAAGTGAACTGGGCTTACAATGCCGAGACCCTTGAAAAGCTCGACAATGCCGAAGCCGGCGAAAATTGATCTGAGTACTTCAGCGATCACGGACGCGCAGCCATCGCCGGAGATGGTGCGCGTCTGGGACCGGGTCGTGCGGGGCTTCCACTGGGCGCTGGCGCTCAGCTTCATCACCGCCTGGCTCACCTCCCATTCTTCGGAGGTCCTTCACCATTTGGCGGGTTACGCTGCCGCCGCGCTGGTCGCAATGCGGCTCCTATGGGGTGTCCTGGGCACGCACTACGCGCGGTTCACTCAATTCGTGCGCGATCCGGCGACGGTGCTGCGCTATCTCGCGGCAATACTGAGCGGCCGCGAAGCCCGCTACCTCGGCCACAATCCGGCCGGCGGTGTGATGGTGATCGTGCTGATGGCGGCTATGGGCTCAACCGCGCTGACCGGCTGGCTGATGACGACGGACGCCTATTTCGGCGTGTCGTGGGTCGAATTGGCGCATAGCCTGGCTGCGCACGGCCTGCTGCTGCTTGTCTTGCTGCACATTGGCGGCGTCGCGTTGGCAAGCTTACGGCACCGTGAAAACCTGGTCCGGGCCATGATCACCGGGCGAAAACGCAAGGCCGAACCGGCCGACATCGCCTGACGATCTGTCAGTGCACCAAGCCCGATCCTCGCCGACTGCGGAGACGTGCGTGGGTCGGGCTTTGTTCGACATCGACCCCTTCGCCCGCGATGCGACGTGGGCGAAGGAACCCCGCATATGCATGGGCGCCGGCGTGCCATGCTCGCGTCCCTTTGACGTTCCGACGCTTTAAGCGATTGTAAGGTGGTCTTCGACCATGCGCACCCCGGGCACGGCCCAGGCCGCGCGCTCTGTCGTGCGACGTTCGGCCCAGCTGTTGACCTTGCCTTTCAGTGTAACCTTGCCGTCGGACACGTTGACTTCTATCGCTTTCGACTCGACTTCCGCACTGCGCTTCAAGGCGTCTTCGATGCACTTTTTCACATTGGACGCCGTGGCCTGTGGCAGCACCTCGATGCTGTTATGCACGCCGAGAACGCCAGCCAGATATCGGATCGCGGCGAACGCCGCGGATCTCTGATACTGCCACTCCACCTTGCCGGTGAGTGTCACCCAGCCATTCTGGACCCTGACCTGTACCGCTCCGTCGGGGACGACGGTATTCCAGCTGATAGAGTGCAGGGCGCGCTTGGCGATCTCGTCGTCGGCCGTCAGGTTGCCGCCGACAGGCCGCACTTCGATCTCCTGCGCGATACCCTTTACACCTTTGACGCGGCGTACCGCCTCTTCCGTGGTTGCCTTCTGCGCATAGGTCGACACATGGCCGGTCAGGGTGACCACGCCGTTGTCGACGGCGACGCCGATATTGGCCGCGTCGATACTCGGCTGAAACTCCAGCTCATCGATGATGTCCTGCCTCAGAATATTGTTGTTCATGATTGCACCTCTGCATGGGAGCGGGCCGCGCTCGGTTTATTGAACGGCCTGAATATGCAGAGGCGATTTCGTCTTGACGTTGATGAGGATCAAACGATCTCTGGTCGAGCGAGATGAGTGACCCCTCAACTCACACCTTTGGAAATCAAGTTTCAATTTGACCGGCATCAAAGCTGGAAGCCTCGTCTTCCTATTCATTGCCTCCCATCAGAGCCTTCAAATTCGGGAGCGCATCATGACTACGGCTGATATCGATATTGCTGTTATGAAAGTCGAGACCGCGGCGCCAGCGAGACTTCGACTGGGTTCCTTGACTGCACTCGTGATCGGTTCAATGGTCGGCTCCGGCGTGTTCAGCCTGCCGCAGAACATGGCGGCTGGTGCGGGTCCCCTCGCCATCCTGATCGGCTGGGCCATCACCGCCGTCGGCATGCTGGCACTGGTCTTCGTCTATCAGTCGCTAGCGACCCGCAAGCCCGAACTCGACGCCGGCCCGTACGCTTACGCCAAGGCCGGCTTCGGTCCTTTCATCGGCTTCAACAGCGCCTGGGGCTACTGGATCAGCGCCTGGGTCGGCAACGTCTCCTACGCGGTGATCGTGTTCAGCGCCCTGTCCTATTTCTTTCCGGCGTTCGGCGATGGCAATACCTGGCAGGCGGTGCTTGGTGCATCGGTTTTGCTGTGGCTGATCCACCTCCTGATCCTTGCCGGCATCCGGCAGGCGGCGGTCGTGAACCTCATCGTCACGGCGGCAAAGATCGCTCCGATCGTTCTGTTCGTTGGGGTTGTTGCCGTTGCCTTCAAGCTTCAGGTCTGGTCTCTCGACTTCACCGGTCTCGGCAACGCCAGCCTCGGCTCGATCACCGCACAGGTGAAAAGCACGATGCTGGTGACCCTGTGGGTGTTCATCGGCATCGAGGGCGCCAGCGTATTCTCCGGCCGTGCCGAGCGCCGCAAGGACATCGCTACGGCGACGGTTCTCGGCTTCTTCACCTGCCTCGCGCTCTACGCCCTGGTGTCGCTGCTGTCGCTCGGCATCCTGAACCAGCCGGAACTTGCCGCGCTGAAAAACCCGAGCATGGCCGGCGTTCTGGAGGCGGTTGTCGGGCCCTGGGGTGCAATCCTCATCAACATCGCGCTTGTCGTGTCGGTGGTCGGCGCCTTCCTCAGTTGGACGCTGCTGGCGGCCGAAATTCCGCATGTCGCCGCCAAGGATGGGACGATGCCGAAATTCTTCGGCAAGGAAAGCGAACGCGGTGTGCCGTCGACTTCGCTGCTGATCACCAACCTACTGGTCCAGGCTTTCCTGGTGATCACGCTCTTCGCCCAGAGCACCTATCAGGCCCTGTTCTACATCGCATCGGCAGCCATTCTTGTGCCTTACATCTTCTCCGGCGCCTACGCGGCCAAGCTGGCATTGACTGGAGAGAGCTATACGACTGGCGAGCAGCGCACCGGTCCGCTCATCGCCGGGTTGCTGGCAACGGTCTACGGACTGTGGCTCGTCTACGCAGCCGGACCTGCCTACCTGTTCATGTGCGCGATCCTCTATGCTCCCGGCATCATCTTCTACATCTGGGCGCGCCGCGAAACCAATCAGCGCCTATTCCGTCCTGCCGAAGCGGCACTCGCCGTAGCCCTCATCGCGGTCGCCATTCTCGCTGTCTACGAGATGTGGACCGGCGCCGTCAGCCCGCTTTGAAGGGAGCGGCTCGATGACGAAGCTGGGCGTCCACTCCGAAGTCGGCCGGCTGCGCGAGGTGATGGTCCATCGACCGGATCTCAGCCTGCGCAGGCTGACACCGGGAAACTGCAAGGCGCTGCTTTTCGACGACGTGCTGTGGGTCAAGCGGGCCCGCCAGGAGCACGATGTCTTCGTCGATGCCTTGCGTGAACGCGGTGTGCTGGTGCATTCCTTCGGAGAACTCCTGGCAGAGACAATGAGCCTGGCCAAGGCCCGCGATTGGCTCCTCGACCGCAGGATTCACGCCGGTGTCGTCGGCCTCGACATGGTCGGCGAAATGCGGGGTTGGCTCGATGAAATGCCATCGGATCACCTCGCGACCGTGCTTGTCGGCGGCATCGCTCGTGCCGAGCTACCCTTCGAGCCCGCGGGACTGACCGGCAGGACGTTCGCCCCTCAGGAGTTCGTGCTGCCACCGTTGCCGAACCAGCTTTTCACGCGCGACAGTTCCTGCTGGATCCATGGCTCGGTCTCGGTCAATCCCATGTACTGGGCCGCGCGCCGCCCGGAGGCCGCCAATGTCGAAGCGGTGTATCGGTTTCATCCTCGCTTTCGAGACAGTAGCATTCCCTTCGTGTCGCCTGACCTGGGAACCTGTAATAGCCTGGAGGGTGGGGATGTCATGCCGATCGGTGGTGGAACGGTGCTCGTCGGCATGGGAGAACGCACGACGCCGCAAGCGGTGGGCGACCTTGCACGAAAATTGTTCGCGTGCGGCGAAGCGACCCGTGTGATTGCAGCCCTGATGCCGAGAGATCGCGGTTTCATGCATCTCGACACCGTTTTCACTTTCTGTGATCGCGACCTGGTCACCATGTATCCGCCCGTTGTCGAACGCCTGCGTTCCTTTTCGCTGCGACCCGGTGACGGAGACGAGGCAGTCGAGGTAACGGAGGAAAGAGAGCCATTCACGTCTGTTGTCGCCGACGGGCTCGGATTGAAGTCGCTGCGGATCATCGCCACGGGAGGCGACCGCTATGAAGCAGAGCGGGAACAATGGGACGACGGCAATAACGTCGTCGCGATCGAGCCGGGCGTGGTCATCGGTTACGACCGAAACGTCTACACCAACACCCTTCTGCGCAGGGCTGGAATAGAAGTAATTACCGTGGAGGGCGCCGAACTCAGCCGTGGGCGCGGCGGCGGGCACTGCATGACCTGTCCCCTGGCGCGCGACCCAATCTGAAAGGAACTTCACAATGTCGATCAACCTGCACGGCCGGTCCGTCGTCACGCTGGACGATCTGACAGGTGACGAGATTCGATTTCTGTTGAGGCTTGCAGCGGATCTCAAGGCCGCCAAGCACGCTGGACACGAAGTGCCGCGCCTTTCCCGAAAAAATATCGCACTGATCTTCGAAAAGGATTCGACGCGCACGCGCACAGGGTTCGAGGTGGCGGCTTACGATCAGGGCGCTCATGTCACGTATTTCGGTCCGAGCGGAAGCCATATCGGCCATAAGGAATCCATGAAGGATACCGCACGTGTGCTTGGCCGGATGTATGACGCCATCGAGTATCGCGGTTTTGCCCAGCAACAGGCGGAAGTGCTGGCCACCTATGCCGGGGTGCCGGTCTACAATGGCCTGACGGACGAAGCGCATCCGACGCAGATTCTTGCCGATTTCATGACCATGCGCGAGTTCACCCATAAGCACCTCTCGGACATGACTGTCGCTTTCGTCGGCGAGGGGCGCGACAACGTCGCGATGTCACTAGCGCTGGGCGCGGCCAAAGTCGGCATCGACATGCGCATTGCTTCGCCCAACGAACTCTGGCCCGACGAGGCGTTCAGCGCTCACATCAGGGACCTGGCGCAAAACAGCCGGGGGCGCTTCAGATTGGGCGAAGACGTAAAGGACTGCGTCCAGGATGCCGACTTCGTCTACACCGATGTCTGGATGTCGATGGGCGAGGACAAATCCGGTTGGGCCGAGCGCATTCGCCTTTTGACACCTTACCGGGTGACGAGCGACGTAATGGCGGCCACCGGCAATCCGCACGCGAAATTCATGCATTGCCTGCCGGCTTTCCACGATACCGATACCGAGATCGGTGCATTCATTGCGCGCGAATACGGCATCGACTGCATGGAGGTCAGCGACGAGGTATTCGAGTCGGACGCGTCAATCGTGTTCGATCAGGCGGAAAATCGCATGCATACGATCAAGGCCCTGCTAGTCGCGACGATTGGCAACTGAAATGCTTATCGTGGCCGCGCTTGGCGGGAACGCGTTGCTGCGGCGCGGCGAGCCGATGACCGCCGACAACCAGCGCGCCAACATCAAGCGTGCCGCATCCGTGCTGGCGGCGCTGATCGGCGAAGGGCACTCGATCGTAATCACGCATGGCAATGGCCCACAGGTGGGCTTGCTCGCGCTGCAAGCAGCGGCAGCCCATCCTGACGGCGGAGCCTTTCCACTCGACGTACTTGGCGCCGAAAGCGCGGGGATGATCGGCTACGTCATTGAACAGGAGCTCGGCAATCTCCTCAAGGAGCGGCTGTTCGCCACCCTGCTGACGCAAGTGCGGGTGGATCCTCGCGACCCGGCTTTCGCTCGACCAACCAAGCCGATAGGCCCGGTGTACGAGAAGGCGACGGCGCTTCGGCTTGCCGCGGAACGCGGATGGCCGATCGCGTCCGATGGCGACAAATGGCGCCGCGTCGTACCTTCGCCGAGGCCGCTTGAGATTCTGGAAGCCTCCGTGATTTCGTTCCTTGTCGAGCGCGGCGTCATCGTCATCTGCACGGGCGGCGGTGGAGTTCCGGTGATAGCCATGGATGACGGCAGCCTCTGCGGCGTGGAAGCCGTCATTGACAAGGATCTGGCGAGTTCCCTTCTTGCCCGCCAATTGAAGGCCGACATGCTTCTGCTGCTGACCGACGTCGATGCCGTTTATGCCGACTATGGCACCGCCACAGCCCGTGCCCTCCGCCGGCTAGCCACGACGGAGATATCCGGACGAGATTTTGCCGCCGGCTCGATGGGGCCGAAGGTCGCCGCCGCGATCGAATTCGTTGACGCGACGGGCAAGCCAGCCGCGATCGGCCAACTCGATGACGCCGTGCAAATTGTTAAAGGCGAGCGCGGTACGTGGTTCGAAGGCAGCGCTTCGGCCTGCCCGCTGCTTCTTGCAAAATGCTGAACTGCTGTGACGCATGGAGACTGAGAGCATATCAACATTTCCTCGCAGCAAGCCCGGTCCTGGCCAATCGCTCCGACTCGGATTTGAGTACGTCCCTACAGCATGTCGCGGCGAATAGGATTCGCCCGACCTGCTGTAAGCTTCTGATTTTATGCATGTCGTTATCCCGGATCCGAGGACACTTCCGGGCGACATGCATTGCATTAGCTTCGGCAATCTCAGCTCGGCAGTCGCTATGAAAGCGAGCGCCGGCATGACGCTCTACCCTCGGCCCAACCGTTGCATTCGATGGGCGACAGCACCCAACCGGCGCCAAGGCCACATTGGTCACAGATCTGATGGGGGGATCACGCCAGCGGCAACTAGAAAGGTGCGGACTGCTAAGCGAACCTGCTGCAGCCGTCCGACCAAGAGATGTCCGCCGGTGTCGTAGACGACCAGCCGTGCATCGGGGATCCTATCGGCGGTCAATTCGGCAGCGGGCAGCGTATTGAACAGATCGTCGCGCGCGGAGATGATTATCGTGGGTGCAGTGATTTTTTCCAACGGCAACTCATGCAGCTCGGGCGCGCTGTCGATGTTGATACCGGCGAAGCGCAGCGACAGCGGTTCAACGCTCCTGACGAAGCTCATGACGCGGACCCTCTCCGCTTGCGGCGCAGCCGCCAATAGTGCCGGTCGAACGCCGACAAACCGAATAAGTGCCGACGGTGCGATATTCTCGGCGGCCCACCAAGCGAAATCGCCTCCTGCACTGACGGCCCAGAATGCAAACTTGCTGCCGCGACCCACGTGGATGGCAACCGGACTGCTGGGTGAATAGAGGGCTGGGACTATCAGAATGAGACCGGCGACCCTGTCCGGATGCCGCAGTGTCAGCTGGACCGCTGAACGGGCGCCCGCCGAAACACCGACAACCACCGCTTTTGGAATCTTCAGTGTAGAAAGCAAGGCCGCGTGGGCGTCGCCCTGCGCGGCTGGAGAGGGATCCCTGGGAACGGGCGTGCGAAGATAGCCGAAGCGCGACGGCGCGATGACCCGAAAGCCGCCCCCAACAAGATCGGCGGCAAGGGCAAGACCCTGGTCAAAGCCGCCGCCGGCACCGTGGATCGACAGCAGCGGAATGCCCGCACCGCTGTCGGCGTATTCGATCGGGCCGATGTCGAGGTAGGCGATTAGACTGCCTCGGCTGACCGCGTCCCGCTGACGGCCAAGCTCGTTCTTGTAGTTCAAGAAAGCCACACCGGCCATAACCGCTATGGTGATGGGCATGACCAGCAGGAAAGTGCCGATTCGTCTCATTGCGAGAGCTCCTGCACGCGAAAATTGGCCTGCATCGGCTGGAAGGACGTCGACATATCTAACCCCTCCTTGAGCGATCACGATCCGCCATCGTTGGCCAGACAAGGATGACTACTGCAAGGACCCCAATGGTAGATGCCACCAATTGTGCCGGCCAGACGCCTCAATTGTAGGCTACCAGATTTGCGAGAGACTCGTCGCTGGTGAAGGACGGCAGCGAGCGAAGCTCCATCCACCTCACCGTAACGACAATCGCTGCGCGCCTATTTGATCTGACGCGAATCGACGACGTTGCATTCCGGCGCCACTTGAAATCGATCCGACAACAGGAAAGCATTCGACAGGCCGCTCTGTTCCCGTTCACGTGCGCAGCACCCGGTAGATCGCGGGAATGACCAGCACCGTCAGCAGCGTCGAGGACGCCAGGCCGAACAGCAGGGAGATCGCCAGCCCCTGGAAGATCGGGTCGGTCAGGATCACTGCCGCGCCGATCATGGCGGCAAGTGCCGTCAGCAGGATCGGCTTGAACCGGATGGCTCCAGCCTTGATCAGCACCTCGCTTAGCGGCCTTTCAGGCGACGCCGCGTGGCGGATGAAGTCGACCAGCAGGATCGAGTTGCGCACGATGATGCCGGCCAGCGCGATGAACCCGATCATCGAAGTGGCCGTGAACGGCGCGCCGAACAACCAGTGCCCGCCGAGGATGCCGATAAAGGTCAATGGGATCGGGGTGAGGATCACCAGCGGCACCTTGAACGACCCGAACTGCGCGACAACCAGGATGTAGATACCGAGCAGCGCGACCCCGAAGGCAGCCCCCATGTCACGGAAGGTCACCCAGGTGACTTCCCATTCACCATCCCACAACAGGGTCGGCCGGCTTTCATCCTCCGGCTGGCCATGCAGCGCGATCGCGGGCTTCTGCAGTCCGGTCCAGTCCTGAGCGTCGATGGCCTTGCCGACAGCCAGCATGCCGTAAAGCGGCGCCTCGAAGCTGCCGGCAAGCTCGGCCGTCACCATTTCGGCGGCGCGGCCATTGTGCCTGAACACCGGGAACGAAGCGCGCTCCGGCGTCGCCCGCACGACATCGCCGAGTTCGACCACGCCGCGGTCGCCGGGCAGGACATTCGACGGAATTGGCGTGGTCAGGAAGCGCTCGTCGAGCGTCTTTTCGCCCTTCGGCCGCTCGATGCGGATCGGGATCGGCTGGCGGCCGCCGCCGCGATGCGAATAGCCGACGGTCCTCCCGCCATTGAGGATGGCGAGCGTGTCGAAGACGTCGCTTTCCTCGACATGGAAGAACTCCGCATCGTCGGTCGAAATCGTGGCGCGCAGTCGGCGCGCGGGCTGGCCCCAGGAATTGTCGACGTCGACGATGAAAGGCACGGAGCGAAACGCCGTCTCGATCCTGGCGGCGACCTTGCGGCGCGTCTCGCCGTCAGGTCCGTAGATCTCGGCCAGCAGGGTCGCCATCACCGGCGGGCCGGGCGGCGGCTCGACGACCTTCAGGCTGGTACCTTCCGGCACCGGGATCGTTGCGATGCGCTGGCGCACATCGAGCGCGATCTCATGGCTGGAGCGGGTACGGTTCGCTTTCGGCAGCAGGTTGAGCGCAACGTCGCCCTGCTGCGGCTCGGTGCGCAGGACGGCATGGCGGACGAGGCCGTTGAAATTGAAGGGCGCCGCCGTTCCGGCATGTGTCTGGACCGTTCGGACCTCCTCCAGCTCGAGAACCTTGGCGGCGACGGCCTGCGCCACCGCATCGGTCGCCTCGACGGAAGACCCTTCCGGCAGGTCGATGGTGACCGACAGTTCGGACTTGTTGTCGAAGGGCAGGAGCTTGACGGTGACATGCTCGGTGTAGAACAGCGCAAGCGAGCCAAGCGTCAGCACGCCGACGGCAAGGAGGAAAGCCCAGCTCGCCTTCTTCGAGGCCAGGATCGGCCGGGCGACGGCTGTGTAGGCGCGGCCGAGCGGACCGCCATTGCCATGGTCTTGATGGGCGTGCACCGGCGCCCGTTCGGCGAGTTTGAGCATCAGCCACGGCGTCACCATCACCGCGACGAAGAAGGAGAAGATCATCGCCGCCGACGCATTGGCCGGGATCGGGCTCATATAGGGGCCCATCATTCCCGAGACGAACAGCATCGGCAGCAGGGCTGCGACCACGGTCAAGGTGGCGACGATGGTCGGGTTGCCGACTTCGGCCACCGCCTCGATCGCCGCTTGCCGACGATCGCGCCCGCCGCCCATGGCCCAGTGGCGCGAAATGTTCTCGATCACCACGATGGCGTCGTCGACGAGGATGCCGATGGAAAAGATCAGCGCGAACAACGAGACGCGGTTCAGCGTGTAGCCCATGACGCGCGAGGCAAACAGCGTGAGCAGGATGGTCACTGGAATGACGACGGCCACGACCATGGCTTCGCGGCGGCCGATGGCGACCCAGACCAGCACGATGATCGAGATCGTGGCCAGGCCGAGGTGGTAGAGGAGCTCGTTGGCCTTGTCGTTGGCGGTTTCACCGTAGTTGCGCGTCACGTCGATCGAGATATCGCCGGGGATCAGTCCGCCCTGGAGCAGGGCGACCCGATGCAGGATAGCATCAGCGACGGCGACCGCGTTCGATCCGGCGCGCTTGGCAATGGCGAGCGTGACCGACGGCACGCGCTCCACGCCGGCGCCGGCCCTGGTGACCGTGGATACCAGCGCTTCACCGGTGTCGGTGGCGAAGGCGACGTCGGCGACGTCGCGGACATAGACGGGCCGGTTGTCGCGCGAGGTCAAGAGCAGGTTGCCGATCTGGTCGGGCGAAGCCAGCGTCTCGCCGGCGACGATATCGATCTGCTCGCCCTGATTGCGCACGCGCCCAGTCGGAAAAGCCTTGTTGGCGCCGGAAACCTTGGCCGCGAGCTGCTGCAGGGTGACGCCGTAAAGGGCGAGCTTCTCCGGGTTCGGGTTGACGCGGATGATCTCTCCGGTGTCGCCGACCAGATAGGTCAGGCCGACATTGTCGATCTTGGCAATCTCGGTGCGCAGTTCGCGCGCGATGCGGGTGAGGTCGTTGGCAGTCATGCGCGCGGCCGCCTCCGGCTTCGGCGACAGCGTCAGCGTGACGATGGCGACGTCGTCGATGCCGCGGCCGACGATCAGCGGCTCGGGCACACCGATGGGAATGCGATCCATGTTGGCGCGCACCTTGTCGTGGACGCGCAGCACCGCGGCGTCCGACGATGTGCCGACGACGAACCGGGCGGTGACCATCACCTGATCGTCGCGGGTCTGGGAATAGACATGCTCCACGCCGTCGATACCCTTGACGATCGTCTCCAGCGGCTCGGTGATCAGCTTGACAGCATCGTCGGCCTTCAGCCCGTCCGCGCGCACGAAGATGTCGACCATCGGCACCGAAATCTGCGGCTCCTCCTCGCGCGGCAGCGTCAGCAGCGCCACCAGCCCGAAGGCGAAAGCCGCGACCAGGAACAGTGGCGTCAGCGGCGAGCCGATGAAGGCCCGCGTCAGCGCGCCGGCAATACCGAACGATGCTGGATCTTTCATGGCGTGATCACGACATCGCCGGCCGCGAGGCCTGTCAGGATCTCGACATAGTCGCCGCCGGCGCGCTTGGTCCGCTCGCCGGCGACCACCGCACGTTCGGCATCGCCGCCGCCGGCGGCGACGCGCACGAAATCGATCCCCGAACGGGTCTCGATCGCCGATGCCGGCACCAGCAGCGCGGAGCGCTCGGCGACCGGCAGCTCGACCAGGACCCGGGCATCGATGAAATTGGTATCGAGATTGTCGACCTCGACATCGGCGACAACACGGCCATTGTCCATCTGCGGATAGATCTTGGCGAGCCGGCCGGCGGACTCCTTGCCGCCGGCACTGATGCGGATGGCGGCTCCCTGCTTCAGGGACGCCGCGTAACGCTCCGGAACGGCCAGCCGCAGGAACACGCCGCCACCCCCGATGGTGGCCACCACTTCACCGGCCATGATGACGGCGCCGCGCGTCACCGGCACGGCCAGCACGCGGCCATCGCCGGGAGCAAGGACATCGCCCTCGGCGCCCTGCTGCACGATCACCGAACGCTGCGCCTCGGCCGCGGCAAGCTGGTTGCGCGCGACGTCGACCTCGGTGCGCAGCTGATCGAGACGCTGCGCGGTAATAACGCCCTTGTCGACCAGGGTCTGGCCACGTTCGAGTTCGGATTGAGCCGTATCCAGCTGTGCCCGCAGGGCGCGCAGCTCGGCATCGAGCGCGGCGACCTGAAAGGCGATCTTGTCGTCCTGGACGGTGGCGATCTTCTGCCCCGCCTTGACCATGTCGCCCTCGGTGATCGCCAGCTCCATGACAACGCCGCCGATGCGGGCGCGCGCCGGAACGGTGTCGCGCGCCTCGACACGGCCATAGACCGCCTTCCATTCGGTCACCGTGGTCGGCGCCAGCGTCAGCGTGCCGGCAAGCGCCGGAGAGGTAGCCAGCAACGCGGCGAACAGAACAGACGAGCGCATCTTGACCTTTCTCAGAACGCGCATCCAGGCTTGACGCCGAGCTTGCGGAAGATCATCGCCGCCGGACAGAAGCCGGTGAACGCCGATTGCAGCATGTTGAGGCCGACAAAGACCGTCAGCCAGACGAACAGCGGCGAGACAAAAGCGGTAAGCGCGACGGACAAAAGCACCATGGTGCCCGCGAAGGCCAGAACGGAACGGTCGATGGACATTGTCATCTCCATTTGTATATGATTATATTTTAATATACGAATACTTATCATTGACTGCAAGGGCTCGTGTTGAATTTGCCGCAGGCGACCGCTGGTTGTCGCTTGCCCGCCAACCGGCCCCATCGCCGGCTTACCTTGGTCAGTCAGCCGGGACATCCACGGATGCCTCGACTTTGATCTGCTTGAGCTTGTCGATGCCCAGCACCTGCAGCACCAGGCGTTCGTAGAAGGGTTCGGCCTTGCCGGTCCTGATCTTGTGCAGGAAATACTTCTCGAAGCCGACCTTGGCGGTGTGCACCCATTTGCCGGAAGACGACCAGTTGACGTTGCGCGGCGGGATCTGCGGCTGCGCCACGAAGGCCACGCCGGAATCGCCGAAATCGGCGAGACAAACCGCATTCCATGTGCCCTGGGCATCGGGCGCGATGCCTTTGACCAGCCGGCCGATGTTGCGGGCCGTCGCGATGACCATGGATTCGATCATGAAGCCGGTCTTGGGCACGCCTACCGGAACCGGCGTCTTGCCGATCGGCGGGATGGCAACGCAGACGCCGACCGCGAATATGTCGGGGAAGGCTGGGTTGCGCTGGTGCTTGTCGACGCGGATGAAGCCGCGCGGATTGGTGAGGCCTTCGATGCCGCGCACCGCCGCCACGCCACGGAACGCCGGCAGCATCATGGCGAAGGCATGCGGCAATTCATGCGCCTGTCTGACCGACCCATCGTCGGCGATTTCCTGGACGAACATCTTGCCCGGCTCGACCCTGTCGATCTTGGCGTTGCAGATCCACTTGATGTGATGTTGGCGCATCTCGCTCTCGAGCAGGCCCTTGGTGTCGCCAACGCCGTCGAGGCCGAGATGGCCGATATAGGGTTCCGAGGTGACGAAGGTCATTGGGACGCGATCGCGCACCTTGGCGTCGCGCAACGCCTTGTCGAGAATGAAGGTGAACTCATAGGCGGGCCCGAAGCAGGACGCTCCCTGGACCGCGCCGATGACGACCGGACCGGGCTTGGCGACGAGCGCGTCGAAGGCCGTCTTGGCCTTGAGTGCGTGATCGATGTGGCAGACCGACTGGGTGTTGTGCTCAGGCCCGAAGCCTTCGATCTCGTCGAATGCCAGTTCGGGGCCGGTGGCGATCACCAGATAGTCGTAGGTGACGGATGAGCCGTCATTGAGTTCCACCGTGCGCTCGACCGGGTGAACGCGCCTGGCACCTTGCGGATGAAAGCCGATGTTGCGCCGCGCCAGCACCGGAACAAGGTCGATTTCGATCGCTTGCCGGTCGCGCCAGCCAACGGCGACCCAGGGGTTGGACGGCACGAATGAATAGTGGCTGCCATTGTTGACCACGGAAACCTGATGTTCGCTCGCCAGTTCGTCGCGAAGCTCGTAGGCCATGATGGTACCACCCAGCCCGGCACCCAGGACCACAACATGCGCCATGCTCTATCCTCCCATTGCGGCGGTGCTTGCGTGCAGAGCCGATGTTTGCCGCTGCCGCAGACAGCGACATTGGCTCATCTTGCGCCCTTGCGACCGGTTGCGACTTGATGCGGGTCAAACGATCCTGCCAGTGTGGATTTCCCGCAGGGTCATCGATGGGTCATCGATCCGTCGGCTTGACAGGCGACAGCATCGGGCTAATATTATGCGTAACTGTTAATATGCTAATGTGTTCATATGCGCAATAAGAAAGTCGCCGAGTTGGACAAGAGGGCGCGCGAGGCATCCGAACTGCTCGCGGCAATGGCCAATGAAAAACGGCTGATGATCCTGTGCCACCTGCTGGACGGCGAGACGTCCGTCAACGAACTGGCGGACCTTGTCGCGATGAACCAGTCGGCGCTGTCGCAGCAACTGTCGAAGCTCAGGGCATTGAAGCTGGTCGACACCCGCCGCGACGCCCAGCAGGTCTACTACCGCCTGGCTTCGGAGGAGGTGGAACGCATACTCCAGACGCTCTACGGCATCTACTGCGACCCCGAGACGAAAACGGCCAAAGCCAAGCGTGGGTGACGTCCGCCGGCACGGCTGGCGCGAGGGTCGGAGCCTGCCCCGCCTTGCGCCGATTTCCTCAATCGGCCGGCTGCATGGCATCGCGGAACTAGCCATGGTCGAAGACGCTCGACAAGGTGTGTGCGTCAAGTTCTGCAAAATTGGGCGGCCCTGGAAGGCCATGCAGTCGCCAGTGCATCGAATCGGGCTGAACTGACTAGGTAGTATCCCTTAGGGACATAACCGAATTTCGCGATCTGCGGATTCGCGCGATTGCTGTGTCACGGACCAACCGGGGAGACAGCCATGTACGCTCGACAGATCGCCAAGATTGAACTGCCGACACAGCCGAGCCCTTTCGCTCTCCTCGACGGGGCTATGGCGCAACCAGTCAGCTTCTTCCCGGCCGGCACGGAGATCTACGCCCAGGGCGAAAAGGCCGGGCCTCTTTACCAGGTCGAGTTCGGCGCCGTGCGTGTGTACCGGCTGCTGGCTGACGGCCGCCGGCAGATCAGCGCCTTTCATATGGCCGGAGAGACTTTTGGCTTCGAGGCCGACGCCACGCATCATTTCTTCGCAGAGGCAATCAACGCGACAGGTATCCGCGTTGTCCGGATCGCCGCGGCCGCTGACATGTCCCGCCAGTTGCTGCCGCTGGCGCTCAAGGGTTTGATCAGAGCCCAGGAGCATCTTCTGGTCCTCGGCCGCCAGAACGCCATCGAACGGGTCGCCGCATTCCTGGTCGACATGACGGAACGCCAGGGCGGCTTGCGCCAGGTCGAATTGCCGATGTCGCGCCTGGATATTGGCGACTATCTCGGCCTCACCATCGAGACCGTGTCGCGGGTCTTCACCCGCCTGAAGGACAAAGGCGTCATTCGCCTGCTCGGCCTGCGCAGCATCGAAATCCTCAAGCAGGACGTGCTTTTGGACATGGGCGAATAACCGCCCTCGCCGCTGCGATGAAGCCAGACCACAGACCAAGGATCAGATGCAATGAACAAGACGCTCACCACCCACACGGGATTCCGTTTCCAAGTGCGCGGCGCGCGCCCCGAGGACGAGCCGGCATTGGCTGAGTTTTTCACCCATGTGACGCCTGAAGATCTGCGCTTCCGCTTTCTCGGCGCCGTGCGGGAAGTTTCGCACGAACGGCTGGTTGCCATGACGCGCTCGGATGATGCTCATATCCATAACTTCCTTGCATTTGCACCAGACGGAATGTTGATCGCGGTAGCGACGCTCGCCAGCGATCCGACCGACCGGCGTGGCGAGGTCGCAATCTGCATTCGCGACGACCGCAAGCACCTGGGTGTCAGTTGGGAGTTGCTCGCCCACATTGCCCGCCACGCGGATGAGCAGGGTCTCGACATGATCGAGTCGATCGAAAACCGGGAAAACCACGCAGCAATCGAGCTCGAGCGCGAGATGGGCTTCACAGTCACGACTGACCCGGATGACGCCACACTCGTGCTGGTCCAGCGCAAGCGGGGCGCCAAGTTGCCGAAGTAAGGTGCGGCAGCGGCCCCAGCAGCCTGCGGACCACTCAGACTGTGTTCAGCGCGCGCGCCACGGGCTGTTCCTCGTCAGCCGGAACGACGAGAATGTCGACGCGGTTGCGCGCTGACACTCTGTGCACCTTTCCGATTCAAATCATCATCGATTCATGGCAGCCGGCGGCAGACTGACGCACGACGAAATCGTCACCCAACCGGGCGGTGACTGCGAGATCACCGAAGCCTGATATTGCTGAAAGGAAGTGATCGACGCTGTCGCTATGGCAGCTACTGACCTGCCCGCCTAGCGTCCGCTTCGTGACGCCGTCGGAGTTCCTCGCGGAAAACGCTTCTTGCCTCCTTCAGGCTGCGCTTGCCGAGAAGCCTGGCGAACCTGGCGACGGTCGTCTTCGAGACGCCGGCGCTGGCAGCAATCTCGAGCGCACTGTCGAAAGCCAGAAGTTCAGGACGCGCAAAGGCGACGGCGGCGAGTTTTTCGACTTGCGGCGGGAAAACGAGCTCGCGACAAGCAATCCCTCCTTTCAGATCCGCAAAGGTCGCGACCGATTGGTGCCGTGATCTGAAACCGACATGTCCCACCACCTTCGCGCAATCCTTCAGATCTCGCTCATCGACACGGTGCGCCGCTCTTCCACCGACTTGATGCATGCCAGAGCGATCGCAAGCGCGGTGCGCGCGTCCTGACCGGCCGGCCCTTTGACCACGCCGCTGCGAACCGCGCCTACGAAGGAGGCAAGCTGCGCGGTGTAGCCGTGCACGAAATGATCGGTGTCGCGCCGCCACGTATCGCTGGAGACGCCGTTTTTGTCGAAGAGGGTCATGCTCGAGCGGCGCACGTCGCCCATGGTGATCATGCCGCCCGAACCGAAGACTTCGCCGCGAATATCGTAGCCGTACATGGCGGAAAAATTGGCTTCGGCTACGGCGATCGACCCGTTGTCGAAGCGGATTGTGACGACGGCCGTGTCGTGGAAGCCTTTGTCCTTGGCATCGGGGCGCACGAGCGCATCGGCGATTGCCGTGACCCCGACCGGCCGAGCTGCGGGGTTGAGCCAGATAAGCGTGTCGAAGTCGTGGATCAACGTCTCGTAGAAGATCGTCCATCGTGGCGTCTTTTCCGGAATGCCGCCATAAGGGCCGGGATCGCGCGTCAGCGACCGGATCAACTGCGGCGTACCCACCTTGCCCGCATCGATCGCGGCGCGTCCTTCGGCGAAAGCCTGGTCCCAGCGGCGGTTGAAGCCTACCTGGAGCGGCACCTGCGCCTTGGATGCAGCGGCGATCACGCGGTCCGCTTCCTCAAGCGTCAGTGCCATCGGCTTTTCGCAGAAGACGGCCTTGCCGGCCTCGGCCGCCTGAACGGCGAGGCTGGCGTGGAAGCGCGCCGGCGATGCAATGATGACGGCTTCGACCGCCGGGTCGCCAAGCACTGCCGAGACCTCGGTCGCGACGGTTGGCACGTCCAGATTTCTGGCGAGTGCCTGCGCCGCGCCCTCGGCCGGATCTGCGATCGCGACCAGATTAGCGTCGACAAGCCGGCGCACAACGGTTTCAGCGTGGAAGGAACCGATGCGGCCAGCCCCGATCAGGGCGATATTTACAGGGCGGTGGGCAGGCATTTGATACTCCGAAATTCAATTGACGAGAAAAGGGTGGCCTAGAGGGTGAACGCCTGGCGGAAGCGGCTGAGCGCGAGCTCGTCGCCACCCGACGGCCAGGCCTCCATGCCGATGACTCCGCGATAGCCCATCTGGTAGAGGGCGCGGGCGATGGCGGGGTAGTTGATTTCTCCGGTACCCGGTTCGTTGCGGCCGGGAACATCGGCCACTTGGATCTCCCCGATGTGGGGAAGCGCAAGGCGGCAGAGCTCGATCAGATTCCCTTCGCCGATCTGCGCATGGTAGAGGTCGAGGTTGAGCTTGAGCGACGGCCGGTTGACCGACGCGACGAGCGCGATCGTGTCGGCCGCCTTGGCGAACGGTGTTTTCGGGTGGTCGACAGCCTCGTTGAGGTTCTCGAGCACGAAGGTCACGCCTTCCTGCTCGCCAAGGTCGGCGATGCGATTGAGCGTATCGCGGGCCTTGAGCCACATTTGGCCGGTCACGTCTTCGGACTTGACGACCGGCAGCCCCTGCCCGTCGAGCCCCGTGCCGTGAAGGTTGAGCCGCGGGCAATTCAGCTCCTTGGCGACCGGTATGGAGAGTTTCGCCGTCCTGATCAGCTCGTCCGCGCCCGCGTCATCGGCGAGCGTGCCTGTCACATAGCCGGTCATCGAGGAAAACGAGGCTCCAGACCTGGCAAGCGCGGCAATGTCGTACTTCGTCCAGTCCCAGATCTCGGCGGCGAAGCCAAGTTCGGTGATCCGCGCGAGGCGATCGAGCACAGGTAGCGAGCGGAACACCATCTCCGCGCAAACCGCCAAGGTGAAGGGTCCCGCGGTCTCAAGGGCCGTTGTCATCATCAATATCCCGTTCGAGGTTAGATCGTTCCGCCGAGCTCGTCGGACAGGGTCTGCAGTTCCTTGCCGCCGGCCATCATGTTTTGCAGTTCATCGATGCCGATCTCGCCTTTGGCGCAGGTGCCAAGCGTCTTGCCCCGGTTGAGCACGGTGAACCGGCTGCCGACAGCATAGGCATGACGGACATTGTGGGTGATGAAGATCACGCCTAGGCCCTTCTGCTGAACCTGATGGATGTATTTCAGCACCATCGATGTCTGGGCGACGCCCAGCGCCGAAGTCGGTTCATCGAGAATCAGGACCTTGGCCCCGAAGTAGACGGCGCGCGCGATGGCCACGCATTGCCGCTCGCCGCCCGAGAGCGTGCCGACCGCCTGGTTGGGGTCGCGGATGTCGATGCCAATCTTGCGCATCTCCTCATGCGTCACGGCATTGCAGTGCTTGAAGTCGATGTGACGGAACGGCGGGATGCCCTTGAGCGGCTCGCGGCCCATGAAAAAATTGCGGGTGATCGACATCAGCGGGATCATCGCCAGATCCTGATAGACCGTGGCAATGCCGGCATCGAGCGCGTCGCGAGGGCTGTTGAAGTTGACACTTTTGCCCTCGACGAGGAAGTCGCCGCTGGTCGGACGAACAACGCCGGAAAGCGTCTTGATGAGCGTCGACTTGCCGGCGCCATTGTCGCCCAGCAGGCACAGCACCTCGCCTTGCGACACCTTCATCGAAACGCCCGACAGCGCGATGACGGAACCATAGTGCTTGACGATGTTGTTGACCTCGATGACGGGCGGCGAGGTCACTGTCTTGCCATCAGCCATGATCAGCGCTCCCCTGTCACCTTGCGGCGGATGAAGTTGTTGAAGAGGACGGCCAGAAGCAGCATCGAGCCCAGGAACACCTGGAACCAGTCGGAGTCGAACTGGGTGTATGTCAGGCCGATGGAGACGAGGCCGAAGATGATGGCACCGAAGAAGGCGCCGATCGCCGAGCCATAGCCGCCAGTCAGCAGGCTGCCGCCGATGACGGCCGCAATGATGGCCTCGAATTCCTTCTGAAAGCCGCGGCGCGCGTCCGTCGAGCCTGCATCCAGCACGGTGATGATGGCAACGAGCGCCGCCGCGCACGCCGTCAGGGCGAAGAGCCCCGTCTTCACGCGGTCGACGGGCACGCCGGAATTTCTCGCCGCGACCGGATCGCCGCCTGCCGCGAAGATCCAGTTGCCGACGCGCGTGCGCAGCAGCATCCAAGTGGCGACCCCCGTGATCCCAACGAACCAGAGAACCGAGACCGGCACACCCGTCACCTTGGGCACGCCATTGTCGAATTTCTCGATGAGATCATGCTCGGCCAGCCAGTTGAACAAGGGTTGGAAGGCGACGCCCGAAAACACCTGCTTCAGCAATCCGTCGCCGACGACATCCTCTATCCCGCGCAGTTGGGTCGAGCCGCCGGTCGCCCATTTGAGACCGACCAGGGTCAGGCCGCGCAGGATGAACAGGAAGGCAAGCGTGACGATGAACGAGGGCAACCGCGTCCTGATGACGATCTGTCCGTTGACCGCGCCCATGACGGCTGCAAGCAGCAGCGTGAAGACGATGGAGATCCAAAGCGACTGACCGAAATTGGTCAACAGCGCGCCGAAGATCAGGCCGGTGAAGGCCACCATCGAGCCGATCGAAAGATCGAACTCGCCGCCGATCATCAAGAGCGAGGCGGCGGCGGCCAGGATCCCCAGTTGCGACGCCGGCGCCAGGATGGTCATCAGGCCGGAAAGCGAAAACATCGAGGGGTCGGCGGTGAAGAAGAAGAACACCACCACCAGGACCAGCCCGGCGACGGCGCCGAGCTCGGGCCGGCGCATCATATGTGTGAGAAAACCGACTTGCCTGATCCGCTCATCGGGTTTCGCGGCAGCGGCGCTCTGTTGTTCGATCTGAGCCATGATTCCTCCCCATAGCGTGCGAAGTTGCCGAGGTGCTCGTGTCCGGACGGTGTTGCGGAACTTGCGGCTGGCGGTCGAGCGCCCTCCCCGAAACCGGGGAGGACCGTCGACAATCGGCATTGGGCAATGCTTGATTCAGCGAATGCCCTTGGCCGACAATTCGACGACCTGCGCCGCCTTGTCCTTGGTGATCAGGTTCGGGCCGGAAGGCACGTTGCCGCCCGGGATCAGGCCGTATTTCGCATAATTCGCCAGGAAGACGACCGGCAGATATCCCTGCAGGAACTGCTGCTGGTCGATGGCAAAGGCGGCGTCGCCGGCCGCGACCGCCTTCAGGAAGTCCGCCGAAAGGTCGAAGGTGGCGACATTGATCTTGCCGAGCTTGCCGACATCCTTGACGGCGGCCAGCGACGGTTCGCCGGCGGTGCTGGCGCCGAGCGCCATGATGGTGTCGATGTCGCCGTTCGCGCTCAACGCCGCCTTCACCTTGGCGCGGACGTCGGCGGGATCATTGGAAACCGGCAGAACCTTCACATTGCCTGCAAAGCCGTCGCCGAAGCCTTTGCAGCGCTGGTCGAGCGCGACATTGCCGACTTCCTGGTTGACGCAGATGGCTGTCTTGCCGCCCATCTCCTTCAGCTTCATTCCCGCCGCCTTGCCCGCGCTATACTCGTCCTGGCCGACATGCAGGAGAGCGCCGAGCGACTGCGAAACATCGGAGCCGGAATTTATCGAGATGACCGGGATTCCGGCGGCGACCGCCTTCTTGATCGAGGGCCCAAGCGCGGAAGCGTCCGGAATCGAGACGATCAGCCCGTTCGGCTTCTGATTGACCGCCGCGTCGATCAGCTGGCTCATCGCCACCATGTCGAACGTCTCGGGTGCGCGATAGTCGACCTTGACGCCGACATCCTTGGCGCCCGCCGTCACGCCGTTCTTTACGACCGACCAGAACGGGTCGTTGGCCTGGCCATGGCTGACGACGATGATCTTGACGTCCTTTGCCGAAGCGATCTGGGCACCAGTCACAAGGCAGCCGAGCACGGCCGCGCCGAAGGCAAGCTTCCTCACTATTGATTTCATTTCGATTCCTCCAAATGGGCGCGGCTTGGCGGCGCCCCTCCTCCATCTTTCGGCGCATTCACACGCGCCGATGCTCCCGTCTGGCTACCTCTTTGCTACCGGTAGCAAACGTGCATATTCATAGCGGCGGGGGAAGGAATGTCAACGTCCATTTCATTTTGCCGTAAAATGAAATAGGCATTCCATATGACGACGCGGGCGGGAAGAGTGATGGCTAAGAGGGCGACTGCAAGAGACGTCGCGGAACAGGCGGGCGTCTCCAAATGGACGGTCATTCGCGCCTTCACGCCGGGGGCATCGATCACCGAGAGCAGCCGTGCCAAGGTCATGCTTGTCGCGGAAAGGCTGAACTACCGGCCCAACCTGCTGGCCCGAAGCCTTGCGACCAATCTTACGCATCAAGTGGCCGTTCTCGTCGACGACTTCGAAAATCCCTACAAGCTGTCGTTCCTCGAGCGGCTAACTCTCGAACTTCAATCGGAAGGTCTCGTTGCCGTCCTGATCAACATCAACGAGCATTTCGACCACGTGCATGCGCTTCTCAACGCCGATCAGCGCCAGCTGGATGCCGTGATCATGTGCGGCACCGCTTTCAGAACCGAAATGCTGCAGGATATCAGGCTGGACGGAGCGGCCCCGATGTTCGTTCTGGCACGCGACAGCCAGATCCCCGGCGTGCCTGCGATCAACTGCGACACCACCCTGGCCATCAAGGACCTGTGCAGGCATCTGCATGGAAAAGGATACCGACGCCCGGGCTTCATGGCCGGACCAAAGACTTTGTCGACCGCGCTTGGCCGGCATCGGGGTTTCAAGGCATTCTGGAAGGCTCACGGCATCGCTGAGATGCCGGAACTGGTGGCGCACCATTATAGCGCGGCCTCGGGCGCGGAGGCTGTGCGGCGCTATCTGAACGAGGTATCGCCCACTGATCGCGTTGACGTCCTGCTGTGCGAAAACGATGTCCTGGCCTTCGGGGCGATGGACGTCATCCGCAGCGAGTTCGGCTTGAAGGTGCCGGCAGACATCGCCGTGGCGGGCTTCGATAACACGCTGTTTGCTGCCGCGCCGGCCTATGATCTGACGACATACGAACAACCCGTCGAGGCAATGGTGAAGGCAACCGTTGCCATGATCTTGGGCCGCGAGCCCAAGAAGACGGTGATCATTCCCGGACGACTGGTCGTGCGGGGATCCGCGTGACGCCAGGTAGGTGCCGGTAGGCATCTGTTCCGTGCGAAGGAGGCGTTCTGACCGCCGCGAAGTCGCCTATTGGTGTTCGGACGCTCGCGCGACGACGAACGACGATGTCCCAACTGAAAGTCGACATCGGCTCCTGACCGAACAGCTATAGACCGGCGCGCTGTAGCTCGAACCGGACCTTGGCTTCGGAAACGGCTGGAACGCTCTGCTGGTTGAGGCGACTTCAAGCCCTGGCAAGATTCAGGATTTGCAGGAAGCCGCGCCGCAGTCTCAAGCGCTACCCGCGGCTATCATTGAGAGGTCGGTAACACGTCCCGATCGCGGAAAGCCGTTTGGGGCGCTCTCAATTTTGGTGCGGTCGCCCGCAGACGCAACTGCTTTGACGATATAGGCGCTCCTCGTGAGTGACCAGTCAAACTCCCTCGCTGCCTCAGAACCGGGTAAGGCGCTCTGCGGGTTGTGGCGACTTCAAACCCTGGCATGAGCACTCCGGATCAGCCGGTAATCTTGCGGCAGTTTCCAGCGCAACTCGCGATGCTGTCATAGAGAGGCTTGGCAACACGTCGTCCTGAAGCAATTCCTGGCGATTGCGGTCCATATAATCGTTGAAGCCCGCCGTCACGAACGCACAAGGCACGAAACAGGCGCCGATCTCGCGCGACAAGGTCGCTTCGGGGGCGATCGAATGGTTGAGCACGTCGGCTCCCATGCTTCGAAACGCCAGGGCTTCGGCCGGGGTTGTTAGCCGCGGCCCGTAACAGTGGGCAGCGACCAGCTGCTGCTCGATGCCATGAACGCGGCATTGGGACGGCCAATGACGGCGGGCGGTTTCGACCAGAGCGGCCGCGCATATTGGGCATACGATCTGCTTGCCCGAGCAGTCGAAGCTCTGGCGGCCAGGGAGCAGTGAAAACGGCGTCTGCGTCAGTTCGATGATGTCGGCGGGCACCACCATGTCGCCGGGCTTGATCGCCTTGTTGACGGCGCCAATGGTCGAGCAGGCCAGGATTTGCCTTACACCCGCGCTCATCAACACCCAGAACGCGCGGCGATGGCAGGAATGGTCGATATGGTCGCGAGGGTTGCCGTGCGAATACATACATAGCGCCTGTTTCGTTTTGCCTTCGGCGGTAATCGAGGCATCGAACTCGATGAGCTTCCAGTGGTCGGTGCGGCCAAAGGGTGTCTCAAAGCTCATATCGCGCTGTAAGGTGCGCACGCCGTCGACTTCGACATCCTCCGGAAAGGCCAGTCCCCAGTTTGCCGAGCCGGTGATGATCGCCAGCCCCACCTTGGGTATGTCTGTCGAATGATCGGCTGCGATAGGATTGATTGGCATGTTTTCGGTCTCAGTCAGGATTTTTGGCGAAGGGTAACGATCAGGATGACGGCCACGACAATGGCGGTCCACAATGTCGAGATCGCCGCGATGGTCGGATCGATCTGGTCGCGCAGCGACAGGAACATGAGTTTCGGCAGCGTGCTGTTTCGACCACTCGCGACGAAGATCGAGATGACAGACTCATCGAGCGAGGTCAGGAAGGCCATCAATGTCGCCGACAACAGGCTGATTTGAAGTTGCGGAACGATGATGCCGCCAATGGATCTGGTCCAGTCGGCGCCCAGGCTGCGCGCCGCCTGAACCTGGTTCCAGTCGAAGCGGGCAAGAGCGGGCGCCAACACAATGCAGGCGACCGGGATGGCCAGCACCACATGCCCGACCAGCACGCCGAACAGCGTTCCGACCAGGCCTTGCGCCGCCAGCACGAAGAAGAGGCCGATCGCAAGCAGGATTCCGGGCACGATGGAGGGGGTGAGCAGAACGCCTTGAATGGTCGCGGCGGCCCTTCCGCCGAGCCTGTTCATCGAGATGCAGGCCAGTAGCGCCAGCGGTACGGCAACCGCCGCCGTCAAGGTCCCAAGAATCAGGCTCGTCCTCAGCGCGGCCATCCATGTGGCTGAGCCGAAGAAGTTCTCATACCAGCGCAACGAATAGGCGCGCGGCGGAAACTCGAGAAGGTCGGACGCCGAAAAGGAGAGCGGCACGACGACAAGCGTCGGCAGTATCAAGAACGCCATGACAAGCGCGGAAAAGCCCCATAGAAGGACGCGAGCGAGCCTGTTGTCCAGATAGGCCTCAAGCATGGGCCGCGCCCATCTTGTTGTGTGCCATCAGCCGTCTTGCCGCCAGGAGCATCACAGCGATCACCGCCATGAGCACGAGGAGCAGAATGCCCAGGACGCTCGCCGAGCCCCAATCCTGGAAGGTCGACAGCGTGCGCTCGATCCGGATGGAGAGCGGATTCACCTTGCCGCCGCCAAGCACCGCTGGCGTGATGAAGAAACCGATCGTGTAGATGAAAACAATGATCGAACCCGAGAAGATGCCGCCGGCAGAAAGCGGCAGAATGACCGTGCGGATCACTTGCCCGAGCGTAGCTCCCATGCTGGCAGCGGCGCGAATGAGGTTTGTGTCGATATCGCGCATCGCGGCGTAAACGGGCAGCAGAAACAGCGGCAGCATGTAGTGAACCATGCCGATGAGCGTGCCGGTGAAATTGTAGACCAGCGGCAGTGGCTCCGCGGTCAGCCCTGAACCCGTCAAAGCCGCGTTGATCAAGCCATCACGCCGCAACAGCACGAGCCAGCCATATGTGCGCACAAGAATAGAGGTCCACAAAGGCAGCATGACGAAGGCCATCAGCACGTTGGCCACCCTTGGTCTGGCACTGGCCAGAGCCAGCGCCAGCGGAGTGCCGAGAAGGATGCAGGCCGCCAGCGTGCCCAGCGACAGTTCAAGGGTGGTGGCCAGCGCCGACCAGGTCAGCCCGCTCGACAGCACCTTCTCGTAATTGCCGACGGTGTATTCACCGGCCGTGGTCAGGAAGGATTGCCGGATAATCCAGAGGAGCGGCAGTATCGCCGCCAGTCCAACAATGAAAAGCGCCGGGAGCGAAAGCGAAAGGAAAAACCGCCGCTCGCGTCGACCATCCGCGGCGAGCGCAGGATCGGCGGCGACGGTCACGCCATCGCTCCCGGTATCGCGTGAACCTTCTCCGCTGGCGCATAGGCCGTCACCCTCTGACCGGCGGGAAGCTCGGCGCAGCCACCGGCCAATGCCGCCGGAATGCACACAAGGATTTCCTGCCCACCGTCAAGCGCCAGCGTCAAAAGCCAGTTCTCGCCGCGAAATGCCTTGGCGCGCAGCGTCCCGTCGAGCGCCACTCCATCTCGTCCGGCGAGGCTCGCATCGAGATGAAGGCTTTCCGCGCGGATCATCAGCGTCTCGCGCGGCGCATCGGCGCCGTCGATCCTGCGCGCCAGGCCCGGGGCCACGATGTTGGCCTCGCCCATGAACTCCGCGACGAAGCGGGTCGATGGACGATCATAGATTCGCTGCGGCGCATCGATCTGCTGGATGCGGCCGGAACTCATCACCGCGATCCGGTCGGACATGGTCAATGCCTCGCGCTGGTCATGGGTCACATAGATGGTGGTGATCCCCAGATCGTCGTGCAGGCGCCGGATCTCGTATTGCATGGTCTCGCGCAGATTCTTGTCGAGCGCCGACAACGGCTCATCCATCAGCATCACGCGAGGTTCGAAGACGATCGCCCGCGCCAATGCCACCCGCTGCCGCTGGCCGCCGGACAGGGCGGCGACGCTGCGCTCCGACAGACCTTCCAGTTTCACGCGAGCCAAGGTGTCAAGCGCCCGCTGACGCGCCTCCGCCTTCGGTATCCTGCGCAGCGCCAGCGGATACTCGACGTTGGCGAGGACGTTCATGTGGGGAAACAGGGCGTAGTTCTGGAATACTATGCCGATCTCCCGCTTGTTGGGGGCCAGGCGGGTGATGTTGCGATCACCCAACAGGAGCTTTCCGGCATCGGGCCGGACAAAACCGGCCAGAGCCATGAGCAACGTGGTCTTGCCCGATCCGGACGGGCCCAGCAGCGTGAGGAACTCGCCGGCCCTAATATCGAGCGAAACATCGTCCAGCGCGACGTAAGACCCATAGGCCTTACGCACGCTGTCGATGGTGATCGGAAGCGATTTCATCATGCGCTCCGGCCCTGCAGTTGATGCATTGGAGCGTCAGCGGCTGATCATTTCATCGAAGGCCTTTTGTGCGGCTTCGCCGTTCTTGACCCACCAGTCGGCGTTCGAGAACACTGAAGTGCCGGCATTTTCGGGCGCCGTCGCCAGGGTCCTCAAGCGGTCCTTTGGGATAAGGCCCCCTTCATATGCGGCAGGGTTGACCGGACCATAGGCGATGAAGTCGGTGAGCTTTGCCACGCGCGCGGGCTGCGTCATCGCTGCAATGAGCTTCATGGCCGCATCCTTGTTCTGGGCTCCCTTCGGCACACCAAGGCAGTCCGTGCCTATTACGGAACCCTTGAACGTGTAGTCGACGGCGCCGCCATCTGCCTTGACCGTCTGGGCCCGTCCATTCCAGGTAACGACCAGATCCGCTTCGCCGTCTTTCAGCAACTGCGCCGACTGAGCTCCTGAGGTCCACCATACCGAGACGCTTGGCTTGATCGCCTCAAGCCGCTTGATGGCGCGCTGCAGGCCTTCCGGCGTGCTAAGCACTGGATAGACGTCCGCCGGCGCCACGCCGTCGGAGAGCAGTGCGATCTCGATCAAGTCCTGCGCATTGGCGCGCAGAGCGCGACGGTTCGGGAACTTGGCGACGTCCCAGAACTCCGCCCAGGTCTTCGGCGGGTTCTCGCCAAAGGTCTTGGTATTCCAAGACATGACGGTGCCGTAGGAGTCGAACGGATAGCAATAGTCCGACTTTGCGCCGGCCGGCACGGACTTGGGATCGATGATCTTGTAGTCAAGCGGCTCCAGCAGCGACTGTGCGGCCGCCTGCGCGCCTTCCGGTGAACCGAGATGGATGATGTCGGTGGTGACCGCACCCGAGGTGACCTGCATCTTCAATGCGGCAAGGCCGTCGCTTTGCGTCTCCTCGCGGACATCATAGCCAAGCTCTTTGGCGGCGGGTTCCCACATGGCCTCCTTCATGGCCTTGCCATAGTCGCCGCCGGCGGTCGTGATGGTGACCGTTTGGGCAAAGGCGGGCAAGGCAGCCGAGACTGCGATCACGGCCAGGGAAATGCGTGGTAGCCAGGACATGGGTTCTCCTCCTCCAGGATTCATCAAAATGTCGCTTAGATGGGCTTTTTATCAATCGTAACGTTACGATTTCAGCGAAATGCGATGAAGTCAAGCTACTTTCAGACGGACCTTTCGGTTGTGGTGGCGTTGGATTTGACCGTTAGGTCGAATCCGGTAACGTTACGAAGCTCAGCAAATCAGCCGACGCTTTCGCAAATCAAGTCGGGCGACATGGCCAATCTAAAACAGATAGCGGCGGAACTTTCTCTTTCGGTAACCACCGTATCGCGCGCTCTGAAGGACGGGCCGGAAGTGCATCCCTCGACCGTGGCGCGGGTCAAGGAGGTGGCCAAGCGCGTCGGCTACGTGCCGGATCATCACGGTCGCGCGCTCAAAACCGGACGGACCATGACGCTGACGGCAGTGCTGCCGATGGAGACGAGCGATTACTTGTCCGATCTGGCCAAGCTTCCCCTGATCGAGGGCATGACGCTGGCGGCGCGGCAAACGGGCTATAGCCTGTCCATATATTCCACCACACCAGACGACGATCCGGTCGAAAGCATGCGGCGCCTGCTCCAGGCGCACAGCGCGGACGGACTGGTCATCACGCGCATGGTCTCGGGCGATCCGCGCGTCAAGCTGCTACTCGACCGGGGCATGCCGTTCGTCACCTTCGGCAGAACCGATCTGGACATCGCCTATCCCTATGTCGATATCGACAATGAGCAGATCGCCTACGAGGCGACCCGACGGCTGATGGGCAAGGGCTGCCGACGTATTGCGCTGCAACTTCTCGTGCCGAAAGACCAGGCGAGCGCCAAGCGTCTGGCAGGCTATCAAAGAGCGATTGCCGAGGCCGGCATTGCGGTCGACCAATCGCTGATCGGCCACGGCACATTCACGATAGAATCGAGCGCAGCCTGGTTCGATCGCCTGCTGGCGTCGTCAGATCCGCCGACTGGCCTGGCATGCGCCAATGAACTGGGCCTTCTTGGAGCGTTGCACGCACTCGGCCGGCGGGGCCTTGAGCCGGGCCGCGACGTCCACATCGTCGCCCGCGACAACACACGTCTGGCGCGCTTCCTACCGGCGAAGATCGGCGTTCATTCCGTCGACATGGCCGTGGTTGGACGTACACTTGTAGAAGTGCTGGAGAGGCGGATCACTAATCCCGCGGGGCCGGTGGAGACAATCTTGTTTAAAGGTGAATTCAACGCTGGCGAATAGACGGGATGCACGAACAATTTGGCCGTTGATTGAAACCGCGGCCATGTATTCGAAGTATCTCAGTTCCGTGAATCGTCACCGATTGCCTCTCGATTGACGCGGTGGAGTTTCCCCCACAATCATAGCCACGGAACTTCGCAACCCGGCTGCGCGCGACCGTATGATGAAGACCATGGGAGCGAAAAATCCAAAGAGCTCCCCGCGTCTCTACCTGCGTCTGATAGCGCCCGGGAAATGTCTGCTTCCGAGCAGCAGCAAAACTGGCCTCTACGTCGAAGATAGGCGCGAAGCCGTCGTTCAACAGGCGCAGCGAGAACGACGGCCATAAATAAATAACAGTTCGGCGAAAGCCCCCTTCCAAGTCAGGATAACGCAGCTGCGATGACCATTGCGACACGGTTGCTGTTTTCGCACTAGCTTATTTGCATCCGCAACCTATCGATGTGGCGGGCCAAACCATCCCGATCGCAGGCCGTTACCGCCTTTTGCCGCCCCTATCGTCCAGTGGTCTTTTCAGCCTTGAAACAACTGGGCTATGAATGGCTGTGCGCAACCCGATTGACGAACAGGAGCAAGGGTAAAAGATAGAGACAGGCGTAGATCGTCCTCCCCGGCCTGGATCATGTTCATGCCAGAGCGATCGAACTCAGTCGTGTGTAGAACAAGCGAACTGGCCCACTTCAGGTCGAAGTTGGCCATAAGTGATTGATATTGAGCGATTTTGGTGGGCCCGGAGGACGTGTCTGGAACATTGATTTTATTGATTTTTTCGTGGGTTCGAGTCTTCAGGATTCCCGCATTGTTCCGTATCATCCCGCGACCGGCTGGCGCGAGGGCAGCGACCAAAGGCCAATTTCGTCCTGAAGGGTTCGATTGCCAGGAGCAGTAGCGTCTTTGACAGTGAAAACAGGTGCACCAGCCCCGGCGTCGCAGGAACAGATTGACGGTGATCGCCATGTCGACACGCCAGCCATGCGCGCCGCCGTCACTCGTTTTTTCCACCTTACCTGTTGCCGGGTTAGATTGTGGGCACGCGCAGGCCTGCCGTATCGAACAGATGCATCCGCTCTGGATTGAGCCGCAGGCTGATCTGCTTGCCGCCGGCGCCGATGCCCTGCTGGTTAAGCACCGCGACCATCTTCTCATCGCCGGCGATGGTGGCGTGAACGACCGTCTCGGGACCTAGAGCCTCGACCAGCGTGACACGCGCCTCGACGCTGCCGGGACCGCCTGCCGAAAGATCGACGTCGTGCGGGCGGATACCGAGCGTAGCTTCGTCTCCCGGCTTCAGGGCGGCGCCATTGGCAGCGATCACGGCGCTCAGTCCGCCCGGGCCTTGCACCGCGACTTCATTCACGGCGACGGAAAGCACCTTCACGGGCAAGAGGTTCATACGCGGCGCGCCGATGAAGCCGGCGACGAACAGGTTTGCCGGCGCATTGTAGAGATCGAGCGGCCGGCCGATCTGCTCGATCCGCCCCGAGCGCATCACCACGATGCGGTCGGCCAGCGTCATCGCCTCGACCTGGTCATGGGTGACATAGATCATCGTGGTTGCCAGTCGCTTGTGCAGGGCGGCCAGCTCAGCGCGTGTCGAGATGCGCAGTTCGGCGTCGAGATTGGACAGCGGTTCATCGAGCAGGAAGGCGGTCGGATTGCGAACCACCGCACGGCCGATCGCCACACGCTGCTTCTGCCCGCCGGAAAGCTGCCCGGGCCGGCGGTCGAGATAGGGCGCAATCTCCAGCATGCGCGCCGCTTCCGCGATGCGCGCATCGATCTCGGCCTTCGCCATGCGGATGTTTTCGAGCCCGAAGGCGAGATTCTGGCGCACGCTCATATGCGGGTAGAGCGCGTAAGACTGGAACACCATGGCCAGACCGCGCTGCGCGGCCGAAACGTCGGTGGCATCGACGCCGTCGATCTCGATCCTGCCGCCGGTCGGACGATCGAGCCCGGCGATCAGCCGCAACAGCGTGGACTTGCCGCAGCCCGACGGGCCGACAAGCACCAGCATCTCGCCGTCGGCGACGTCGAGATTGATGTCGTGCAGGATCTTCATCTTGCCGTAAGCGCGATCGATGCTGGTAAGCGTTATCCGTCCCATGGCGCCCTCATTTCAGCCCGGTGCCGGCAATGCCGGAGGTGATGTAACGCTGCAGGAAGACGAAGACGAGAACCACAGGGATCATCGTCACCACTGTCATCGCCAGTATAAAGTGCCACTGCACGTTGAGCTGGCCGGCATAGGTATTGAGCCCGACCTGGAGCGTGTAGAGCTCCTTGCGCGACAGCACCACCAGCGGCCAAAGGAAGTCGTTCCAGCGCCAGACGACAGAGAAGATCGCGAGCACCGCTAGCGCCGGTGCGGCAAGCGGCAGCACGATACGCCAGTAGATCTGCCATTCGGACGCATTGTCCATACGCGCCGCGTCGAGCAACTCGTCCGGGATGGTCAGCATGTATTGGCGAAGCAGGAACACGCCGGTCGGCGTCGCCACGGTCGGCAGGATCACGCCCCACAGCGAATCGAGCAGGCCGACGGCGCTGACCACCGAATAGAGCGGCACAAGGATGACCGACAGCGGCACCATCAGCGTGCCGACGATCACCAGCATGGTGAGATCTCGGCCGCGGAACCTGTATTTCGACAGGGCAAACGCCGCCATCGAATTGGTGAGCAACGTGATCAGCGTCGCCATCGCGGTGACGAAAACCGAATTGCGCAAATAACGGAGGAAATCGAAATGGACGAAGGGCTCGGTGTAGTTTTCTGTCGCGAAGCCGATTTCGCGCACAGGTTCCCGGTTGGCGATGTTGACCTTGATGATGTCCTTCGGCGCCTGCGGATCCACCATCTGCGCCACGATGCCGAGGCGGCGTATCTCGGCCAGCACCTTGGTCGAACCGTCCGGCAGCTTCACTTTGTAGAGCGTGAGCGGCTTGTCGTAACCTTCGACGCTGACCTGCTGGCTGACATAGGGCAGGATGGTCGGCGGGAACTCGGCAAGCTGCGCCGGCGTCTTGAACGACGAGCCGACCAGCCAGATGGCCGGGCCGAACATGATGACGAGACCGCCGGTGAGCCACAGCCAGCTCACGACATCCGTCCAATGCCAGCCACGGCCGCCGCGCCGGCGGGTCAGGAATGTCATGACGCCGCTCATTGGCGCACCCCTTTGCGTTCGCCCCGGCGTCCGACCTGCAGCTGAAGCAGGGTCAACACGACCAGCACCAGCCCCATCAGCATGGACGCCGCCGAGGCCAGTCCCGGATTGCGCAGCAGCGAGGCGAAGCCGATCTCATAGATGTACTGCGTGAGATAGAGGGTGGAGGTTCCTGGTCCGCCTCCCGTCAGCACATAGACTTCGTCGAAGATCTGTACGGCGCGGATCAGCGCCAGCACGATGACGACGAGCAGGTTCGGCATCAAGAGCGGCAGCGTGATGCGCCAGAACACCCGCGCCGGCTTGGTGCCGTCCATCTCGGCCGCCTCGTAAAGATCGCGCGGGATCGCCTGCAGCCCGGCAAGCAGGATCAGCGTGTAGAAGCCCATATGGGCCCAGACCGAAACGCTGACGGCTGCGGTGAAGGCCCAGAAACGGTCGGTCAGCCAGTTGTAGGGCTCGCCTCCGAAGTCATGGACGATCAAGTTGAGCAGTCCCTGGCGTTGCAGGGTCCAGCGCCAGATCAGGCCTGTGACGACCGGCGACAGCAGCACCGGAAAGAAGAACACCGCGCGCCAGAACGAGCGCCCCGCGATCTCGCGGTTGAGGATCAGCGCCGTGACAACAGACACGACTGTCATCAGTGCCACCTGCACGACGACGAACAGGCCGGTATTGTGCACGGCTTTCCAGAATAGATCCTCGCGGCACGTGGCGGTATCCAGATAATTGCTGCAATCGAGCAGGCGCTGATATTGCTCAAGTCCGACATAGCTGCGGTCCTGCAGGAAGTAGGCAGTGCCTGACGTGGCCGAATAGAAGAAGTTGATGACCAGCGGCACCAGCACGAAGATGCCGAAGATCGCCATGTTCGGGGCAAGGAAGAAGGCGGCCATGCCGCCGGTACCCGTCGCGCGCTGCCAAGATTTGAGCGGCACGTTGACGGCAGATGCAAGCCAGACGACCGGCGCCGCAAGCGCGGCGCCAGCCCATGCCTTGAGGGTCGCGGAGGCGCTCATTTGCCCTCGGCGACCTTGTCGGCGATGTCCTGGTCGATCTTGCCCCAGGCCTCGTCGAGGGTGAGTTCGCCGGCCATCACCTGGCTGACGCGGGTCACCAGAGCGGCATAGTAGGCGTTGGCCCATTTCCACGCCGGCAGCGCGTCGGCCGCAGGCAAGGTCTCACCCGCCGCCTTTACGAACCTATCGAGCGCCGGGCCGACATTCTTGTCTGCCGAACCCCACTTGAGCCCGCCTTTCGCGACCACGCCCTTGTGCGCCGGCAGGAACAGCGTGCGTTCGCTGAACTCCTTCACGATGGCTTCGCTGGCCAGGTAGTCCATGACCTTGGCGACATCCTTGGGGTTCTTGGTATATTTGATGGCGACAAGTGCCGCGCCGCCTTTCACGCCCGAGCAGCCGACCGTGCCGCAGGGCGAACCGGTTGCCACCCAGTCGAAACTGTCGCCGATCTTGGTCGACAGATTGGCGACCTGCCAGCTGCCCGAATAATAGAACGGGATCTGCGCGTTGATGAAATCGTCGGTCGCCGCGCGGTAGGTCGATCCCGCCGCCGACACCCACGTATCCTTCAGCATCAGGCCCTTGGCGGTCCAGTCGACGAGCTTGGTGATGAACGCCTTGGTGCCGTCGTCCACTTTCGCCGGCTTGCCGTCGGCTCCGATATAATTGGCGCCGTAGGAGACATTGGCGCCCGAAATGCGATGGCCGGAGCGGTCGATCGCAAACGCCGCCGGTAGCTGCTGGCTCTTCGCCACCTCGGCGGCGGCATTGATCCAGTCGTCCCACGTCGCCTTGTCGCCGGGCAGCGCCACGCCGGCCTGTTCGAACAGCGTCTTGTTGGCGAAGCCGCCGGTGAGCGTCAGCTGCGTCATGAAGCCGGTGATGGCCTTCGAGCCGTCGGGGCGCATCCAGTCCAGCGTATCGCCGAAATTATCGTCCCAGTATTTCGGGTCGGCAACCAGCGGCCTGAGATCGAGCCAGTGCTGGGCAAGCTCCTTGATGTTGGTGACGCGGGCGATGTCCGGGCCCTGGCCGGCTTCGAGCTGGATCGGCAGCTGCTCCTGGATCACCTTGTAGGCGACATTGTCCAGCGTGACATGGATGTCGGGATTGTCCTTCATGAAGCGGTTCAGAAGGTCCTGGATGACTTCGCCTTCGACGCCGTCCGAATACCACATGATGCGCACATCGCCGGCAAACGCGCTGGTCGATGCGAGCAGGCTGACCGATATCGCGGCCAGCAAGGTGCGGGTCTTGATCATGCTACGTCTCCTCCTTTGTCGGGGTTCAGCCCCTATCAATTCAAGCCGCCCCGCCCTCTCCTCATGAGGGCACGGCCTGATCCTCCCTATTCCCTGCGTTTCATGCGTGTCGCCTCGCCGCGCACGGTCCAACTGGCCGGATCGAGTGTCCGTCCCTCGGCCACTATCGTTGCGTCGGCGAGGAAACGCACAGTGCCATATTCCGGATCCTCGACGGTGAGTTGGCCATCGGCACTCGAATGCAACGACAGGCCGGCGAAGGCATCGCTCCAGCTTTCGAGCGTCGGGAGATTGGTGTTCCGGTCGCCGAGACGGACGATCCACGTCGCCTTGCGCCCGGCCGCACGCAATTCATTGCCGGCGGTCGGGCCGCTGGTAACCTGGGACAGCGGCACATCCGTCATGAGCATCGCGAAAGCGTCGCCGGCCTGCGCCAGCGCCGACTGACCGTCGATGCGGACCGTGTCGAAGACACCGGCCGGAAACCAGGCATGCGTGAAATCAGGCTGTTCGTCCGAACAGGAGAAGCTGACGACGGCGAGGTCGCGGTATTGGTGGACCCTGGGCAAGGTGCCGGAGCCGCCCCAGTAGGACGGCCTGCCATAGCCGGACTGCAAGACTTCGCCCGGATGGTTGATCCAGATTTGCGCATCCGCGTTCCCGCCCAGCCGGGCGTGAAGGACCGTTTCTTGGTATCCCCACTGGTTCCAGCGATAGCCGGAGGCGCTGCCCATGGCATGGCCGCGCGTCTTGTGGTGATAGAGCCGCGCGAAGCGGTCCTGTCCTTGCGCGAAACTCCACTCCCACGCCGTATCGTCAGCGACCGAGGCAATGGGTGCAAGCTCGGCGGGAATGCTCAGGCCGTGGTCGCGCAGGCACAACGCAAGCTGCGGCAGCGCATGGAAGCGCATGCCGTAATTGCCCTTGCCCCAGACCATGCGGCAGATGCCCGACAACTCCAGCGAGCGCGCGGCGCGCAGCGTGTGCTCGTAGGAGCGGCCCTGAGCACCGGTCAGCATGCCGTGATGGGCCGAGCGGGCGACGATCTCCAGTAGGCGGATGACAGCTTTTCCGGCACGATCGGCGATGTCCTTGTCCGGCGCCAGCGCGTAAAGCGCACACAGGCCCTTGAGGTCGATCGGAAAGTAGGGCGCCGAATTGAACTCGGCCATTTCCCAAGCCTCGAAATGGTCGAGCCAGGCCCGCACCCGGGCCGCGCCCACCGCCGACTGCTCGCGGCCAGAGCGGCCCGAGCGCGCGAAGCGCGCTTGCGGCAACAGCCCGCCGGCGAGATAGGCCGCGGTGTGGAAGAGCAGCGCGTGGTTCTCGGAAAAGTACCACTGCACGTCGTTGCCGGGCTCGTCCATCCAGTAGCGATAGCCGAGGATCGCCTTGTCGACGCGCCCGCGCAGGCCGGCGTCCAGCCGATCGCCATAGGCCCTGCGGCACCACAGCAGCGGCACCAGGATGAAGTCGGCGCAGTCGTGACAGTCCTCGATCGCCGGCAGCACGCCGGAGATCATGGCGTCGGTCTCGGCACCCTCCTGCCCTTTCGCCAGCCGCGCCAGCGCGCGCACCGTGTCGGCCTCGGCATGACCGGCGACTTCGCTCAGCGCCTCGTCGATGCGCGCGGCAAGCGTTTCCGGCGCGCCGCCCTGTCGTCGCGCGTGGCAGATCTCGACGCCGAAGACGCGCGATGCGGCATGGCCACCAATCGTCAGCGTCACCTTGAAATGACGAAAATCGGCGGGCAGTTGCTCGGTGTCGGCGATCGGCAGCCGCGTTTGGCCGGCGGACAATTCGAAGGCAAAGCGCACCGGCGCCTCGATCGACATGAAATCGCCCTCGATCTCGACCGCGACCTGGGCATCGCGCGGCAGCGCCACGCCGGTGACCAGCGCCACCTCGCCGCCATCATAGGCAGGACGCTCGAAACGCATGTCGTCGAGCGCCGCCTCCATCGCATCGGCGACCGCGCCCTCGACCTCGATCGGCAAGGCGACCGCAGCGGCCGGGCCCGACAGATAGTCGAGCTGGAAATAGTAGCGGGCGTCACGCTCGGCGAGATCGTCGAACCAGATGCGGATATCGTTGCGGCCGGCGCTGAGCGCGACCCGGAAGTCCTCGGCGCTTTCCAGATTGCGGCCGTAGGGCGCCATCCAGCCGGCTTCCCCGCCGTTGACGAAGAGAATGGCGCCGCCGCATGTGCGCAGCCGCAGCAGCGCCTCGCCGGCCGAGGCAGCGTCGATGATCGTCTCGGCCCAGGTTCCAAGCACCGTCGGCCGGAACCAGAAGCCGGACAGGTCGACACGCGGCGAAGCGAAAGGCAGCCAGATGCGCCCGGCGCTGAATTCGGCGCCGACCTGAGGCCGCTTGCCGCGGCGTTCGGCTGCGAACTGCGTGCGGCACGGATATTCATGCGGAATGAAATTCTTGTGCTTGGTCAGGAAGAAGAAGGGATCCATCTCCCCCTTCATCGGTTGGTCGGCCACATCGTAGCGCTGCTCGGCGATAGGCCCGAGCCGCCAATGAACGACCGACTGTCCCGCCGCGAGCGGCCGGCGCAGCGTAAAATCGGTCTGAACGGTCTTTGCCGCCACGCTCATCGCAAATCCTTCACAGCAACCGGGTCGACATCGGTGTAGGCCTGGTTCTCGCCGGTCATTCCCCAGACGAAAGCGTAGGGGCCGGTGCCGGCACCCATATGGATCGACCAGGCCGGCGACAGGACGACGTCGCCGTCGGCGACCATCAAATGGCGTGTCTTGTCGGGCCGACCCATCAGATGAACGACCCGGTCGGCCGCGGCGAGATCGAAATAGCAATAGGCCTCCATGCGGCGCTCGTGCAGATGCGGCGGCATGGTGTTCCAGATGCTGCCCGGCGCCAGGTCGGTGATGCCCATGAGCAGGAGGCAGGACGGGGCGACCTCGGGGTGGATATACATGCGCAGCGTGCGCTTGTTGGCGCGCGCCTCGTCGCCCAGCACCAATGGCTTGGCTTCGCCCTTGGCGATCAGGCGATGCGGGATGTCGGCGCCGGCCGGCACCGAATTCATGTAGAAATGTGCCGGCCTTGCCGCATCGTCGCTCTCCAGCATCACCTCGCGGGCGCCGCGCCCGACATAGACGACATCGCGGTTGGCCAAGGCAAAGCGGGCGCCATCGACAGTGACGGTGCCGTTGCCGCCGAGATTGGCGATGCCCATCTCGCGCGCGGTGAAGAACAACTCGGTGCCGACATCCGCGCCGTTGCCGAACAGCAGCGGATTGGCCAGCGGCACCGCGCCGCCGACGATCATGCGGTCGATGTGGGTGTAGGCGAATTCGATCGCACCCGGCCGGAACAGGCCGTCGACCAGGAATTCGGCCCTCAGCCGCTCCGTATCCATGCCGGCAATGTCCGCCGGCGATGCGCCAAACAGCGTCCGCATCATGCCGCCTCCACCTCCGCCTTGATGTGCCGCGCCCCTTCGGTCAGGCACAGGATGGCCAGCGCCTGTCCATAGCCGGTCGGGTGGATCGGTATGTCGCGGTAGAACTGCAAATCATGGCCCATTCGTGTGCCATAGGAGACGTTGGCCACCACACCCTGCTTGTCGATGTTCGCCACCACCGCCTCCAGGGCGCGGAGCCCGGCGGCCCGGCATTCCGGCGGGCCGATCCCCAGCCGTGCGGCCTTCATCAGCCCATAGCCGAATCCGGCCGTGGCCGAGATCTCCTCGTAGGAGGTCGGGTCGTCGAGCAAGGTATGCCATGCGCCCGAGCCCGACTGAACCTTGAGCAACGCTTTGATCTGCGTCTCGAGCACGCCGAGCAGGTAGGCCTTCACCGAAGGCGTGATGTCGGCAAATTCGATCACGTCGAGGATGCCGACGGTGATCCAGGCATTGCCCCTGCCCCAAAGGGCGCCGGCGAAATTATGCCGGCCCGCGAAGGTCCAGCCGTGGAACCACAGTCCCGAGGCCGGATCGGCGAGATAGCGGGCATGGACGAGGAACTGCCGTTCCGCCTCCTCAACGAAGCGGCGCTGGCCGGCGGCCTGGCCGTAGGATGCGAGAAACAGCGCCACCATGAACAGCGTGTCGTCCCACAATTCATCGTCGTTGACCCGGTCCGAAACATTGTGCTGGAAGCCGCCCTCGGGCGTCCGCGGCATGGCGGTGATCACCCGCTCAGCCCATTCGCGCAACGCCGGCTCGAAGCGCGGCTGGCGCTGTCGGCGCCAAAGCTCGCTCAACGCCAGCAGCGGTGCCGTGGTGTTGACGTTCATCGCTGGCAGCCCGGCGGCGATGCGCCGGTCGTACCAGGCTTCCAGCGTCTGCAGCAGGCTGTCGTCGCCGGTCTGCGCCCAAAGCCGGACAAGACCATAGAGCCCGACGCCCTGCGGCCATTCCCAGCTCTCGAAGCTGACATAGTCGCCCGGCGTCCCGTCGAGATTGGGTTCATCGAACCGCCCGTCATGGCGCAAGCCGGTCATGCCAGCCACGAGGCTCGCAAGCGCGGAATTCAGGCGTTCGGCCGACAGCGGCATCATTCCTCCCGTTTCCTCCACCCTGCCGAAACTGTCTCACAGGCATTTTTCTTGCGCAATCTGAAAATTTTTTGCAGAATTGTGCAACTTTGCTGGAGAAGGCGCATGACGATCCACGGAAAGAGGGGCCGACCCAGCCGTCGCGTTCGACTTGAGGAGATCGCGGCGCGTTGCGGCGTGTCGGTCAGCACCGCCTCGCGTGCCCTTAGCGGCGCGGTCGGCGTAAGGGATGAGCTTCGCAGCAAGATCATCGAAATGGCGAAGTCGATGAACTACGTCATTCCGGCCTCGGTCGCCGGCCGCAAGGTCATCCTGGCGGCAAGCAGCGTGGCCATGGTCGACAGTGCCCGCAGCCAGTTCACCTACCATGTGCTCGACGGGCTCAACGAGCGCGCCCGCCTGCTCGGTGTCGAAGTGGTGACGCGGCCGGTCTCGACGCCCAATGACGAGATCGCACTGCTGCGCGAATCCGAGCATGACGACAGCGTCGCCGGCTGCCTTTTCCTGACCCTGGACGACAATGAAGTCCTGACGCTGACGGCCGGCCTCTCCAAGCCGATCGTGCTCGTCAACGGCGACGATCCGTCGATGCGCCATTCCAGCGTCACGCCTTGCAACCGCTCCGCCGCCATGCTCGCCGCGCAGCACCTGATCGGCCTCGGCCACCGCCGCATCCTGTTCCTGATGCGGCGCGGCCGGCGCACCATCGAGCGCCGCTACGAAGGCTGGCGCGACGCGTTGATCGCCAGCGGCGCCGCCGGCTTCGACGATCTCGTGGTCGAGGTGCAGGACTGGCTGCCGGAGCTCGCCAGCAAGGCGGTGAAGGAGCGCATTGCGGCGCGTGGCCTCGATTTCACCGCCGTGCTGACGGCCGGCGATAGCCTGGCCTTCGGCGCCATCGCCGGCATCCAGGAGGCCGGGTATTCGGTGCCCGGCGATGTCTCCGTCGTCGGCATCGACGACCTGCCGCTGGCGGCCTTCTGCAATCCGCCGCTGACGGCGATGCACATTCCCATGCGCGAAATCGGCTCGGCCGCGCTCAGCGTGCTGCTCGACGACATGGCTCATTCGAACCTGCCGCCGCGCCGCGTCGAGCTCGCCTGCCATCTGGTGGTGCGCCAATCGACGGCACCGGCCCGAGCCGGCGCGAATATTCATCACACCGCGTCCTGAGCCTGGGACTTGCCGCCGGCAAACAGCAACGGCGATCCGTCCTGCGTTTCCAGTTCCAGCACGCGCCCGAGCAGTATCATGTGATCGCCGGCTGGGAAACGGTCAGCGACGCAGCATTCGAACCGCGCCAAGGCCTTGGGCAGCAGCGGCACGCCATGTGCATTCCAGGTGAGGTCGAGACCGGCGAAGTCGGAGCCGGATTTCGAAAAGCGCCAGCACAAATCGGTCTGATCCTGCGCCAGCACGTGGATGGCATAATGGGCGGCGTTGGCGAAAGCATCGAACCGGCGCGAGTGGCGGCCGATCGACCACAGCACCAGCGGCGGGTCGAGCGACACCGACGAAAAGCTGTTGGCGGTGATCGCGACCGGACCGTCGGCGCCGCCGGTGGTGACCACCGTGACGCCGGTGGCGAAGCGCCCGAACGCGTTGCGCAGACTGCGCGGATCGCACACGACATGCTCCATCAGCGCCGCGCCCCCGTTCCCAACGGTGTGTCCGGCATCCGGTTCGGCACCCGGCCATAGGCATGCGGCAAGGAGCAGGTCTTGAGCTGCGGAAGCACCTTGGTGCCGAAATGCCGCGCCTCGTCGAGATGCGGGTAGCCGGAGAAGATAAAGGCGCGGATGCCCATTTTCATATACCCCTCGATCTCCGACAGGATCTGATCGGCCGAGCCCACAAGGGCCGCGCCGCAGCCCGAGCGCGCACGGCCGACACCCGTCCACAGATGCGGCTCGACATAGCCTTCCGCATCGGCGATCTCGCGGTTCCTGGCCTGATGCGACACGCCAAGCGATCGGGCATCGAGCGCCCGCTCGCGGATCGCTTTGCCCTGTTCGTCGTCGAGCTTCGAAACCAGCTCTCGCGCGTATTCCTTCGCCTCGGCCTCGGTGTCGCGCACGATCATGTGGATGCGCAGGCCATAGTCGAGCGTACGCCCGTGCCGCGCGGCGCGCTCATGCACGGCCTTCATGCGCCCGGCCAGTTCTTCCCTGGTTTCCGGCCACATCAGGTAGACATCGCACTGTTCGGCGCAAAGCTCGAGGGCGTCCGGTGAATAGCCGCCGAAATAGAGCAATGGACCGCCATTCCGCTGATAGGGTTTCGCCGGAGCCGTCGGCACACCCTTGAATCGATAGACCTCGCCCTCGAAATCGATGCTGTCGCGGGTCCAGGCCTGGCGCAGGATCTGCACCACTTCGCGCGAACGCTGGTAGCGGTAGGCGCTGTCGGCCGTCTCGCCGGGAAAGTCCGACGAGATGATGTTCAGTGTCAGCCTGCCTTCCAGCATGTGGTCGAGCGTCGCGATCGTGCGCGCCAGCATGATCGGCTGCATCTCGCCACAGCGCACGGCCGCGAGCAGATTGATCTTCGACGTGATCGGCGCGCAGCCGGCAACGAAGCTCAGCGTGTCCTGGCCGACCTGATAGGATGACGGGCACAATATGTTGCGGAAACCGAGCTCCTCGGACGTCTTCACGATCTCGGAACAATGCGCCCAGCTCGAGCGCAGCGCGCCGTCGGGCATGCCGAGATAGCGATAGTCGTCCGAGCACAGCGCGGCGAACCATGAAACTTCGGCCGCGTCGAGATCCGGTGACGTGATGGGGACGATGGTCATGCCGGTCCTTCAGGAAACGCGTTGGTTTTTGACGGCGCGAATAGGCTTTGCGTAGCATTCGTTTTGATGTAGATCAATACTGTATCAATTTTCGATGCAGCCAAGAAAGCGGATTGGAGAAAGCGGAAATGCCGCTGACACGGGCCGAGCCCGGCCACCGATCGAGCCAGATGCGCGGTCCCCTGCCCGTGCACCTGCAGATCAGCGAGATGCTGATCCGCGAAATCGCCGCCGGACGGCTGGCGGACGGGGCGCGGCTTCCGCCCGAGCGCGAGATGGCCGCGAACTTGGGGATCGCTGTCGGCACGCTGCGGCGCGCCTTGGCCGACCTCACCGAAAAGGGCCTGCTCGACCGCGTCCAGGGCTCGGGCAACTATATCAGGGCGCGCGGCGACCTGCTCGGGGTCTACGCCTTCTTCCGGCTGGAGTGCATCGGCGGTGGCGGGCTGCCGACCGCCGAGGTGCTGTCGGTCGAACGGCTGCCCAAACCCGCCGGCCTGCCGGAGTTCGGCAGCGCCAGCGAAGCCCATCGCATCCGCCGCCTGCGGCGGCTCGACAGTGAGCCGGCCGCCGTCGAGGAGATCTGGCTCGACGCCGGCCGCGCCGAGCGGCTCAAGCGCGAGGAGCTATCGGAATCGCTCTATCTCCATTACCGGCTGGCGCTCGGTTTTTCGATCGTCCGCGCCGAGGATCTCGTCTCCGTCGGGCCGGCACCCGACTGGGCGCCGGCCGATTTCAGGCCGCCGCCGGGGACGGTCGTCGGCTTCATCGAACGTGTCGCCTGGGCTGGAGACGGAGCCAGCGTGGAGTATTCCCGCAGTTGGTTCGATCCCGACGTGGCGCGCTACGTGACCCGTTTCAAATAAGCATTGGAAGGAAGACGCCGCGTGACCACATCATCGATCGGCTACGGCATTATCGGCTGCGGCATGATGGGCCAGGAGCATATCCGTAACATCGCGCTGCTGCCTGACGCGCATGTCGCCGCGATCTTCGAGCCGGACCCAGCCATGATGGCGGCCGCGCTCGCCCTGGCGCCGGATGCATGCCCGGCGGCGTCGGCCGCCGAATTGCTGGCAATGGACACGGTCGACTGTGTTCTGATCGCCAGCCCCAACCACCGTCATCTCGCCCAGTTGGAGGAGATCGCAGCGCTGCGGCCAGTGCCTGTGCTGGTGGAAAAGCCGCTGTTCACCGACGCCGCCGATGAAAGACGGATCGCGGCGCTGACAGCCCGGCTTCCGCTCGTCTGGGTAGCGATGGAATACCGCTATATGCCCTCCGTCGCCAATTTCATCGAACACGCTGGCGATGTCACAGGGGGCACCCGCATGCTGACCATTCGCGAGCACCGCTTTCCCTTTCTGGCCAAGGTCGGCGACTGGAACCGCTTCAACCGCAACACCGGCGGCACCTTCGTCGAGAAGTGCTGCCACTTCTTCGATCTGATGCGGCTGATTCTCAAATCAGATCCCGTCCGCGTGATGGCGAGCGCGGGACAGGCGGTCAACCATCTCGACGAACGCTATAGCGGCGAGACGCCGGATATTCTCGACCACGGCTATGTGCTGATCGATTTCGCCGGCGGCGCGCGCGCCATGCTGGAACTCTGCATGTTCGCCGAGGGCAGCCGCTACCAGGAGGAGCTCTGCGCCGTCGGCGGCAACGGAAAGATCGAATGTCGGGTGCCGGGACCCGGGCGCTTCTGGCCACAGCATCTGGGCGCCAACCCCGTGCCGGAGCTCATCATCAGCCCGCGCAATCCGCCGGGACCGCGCCTGCTGGAGTTTCCGGTCGACCCGCGGCTGCTTGCGGCCGGCGATCACAACGGCTCGACCTATTTCGAACACGCCCGCTTCCTCGCGGCGGTGCGCGGACAAGGCAAGGTGGAGGTGACCCTGCACGACGGCTGGTGGGCCGTCGTCATGGGCCTCGCCGCTCAGAGATCGGCCCGCGAAGGCCGTGCCGTTAACCTCGCCGGTGAGTTCACGTTGCCAACTTAGGGAGTGCTGCCCCGGCAAGATGGCGTCCAGCGGCCACCATCTGTTTCAAGCCGGCCACGGCCAAATATTCTCATATCGTTCGTTGCTCGAATATCCGAGGGTTCGAGTCCAAAACACCGAGGTTAGCATGGCCATAAAATATAATAAAATCAATAAGTTAAAGTATTGGTGGGCCCGGAGGGACTCGAACCCCCAACCAAGCGGTTATGAGCCGCCGGCTCTAACCATTGAGCTACAGGCCCCACGCGGGCTGGATTAATGTTTTTCGCATCGCGGCACAAGGCTTTACCTGCGGGGTTTCGCAGATCGCCCAAATCACCCCATAATCGCGCTCTACGCGACCCCTGCGACCTGATCGCAGACCAAGGAGATTTTCATGACCAGACATCTTTTGCCCCTCGCGCTCGCCGCTGCAATCGCTTTTCCGGCGATGGCTGGAGCCGCCGATCTGCCGACGCCGCCTCGCATTATCGTGTCCGGCGAGGGCGAAGCAACCGTCGCCCCCGATCTGGCGGTCCTGACGCTCAGCGTCATGCGTGAAGCCAAGACGGCGCGCGCCGCACTCGATGCCAACAATGACGCCATGGCCGCCGTGATCGCCGCGATGAAAGCAGCCGGCATCAAGGATCGCGACCTGCAGACCGCAGGCATCCAGATCAACCCTCGCTACAACTACACCAACAAGCCGGACGGCAGTCAGGACGCCGAACTCGTCGCCTATCAGGTGACCAACACGCTCTCGGTGCGGGTACGCGATGTCGACAAGACAGGCGAGATCCTCGACAAGGCGGTGTCGCTCGGCGTCAACCAGGGCGGCGGCATCGCCTTCACCAATGACAATCCGGCGGCCACCGTCAGCGAGGCGCGCAAGAAAGCTGTCGCCGACGCCATGGCCAAGGCCAGGACGCTGGCCGAGGCGGCCGGGGTCAGCCTCGGCCGGGTGCTCGAGATCACGGACCAGAACATCAGGCCGGCGCCAATGCCGATCAACGCCAAGGCCTTCGACGCCGCCGCCGGGGCGGCACCTGTGCAGGCCGGCGAGAACGCCTACAATGTCCAGGTCACCGTTACCTTCGAACTCAAGTAATCGGTCGAGGCGATGGCCGGTCCCCGCCGGCCATGGGTCCCCCGTTGGCACCCATGAAAGAACCCCGCGGGATCGCTCCCGCGGGGTTCTTTCGAGCTGCGCCCGTTCAGCGGTTGATGATCGGGCAACCACGCTCGTTGGCGAACACGATGACGACACGGTCGCCGTACTGACGGCCCATCACCTTGACCACGCGGCGATTGGCATCGACGATGCGGGCACGGTGCAGCCCCATGCGCTCGGCCTTGTCGAGGGCGCGGTCCGGCGAGCAGCCGCGGCGCCAGTCGTCACGGCGCTCATCCCGGCGGTGGCGATAGCCGTCGTCGCCGGCATAGACGCCGAAGCGCGGATCGTTGTTGTTACCGAAACCAAGATAGAGGCTGTCGGCATGGGCGGGAATGGCCGCCAGCGTGCCGAGGCCGACCAGAGCAGAAAGCGCTGCCGTCTTGATGGTGGTGTACATGGTTCTCTCTCCTTGTTGCGGGCTTGCGCCCGTCCTCGTGAAACCGATGGCGGGAGAATGCACTGGCCTGTCTGAACTATTTACGAACTCGCCGTTCATCTGCGGTTCATGTGGCGCCGGCGGGCGAGGCGCTGGCCGTTTGCAAATCCCTTGCCGGCCCAAATCCCTTGCCGGCCCAAATCCCTTGCCGCATTGAACGATATTCGCGCCAAACGCCCTGCCCCCTCGCCGGGTTCTCGACATCCGCGCGGGTCAAGGCTCGTCGTCGAGCATATAGTCAAAATAGTCTTCCGGCTCGGCCAGCTCGGTCTCGCTCGCCTTGACCCGGCCGCGCATCGAGATGCCGGCCTCGTGCACGGTCTCCGCGCTGCCCGAGATCAACCGGTGCCACCAGTAAAGGTCGCGGCCCTCGGCCACCAGCCGGTAGGCGCAGGTGCTGGGCAGCCAGCTGATGGTGCGCACATTCTGCGGCGTCAGGCCGACGCAATCGGGAACGCGCGCCAGCCGGTTGGCATAGTCGGCACAGCGGCAGCTCTCGGCGTCGAACAGCCGGCAGCCGACGCTGGTCCAGTAGATTTCACCGGTGTCCTCGTCCTCGAGCTTCGACAGGCAGCACTTGCCGCAGCCGTCGCAGAGCGATTCCCACTCCGTGGGGCTCATCGCTTCCAGCGTCTTGGTTTTCCAGAACGGCGTTTCCATTTCCGGCATGTGGCCCCAGCCGCCGCCAAGGTCAAGCGCGGCGACAGCCAGAATGGCGCGGCAACTCGGCCGAATGACACGAATTTGCCTTCAAAAGGCCGGCCAATAGCCCCGTACGGCCCCTAACGATGGGCCGCTGGAACCAATTTCGTAAAAAGCGGTTTCGGCAAGGATGGGACCCCACAAGGAGAATTTCGATGAAACGCCAACCACGGATTCTGGCAGGCACAGCCCTTGGCCTGTTGATGGCATCCGCGCCGTTAGGCGCGTCCCCGCTTCAGGGAACAGCCGCGTTTGGCCCCATGCAACGCGGCGCTGTGCCTTTAATCCTGGCCCAGGCGGCCTGCGCCGAGGGCGAATCAGCCGAAGCCTGCGCACAGAAGCAGGGCGAGCAGAAGCCCCAGCGCAAGAAGCGTGAGCAGCAGCAGACCGAGCAGGCACCGGCGGCGCAGGCCGCTCCCGCAACCGAGGACCAACAGCCGCGCAAGAAGAAGCGCGACCAGCAACAGCAGACGGAGTCCGCCCCGGCCGCCCAGCAGCCAGCCCCTGCGGTCGACGAACAGCAGCCTCGCAGGAAGAAGCGCGACCAGCAGCAGCAGACCCAGCAGGCTCCGGCCGCCGAGGCCGCGCCCGCCACGGACGAGCAGCAGCCGCGTAGGAAGAAACGCGACCAGCAGCAGCAGAGCCAGCAGGCTCCGGCCGCCGAGGCCGCGCCCGCCACGGACGAGCAGCAGCCGCGCAAGAAGAAACGCGACCAGCAGCAGCAGACCCAGCAGGCTCCGGCCGCCGAGGCCGCACCCGCCACAGACCAGCACCAGCCGCGCAAGAAGAAGCGTGACCAGCAGCAGCAGCAGATCGAGCAGGCCCCGGCCGCCGAGGCCGCGCCCGCCACCGGCGAGCAGCAGCCGCGCAAGAAGAAACGTGACCAGCAGCAGCAGACCGGGCAGGCCCCGGCCGGCGAGGCGGCTCCTGCCAATGACAACCAGCCGAGCAAGCCCGGCAGGAAACCCAAGCAGGATCAGCAGAAAGAGGCGCCTGCCGCCGTGCCGGAGACCACCCCAACGCCGAAGCAGGCTCCTGCCGGCGAAGCGACGCCGAAGGTTGAACCGGCCCCGGCCGGCGAGCAGCCTCCCGCCCAGGGCGAGCAGGATAAGACGAAGAAGCACGGCAGGAAACCGGCTGGCGAACAGCCTACGACCGGTGAGCAGCCCGCTAACGGCGAACAGCCTACGACCGGCAGACAGCCCGCCACCGGCGAACAGCCGGCGACCGGACAGCAGCCCGCTACCAATGGGAAAGCCGCGCCTGTCCAGGGCGAAAACCCGGTTCAGGGCGAAGCACCCGCCGACAAGAACGCCGCACCCATCCTCGACAGCCAGAAGGATGCCAGGCGCAAGGGTCGCGGCGAGAATGCCCAGGGCGGCCGGACCCCCGCCAACCAGAATAGTGAAGAGCAGAATGGTGGGCAGCAAAATGGTGGGCAGAATGCCCAGCAGGGCGGTGACCAGGGCCGCAAGCCGGTAGTGGCGCCGGTGGATCAGGGTCCGCCTCCAACCGACGATAGGGCCGCCCAGGAGGCGATCAAGCCCGAAAAGATCGTTCCTGTGACGGAGGAGAAGGGCAAGCGGCTCGAGCGCGCGCCTGACGAGAATATCCGTGACCGCCGCCGGCCCAAGGGCGTCGACGTGCTCAAGGAGATCGGCGACCGCGTCATCATCCAGCTCAACGATCAGACGTTCGTCCAGAGCAATGACCGCCCGCGCCTGACCCGCGGCGCCAAGGATGTCTACTACGAGGACCTGCCGCAGGGCCGCACACGCGAGACGGTCGAGCGCGACAATGGGTTCCGGATCGTCACCATCCGCAACCGCTATGGCGACATCCTGCAGCGGTCGCGCATCGCGCCCGACGGTCGCGAATATGTGCTGAGCTATGTCGACGAGCGCAGCTACCAGGACGAAAATGACTGGCGCGATCCCGGCGACGACCTGCCGCCGATGCGGCTGACCATTCCGCGCCGTGATTACATCCTCGATTCCGAGAATGTCGAAAGCCCCGACGACTACTATAGCTTCCTCGAACAGCCGCCGGTGGAGAAGGTGCAGCGTCTCTATTCGATCAACGAGGTCAAACGTTCGGCCCGTGTGCGTGACATTGCCCGGCGCATCGACCTCGACACGCTGAACTTCGAATTCGGCTCCTCTTCGATCTCCGACACCGAGGTGCAGAAGCTCCAGGGTGTCGCCGACGCCATGGAGAAGCTGTTGAAGAAGAACCCGGCCGAGACCTTCCTGATCGAGGGCCACACCGACGCCGTCGGCACGCCGGAGGCGAACCTTGCCTTGTCGGATCGCCGTGCCGAAGCGGTTGCGGAAGCGCTGACCAATGCCTTCGGCATCCCGCCCGAGAACCTGACGACACAGGGCTATGGCGAGGAGTATCTGAAGGTCGACACCTCGGCGCCAAACCGCGAGAACCGGCGCGTCGCCATCCGCCGCATCACCCCGCTGGTGGCACCGGTGGCGAGCAACGACTGACCCGCGTTTCCAGCGACTTACAGTGATTTCTGGAATCAGGTCGGCAACAAGGTCCCATCCCGGTCAACCGGGGTGGGATGGACTACGGACAGTACGGCCTGGGCCAATAAGATTCGTACAGCCCAAGGGCCGGCTCATTGAATCGACAGGCTTCGCACCCCAGATTCCTGTCTGGGCGTTCCCTGCCCCGTCCCGACTCCAGCGGGACGCATTGAGCCCCGCCGGCCCTCTCCGGCGGGGTTTTTTGCTTCGGGGTGACGTCCGCTAATAGATGCTTTTGACGTTCGTGTCGGAATTGGCAAACACCTCGTCGGGCACAAAGAAATCTCCCGCCAACGGTCCCGTCGCGTCAGGCGCATAGATAGAGAAATCGCTGACGCCTTCGGCGCGCAGCACCTCCTCGTCGATGTAGAAATTCCCTGTCGCCTCACGCGACGGCCGCATGAAGATCGCATGCGCGGCATCGGCCATGACGTCGGGCGACCGGCTCATCGCCGCCACCGTGGCGCCGCCCAGCAGATTGCGCACCGCCGCCGTGTCGATGGTCGAGATCGGCCACAGCGAATTGACGGCGATGCCGTCCTTGGCGAATTCCGCGCTCATGCCGAGCGTGCACATCGACATGCCGAACTTGGCCATTGTGTAGGCGACGTGGTTCTTGAACCATTTGGCCTTCATGTCGAGCGGCGGCGCCAGATTCAGAATGTGAGGGTTCTTAGCCAACTTCAGGTGCGGAATGCACATTTTGGAGACGAGGAAGGTGCCGCGCGTGTTGATCTGATGCATCAGGTCGTAGCGCTTCATGTCGGTTTCCAGCGTACCGGTGAGCTGGATGGCGCTGGCATTGTTGACGCAGATATCGATGCCGCCGAATTTTTCGGCGGTTCTGGCGACCGCCTCGGCCACTTGCGCTTCCTCACGGATGTCGCACAGCACCGGCAGCGCCTTGCCGCCCGCCTGCTCGATCTCTTGCGCGGCGCTGTAGATCGTGCCCGGCAGCTTGGGATGCGGCTCGGCGGTCTTGGCCGCGATCGTCACATTGGCGCCGTCGCGCGCGGCCCGCAGCGCGATCGCCAGCCCTATGCCGCGCGACCCGCCGGAGATAAACAGCGTCTTTCCCTTGAGCGACATTTTTTCGCCTCCCTGCAAACTTTTCGTCGGCGCGATCCTTGCCCGTGGCGAACCCGGAAACAAGGGCTTGCAACTCCAAGCCATGGTGACGTTAGGGAGGATTCCGTGTCACGCCATTGGCAGGGATGTGCCACTACAACAGATTTGGCATATATTCAGAGCATAAGGGCAGACGATCAAATGGCTTTGTCGATCAAAAACAGGGAAGTGGACGAGCTGGCGCGTGAGCTTGCCCGCAGCCGCGGCATATCGGTGACCGAAGCGATCCGGCAAAGTCTCGAAAGCGAAATTGCTCTCTACAGTGTGACCTCTTGGCCGAACGAATCTGATCTGATCATAAAGCTCACGGAAATTTCAGATCGCGCAGGTCGGATACCAGAGCGCGACAATCCAATGACGGAAGACGAGATACTCGGTTACGACGAATTCGGAATCCCGACCAGATAATGCATACTTCGCCCACAGCGTCGCGCCGCTAACCTCTCAGAACTTGGATTGCTTAGACCAGCACAAGCCCCTGTCGCATAGCAATGGCGATGGCATCCGTGCGATTGGCGGCGCCGAGCTTGATCAGGATCGCGGCGACATGGAATTTCGCCGTATGCACGGAGATGTTGAGCCGCCGCGCGATCACCTTGTTGGGGGCCCCTTCGGCGAGCAGCGCCAGCACTTCCGCCTCGCGCGGGGACAGCGCTGGCCGGGCGGCGTGCTCGTCCAAAGCTTCATCCTCGAACGGCTCGCCATCGCCGGCGTGGAAATCCTCACGATGTCCAGGCGCGCGGCCATTGCCCGATATGCTGTAGCCAGCGGCGGCCAACCGCGCCGCCGCGGCGATCAGCAGGTCGTCCGCGCCTGCGGGCATGACGGCAGACACCTCGCCGGCAGGCCGGTCGCCGCTGGCGCGCGCCGAGAGCAGCACCCGTGGCACCGAGGCGGGCACGGCGTCACCGCTCCTGTCGTCGACGATCGCGACGTCGGCCCTGCCGGCGCCAACCACCACCGGCAACAGGTCGTCGCTGGCGGCAAGCGAGGCGACCAGACGCTCGGCGCGCCCGGCATCGCCAAGCGCAATCAGCACCACCAGCCGCCGCGAAGCCGCATTGTCGGTCCCGATCCGGTCACTGGCGAGTGTTTCCATCATTCCTCTCAGCTCAGTGGCTTTTCGCCGATGGTCAGCACGACGTCGCGCTGTTCGCCGCCACGAACGACACCCAACGTCACCGAGGCACCGGCGCTGTCGGGCCCGAGCCGGCGGATCAGGTCGCGCGGGCCATGCACGGCCTCGCCGTTCCACGCCACGATAATGTCGCCGAGCGAGAGGCCAGCGGCCTTGGCAGGGCCATTGTCGTCGAGGCTCATCACCATTGCGCCGTGCGCGTCGCGGTCACGCACCGGATGCAGGCCGGCGCCGAGATAGCCGCGCGCGACATGGCCCTTTTCGCGCAGCGTGGCGACGGCCCGCTCGATCGTCTCGTAGGGCATCACCAGCGCCCGGCCACGCGGCCCGAACAACAGCATGCCGATCAACGCGCCCTTGGTGTCGAGCACCGGGCCGCCCTCGAAGCGGCCACCGGCGCCGACGGCAAGGTTGATGCGCCGGTCTATGGTGCCGCCGCGCATCGAGCGCCAGGCCGGCCCGACTTCGCCGACCGAGCCGGACACAGCCAGTGCTGACCCCTGGCTGTTGCCGATGGCAATGGCGATGTTGCCCGGCCGAACGGCATCGGCCTTGGCAAGGACAGGCGCGGTGGCCGCATCGGCGGGCTTCAGCAGGGCGACGCCCGTCGAAGGATCGCGGCCTACCAGTTCGGCCTTCACAGTGTCGCCGGAGGCCAGCGTCAGTTCGATCTCCTCGCCGGCCTCGACAGCCTCCTCGGCGGTGACGAAATAACCGTCGCGCCAATGGAAGGCACTGGCCGTGCGATGGTGATGAGTGGCGAAGCTCGCCGTGGCGGGGGCCGCTTTCGCGGCCAGATCGGCGATGGCGTCTGAAAACGCGCTCAGATTGAAGTCGCTCATAAGGGTCTCCTGGGTTTCTTGCATGTCCCAGATATCGCTCGACGGCGCGCCTGCAGGTACTCGCCTGACGGCTAGTTACGGGTTCGACTGGCCATCTGGTCAGGTCGCGGCGGTTCGGACCGCTCCGCACATATAGTGCGTGTCGCGCAAAAGTGCTCACCGGTTTGGGACAACGACACGCATGCAAGAAACGCATCGTTGTGCCTGAACACGGAGCCCGCCCATGGCCCTCGCCGCCCAGAAATTCGAATCCGACGACACACTTCTCGACGGTACGCTGCTCGACGCCTATTCGACGACTGTCGCGGATGCGGTCGACCGCATCGGCCCGGCCGTCTGCCGCATCGAGCGCATCGGCGGCCCGGGCGGCCATGGCTCGGGCTTCGTCATCGCGCCGGACGGACTGGTCGTCACCAATTTCCATGTCGTGGGTGACGCCAGGACGGTGCGCGTGTCGATGCCCGACGGCGCCTCCAGCGAGGGCCGCGTGCTCGGCCGCGACCCCGACACCGACATCGCCCTGGTGCGCGCCGACGGCAGCTTCGCCGATGTGGCGCCGCTCGGCGATTCCAAGCGGCTGCGGCGCGGCCAGATCGCGATTGCCATCGGCAATCCTCTGGGCTTCGAATGGACCGTCACCTCGGGCGTCGTCTCGGCGCTCGGCCGCTCGATGCGCGCTTCGACCGGCAGGCTGATCGACGACGTCATCCAGACCGACGCCGCGCTCAACCCCGGCAATTCCGGTGGGCCGCTGGTGTCGTCGGCGGGCGAAGTAATCGGCGTCAACACGGCCATGATCCACGGCGCGCAAGGCATCGCCTTCGCCGTCGCTTCCAACACCGCGAATTTCGTCATTTCGGAGATCATCCGCTTCGGCCGCGTGCGCCGCGCCTTCATAGGCATCTCCGCCGACACCGTAAACCCGCCGCGCCGCGCAGCGCTGTTGTCGCAGGTGTCGACCAGCACGGCCGTGCGGCTGCGCAGCGTCGAGAAGGATGGACCGGCGGCCAAGGCCGGTCTCAAGGAAGGCGACATCATCGCCGCCATTGACGGGCGCCCGGTGACCGGCGTCGACGACCTCGTGCGCATGCTCGACGCCGAGCGCATCGGCCGCGAGACGCAGTGCACGGTAGTGCGCCGCACCGGCGTAAGCCGGGTGGCGGTGACGCCCGTGGCTAGGGTGAGTTGAGCGATCTCATTTATCAATATCTCTTACGTCTTTGCCAAGGCGCGTCTTCAGTGCTGTGACGAGGTCGGTCTGCACGAAGTCGTAAACTTCAGCATCAGCGGGCAGCTGCTTTTCGCGAAGAGCTCTGTCCATGGCATGAAATCCGAGCGCCCGATAAGCTTCCATCTGCTCTTCTGAAAAGAACTGATCGCTCGTCGGCTCGTTCGGGAAAAGCGGGTAGCGGCGCTCGTAGTCGAGGACATAATCAGGCTCGTCGCCGGTTACCGACGCCTTGACGTAAAGAAGGATCCCTTCGACCGGATCTTTCTCGTACATGATCCTGCCCACTGCAAAATGCCGCAGATGCAGCAGCGAGTCCGCCGGGATGATTTTGGTGCGGTTGACGTCGCGGGCCAGGGCCGCATCCCTGACTGGCCGCCAGTCGAGCGAGATGCGTACGCCGAGATCAATGCGCGCGAAACGCTGGACATCGGTGAACGCGCCGAAATTCATGCCGGCATCGGCTTCGGCATCGACCACGATGATTAGCTTGCACCTGCGCTTGAGCAGTTGGTAGAGGCCGATATTGTCGATATGGCCGCCATCGGTGATGTAGACGCGCGAACTGTCCGACCTCAATTGCCCCGTCGCTTCCGCGAGAAGATACAGCCGCAAAATGTCCTCCCAGCTTCGCTGGGAGGTATCCTCCTCGGTTGCAGGAAAGGCCGACCTGGCGCGCCGGTCGTCAAATGCGGGTCCACTCGGATTGGGAAGCCAGAACCCCAGCCGCAGGTTGAGAAGGGCCAGAGTCGGCCCGAGCAGGCCGAGACTGATGCGCCCCATGCTCGAGGATATGGCGGCGCCCGAAATCGCTGCCGCCGCCGCGAGATCCAGTTGCCCCTCTTCCTTGGCCATCGCCTTGGAGCGCGCGTACCCGGTGGATTCACTGCCGACGAAATGTTTTGAAAACAGAAAGAATTCGGCATTGCGTCCCCGTTTGCTCGGGTCGACCGCTGTCGGGCTCAGAGCGGCTGGTGCTGGAGACCGGCGGCCTGGTAGGACGATTTCCGGGCCCCGCCAGGCCCGCAGCCTCATGGCCGCAGCGATCTTTCTTGCCACCCAGCGGATTACCGCAGCGATAAAAGACTCTCTCGGGGGATCGGCGGCCTGCCTGGCGCAGCGGACATTCAATGTGCCGTTTATCAGGAGATAGGGCGCCTTCACGCCGAGATCCTTCAACGCAATGTCCGCATCACCTTCGCTGCCGCCGAGCCGGAACGCCCACCGCAGCCGGTCTCGGTAGAGGCGGTGCAGGCCATTGGCATTCTCGGTGAAATTGAAGGCCACGATCGTGACGATGGCGGTTATGGCCAGATAGTTGAGCAGCACCGTGACTTCGTCCCAATGCCAGACACTTCCCGACCTCCTGGCGGCCATAGCGAAGACGACCGAACTCGCCAGGACAAGAACCACCTTGACGACCACGGATCCGCTGTAGTCATGCATCATCGCGGCAAAGAAGCTGCTGAGCCGGCCAGGCGCTAGGTCGTCGGCCAGATAGCGGACCGCGAAGGTTCGCCCCGCCAAGAACAGCGCCATGCAAACGACTAGGGTGGTGAACAGGAGGTGGCTGTTGGCGGTCAGCCAGACCGGGCCATAGGCATAGCCGCTGGCACGGCCGAATATCCAAGGTATGTCGATGCCCCAGATCGAGATTGAAGATACATTGATGCCCCAGATCGAGACCGGAGATATCTTGATCCCCCAGAGCGTAATCAGCAGAAAGAACCCGTAGATCAGCAGGGGCAAGGCAAGCCCCAGCGCCAGGAATGCCGCCCGCGCCAGATAACCACGGATCTGGTGCCCGATCTTCGGCGAATTCAGGGCTTTCTGTACCCAGGAAATCAACAGGCCTCTGAAAGCAGCGGTGGCGGTGACAATGGCCGCGGCGGCCGCAATCAGCGCCTTGAGCGTTTCCAAAGTGGTCTGCCGGCGGCCGAATGTCGGTGAGGTCACCTCGATCAGCCACAGGATGATCTTGGGTTGCACTTCGATCAGGAACAGGAGCGTCGTGATCAAGAGCAGCGCGCGGCCATCCCTGGCCCAAAAACTGTCCTGTTCGAGATGCTCGCCTTTGCGCGCAACGGCGTAGCTGTCGGAGTAGGACCGCCGCAACCCCCAGGCAACCAGCCAGATGGCAAAAACTGCCAGTGCGGAGTGCGACAGCACGAAAGGATTGGCCACGATGGATCGCAAGCTGGCAGTCCATCCCGTCTGCCCCCAATCGTCTCCGAACACCCAGTCGGCGACGTCGAGAATGATGCTGTGCCCGAGGTGGTCGGTGGTCGGGTTCGTCAGGATGACAAATGTCGCCAGCGGCAGGACGAGGGTCAGCAGCAACAGGAAATTCACCATCCAGCCGCGCATGAGGATACCGATCGACAAGGTGATGTCACGAAAACCGCGCGGCGCCAGAAAACGGCTGTTGTCGCGGATGTGACCGACAAGCGGATTGTCACGCACGTCGTGCGCGTCGTCGCGGGATGCGAAGGGAAAATCGAGCTGCTTGTCCTCGCCCCTCTTCGCTTGCTCGACTTCCTGGCGCGTCATGTCGGCGACCATCGCCGCGCCGATATAACCGCCCCCCGACACCGTCGATAGATAATCCATCCGAGGCGTGAGGCCATATTGGTCGAGGGCCTGAAGCGCGCCGAGACAGAACGAAGCCGACCTTATGCCGCCACCGGAGAGTGCAACGCCAAACAACCATGGCGGATCATTTCCAGCGACGGAACCAGCGTCGGATTTTTTGTTGCGATCGTGATGCCCGACAATTTCGTTGAGCGCCTTTCTTCGCTCCAGAATTGCTAGATATTCCTCCCTCAGAACCTCGTTGAAGTCGTCTGTATATGAATTCTTTTCAGACTGCTTCGCCTGTTCGGACATAGCCACCCCCCGTCGCCACCTGTTCTACAACAATACAACGGCGCGTTTTCCGCAAGGTCTGTCTCTGCTTGAAGTCAAAAAACAATCGAGAATCGGCGCCTGGAGGACTGCCGGAGGTGAGGTGACGGCGGTTTCCGTCATAGCCTGCCGCTCAAACCCCCGCCGCGCCTTCGGCATACTGCGCCAAAAACTCCTCGCTGGGCGAGATCGGCTTGATGACGTCGATCAGCACTCCGTTGGGGTCCCTGGTGATGAAGTGGCGCTGGCCGAAGGGTTCGTCGCGCAGCGTGCGCAGGATCGGCAGGCCAGCAGCAAGTATCCGCTCATAGACCGCATCGGGATCGCGGACCTCGAAATTGATCAGCAGGCCCGAGGTCCGCCCCCGCCCCTCCTCGGGGATCGTCTCGTGGTCGCCCTGGACGATGCCGAGATTGACCCTGCGATTGTCCACCGATTGCAGATGCACGTACCAGTCGCTCGTAAACAGCGGCTGGAAGCCGAAATGCCTGACGTAAAATGCCGCCGTGCCGGCGACATCGCCGGTCATCAGCACCGGGTAGTAGCTCGTCGTCTTCATCTTTCCTTCTTCCGCCAGTTAACATACAGTCTGCATGTAAATTGAATTAACATACAGGCTGCATGTATGCAACAGGAAACCGGCCGCCGCTCGAACCGCGACCGCACCGAGGCGACACGCGCCGACCTGATCGCGGCGGCGCGGAAACTGTTTACGGAGAAGTCCTATGCCGAGACCGGCACGCCGGAGATCGTCGCCGCCGCCGGCGTCACGCGTGGCGCGCTCTACCACCACTTTGCCGACAAGCAGGCGCTTTTCGCCGCCGTCGTCGAACAGGAAGCGGCGACGGTGGCCCGGGAGATCGACCGCGCCTCCCCGCCTTCGCTCGGTGCCCGCGATGCGCTGATTGCCGGTTCGGATGCCTATCTCGCCGCCATGCGCGTGCCCGGCCGCACGCGGCTGTTGCTGCTCGATGGCCCGGCCGTGCTCGGCCGCGCCGCCATGGATGCGATCGACAACCGCCACGGCAACCGCTCACTGCGCGAGGGCCTGGTCGCGTCGATGCGGACGCAGTCGATGAAAAGGCTGCCGCCGGAAGCGCTGACCGCCCTGCTCGGCTCGGCTTTCGACCGGGCGGCGCTCGCCATCGAGACGGGCGCATCAGCCGAGGACTACCGCGCCGTTCTCATGGCGCTGATAGACGGACTGTCGCGCGCCTGAAGTGCTTCATTCTTCACGATGCGAATGTGATCACGCAGTCACTGCCCGGTTGCGGGCGACGATGTCGCCGTGTGTCAGCTTGTCGCCGGCTGCCATGAACTCCTTGATCAACGCATCACGATTGCCGGGAGCGCGGGACTTGTCGGCCGATTGCAGTGCCGCCGTCAGTTGGTCCCTCGTCAGCTCGGTGCAATAGGCGGGAGTGCCGGGCTGCTGACGCCAGGAATCGACAAGGCTCCCTGAGTCCAGCGCCTCAAAGCCCGTGGCCTCTACCAATTCCATGGCCGTGGCCTTAGCCTCGGAATCGTCACCGGCGACCGGAATGGCGATACGTCCGGATGCTCCGGCCGGCAGTCCTTTGTCGGACAGCGTCGCCGCCAAAACGGCGTTCCAGGCTTTGACGACGGGACGAGCGATCTGCTCACTGACCCAGACGGTCTCAGGTTTGCCGCCATCGACCTCGGCGATCGCACCGTCGCGCAACGGATAGTAGTTGGAGGTGTCGATCACGACGACATCGGTCGGTACGTCATCGAACAGGTTGGCGAGATCCGAATAGTTCGCGAACGGGATCGAAAGAACGATCACCGCGACGTTTCGCACCGCTTCCTCCTTCGTCACCGCGGCAGCTCCAACGTCGCGGGCGAGACCGCGAATGGTGTCCGGTCCCTTCGAATTGGCGAGCTTGATCTCATGTCCGTTGGCGGCGAGCTTTCGCGCCAACGTGGCGCCGATGTTTCCAGCTCCGATAATTGCGATCTTCATTCGATGTCCTTTCGCGAGTAAAACCAACACCGTCAGACCGGTAGCCCGAGCTGCTTTCTCAGGCTCTTGTCGAATGCGGATGCGGGAACGAAACGGCGCAGGAAACTGACCTGGCGAGCCACTTTTCCTGCCGCATAGCGCCTCTTCGGAGTGGCATCGATCGCAGCCGCCAAAACGACCTTGGCTATCACTTCGGGCTCATCACCTTTTTCCATCGATTTCCGCACGGCCATGGTCATGCCGGCCCGCGCGGAATCATAGATATCAAGCATTTGGTCAGGAGCGGCGAGATTCTCCTCGAACGCCGTGCGGGTATAGGCCGGCTCGACCAGCGCAACGCGAATGCCGAACGGACGCAGCTCGTGGTCGAGTGATTCGGAATAGCCCTCGATGGCATGTTTGGTCGACGCATAAAGCGCGAAATAGGGAGCCGGGATGAACCCTTGTACGGAACTCAAATTGACGATCCTGCCTTTCCCCTGGCGTCGCATTGCCGGCAACACCGCATTGGTCACGCGCAACACGCCGAAGACGTTCACGTCGAACAGCGCCTGGGCCTGTGCGGTCGAGGACTCCTCCGCGCCGCCGAACAGGCCCATCCCGGCATTGTTGACGAGCAGGTCGATACGTCCGGCCTTGGCCAGAACGTCCTCGACCAGCTTCGCCACGGACGCGTCATCGGTCACGTCGCAGGTCAGCATGGTGACGCCGTCGGATCTCTCGCCCGCCGCGCGACGGCTGGTTCCGAACACGCGAAAGCCCGCGTCCAGCAGGGCTTTGGCCGTTGCGTGCCCGATGCCGGAGGATGCCCCGGTCACCAGGGCGACGCCGGGATTGGTCTTGTTCATGGAAGCTCCTTCTTCAAGCTGGGTTTGCGTTTCGAAAATATGGCCCGCTGGTCGGCTCAGGACCGGTCAGCGGCTCAATAACCGGCCCCTCCGGCGCCCGCACCGGCGGGTCTGTCCGTCCAGCGCCGGAACAACGCACTGGCGTTCACGCCGCCAAAGCCGAAGCCATTGGAGATCGCGTAGTCCATCTCCATTGGCCGGGTGTGGTTTGCGACGAAGTCGATCCCGTCGCCGGCAGGATCGGGGGCGCTCAGATTGAGCGTCGGCGGTGCGACCTGGTCCCGGAGCGCCAGCACCGTGAAGATAGCCCCAAGCCCGCCGGCGGCGCCGAGCAGGTGTCCGGTCGCCGACTTCGTTGCGCTGACGGCTATGGCGAAATCTGTCCCGAAAACCCTCTTGATCGCCGCTATTTCCCCCAGGTCGCCGACTGGCGTTGACGTGGCGTGCGCGTTGAGGTGGCGGACCTCCCGTGCCGAAATGCCGGCTTGGGCAATCGCGATCTCCATCGCCCGGCGAGCCCCGTCGCCATCCTCGGGACCGGACGTGATGTGATAAGCGTCCGCCGTCGTGCCGTAGCCGACGAGCTCGGCCAGCGGTTTGGCGCCCCGCGCAAGCGCATGGCTCAAGGCCTCGATGACCAGGATGCCGGCTCCTTCGCCCATGACGAAGCCGTCACGCAGCATGTCGAAGGGGCGGGACGCCTGATCGGGGCGGTGATTGAAAGAGGTCGAAAGAGAGCGTGCCGCGGCAAAGCCGCCGAGGCTGACCGTATTCATGCAGGCTTCCGTTCCGCCGCAGACCGCGATGTCGGCCTCATTGGCGCGGATGAGACGCGCCGCATCGCCTATCGCCTGGATGCCGGCCGCGCACGCCGTCACCGGAGCGCCGAGCGGACCCTTGAACCCGTATCGGATCGAAATTTGTCCCGCCGCCATGTTCACCAGGAAAGATGGCACAGTGAACGGCGAGAGACGCCGAACACCGCGCTGGTCGACGGTTCGCACGGCCTCGGTTATCGCGGGAAATCCTCCGATACCCGAAGCGATGATCGTCGCGGTGCGGGCCCTGTCATCGTCCGAGACCGGCTTCCACCTCGCCTGGGCCAGCGCCTCTTCCGCCGCCGCCAGTGCGAAAAGAATGAAGCGGTCCACCCTGCGCTGTTCCTTCGGAGCCAGGGCGGTATCTGGATCGAAGCCGGCTTCGGGGTCGTCCCGCAGGGTGGGAACCATTCCGCCGACCTTCGCCGGCAGGTCTCCCACCATTTCATCCGGCAGGCTCCGAATGCCCGAACGGCCTGCCAGGAGCCGCGACCAGGAAGTCGCCACGTTGGCCCCCAGGGGGCTGACTGCTCCCATGCCTGTAATGACGATACGACGCATGTCTACTCCAGCTTCTGTTTGATCCGTTCGCGCGACGGCGCCGTGCCAACGCTCGATCGCGATCACCGCCTCTATTCCTGCGCGGCCGCTATTCGCCTGACTTCGCCGGCGGCGGCATCGAGAAAACGCTGCGACATCTCTTCATCCCCAAGGATACGGGAGAGCGTCACGGCCCCCACCATGAGCGATAGCATCGCCATGGCCTTGCGATGGGTTTTTGGACCTTCCGCCGCCGGCATCAATTCGTCGAGAACCTCGAGGTGAGCTGCGATCCCATCCCGGAAGGGGCTCCTCACTTCCTCGCTTTGACGCGCCGCGTCCGAACCAAGCGCAACCAATGGACAACCGTCGCTCTTCTCTTCGCGATGTCCCAGCGAAAGGTAGAGGCCGATAACGGCTTCAAGGCGATCAGGGCTTGCGGCAGCAACAGCCGACCATCTGCGGGTCGCGTGTTCCATCGCTCGTCTCGATGCCTGCGCTGCCAAGTCGTCCTTGGATTCGAACTGCTTGTAGAAGGCGCCTTGGGTCAGCCCGGCACCCTTCATCAGATCCTTCAGCCCAATGCCATCGAAGCCGTGCTCTCGAAAAAGCCGGCTTGCCACATCGATCACGGTTTGCCGGTTCTGCTCGGCCTGACTGCGACTTACGCGCATCGCCATCTCCTTTTTAGATTGCGTTCGAAATCTATATCAGGTATAGAGTGTGAATGCAATCTATTTTAACAGGAGGCGACACAGGCATGAAAAAGAAACACGTTATTGGGCTGGGGAGCATTTTGGTCGCGGGATTAGGAATGGCGGCATTCGTCACACTTTCCATTCGCACGCAGGCAGCTTCCGCAGCGGGCGACCCGAGGCTGGAACCACCGATCGTCAGACTGGTGACGCCAGTGGAGGTGACGGGATCCGAACGCGGCTTCACGGGTACAATTGCCGCGCGGGTGCAGAGCAATCTTGGTTTTCGTGTACCCGGCAAGATCATCGAGCGCCTTGTAAATGTCGGCGAACAGGTCAAGGCGGGCCAACCGCTGCTGCGGATCGATGATACCGATTTGGCCCTTGCGCTCGCCGCCAAGCGCAACGCTGTCGCCGCGGCACGCGCTGTCCTGGTTCAGACTAGTGCGGACGAAAAGCGCTATGCCGTTCTGGTCAAGAAGGAGTTGGCAGCAACCCCGCAGCGTTACGAGCAGGCGAAGGCAGCACTTGATACCGCGACCGCACAGCTTGCCGCCGCGGAAGCGGAAGCGAAGGTCGCGGAGAACGAGGCCGCCTATTCCGTCTTGGACGCGAACGCGGATGGGACGGTCGTCGAAACGCTTGGCGAGCCGGGACAGGTTGTCACTGCGGGACAGACCGTGGTTCGGATCGCGAACGCCGGCCCACGCGAGGCGGTGGTCGCGCTTCCCGAAACGATCCGGCCGGCGATCGGATCGGTAGCCGAGGCAGGCTTGTATGGAACCGATGGGCGGCATTTTACGGCGCATCTTCGGCAGTTGTCGGACGCCGCCGATCCCCAGACTCGCACCTATGAGGCCCGTTATGTGCTCGACGGTGAGGCGGCTGCGGCACCGCTTGGCGCGACGGTGACCATCCGGCTTGCAAGCCAGGCAAGTCAAACGGAAGTCCAGGTGCCGCTCGGAGCCGTGCTGGATGATGGCCAGAAGACCGGCGTTTGGAGCTTGGACGGCGCAACCTCGACCGTACACTTTCGGCCCGTCAAGCTTGTTCGTGTAACCAGTGAAACCGCCGTGATCTCCGGGCTGAGCTCTGGTGATTCGATTGTTTCGCTCGGCGCTCATCTCCTGCAGGAAGGCGCTCGCGTCAGGACTGTCTCTGAAGGCAGGAGCTACTGATGAGCCTCAATTTTTCTGCGATCGCCGTTCGCGAGCGCGCCGTCACCCTTTTCTTCATTATTCTGCTCGTCGCCGCTGGCGCCTACGCGTTCCTCATGCTTGGACGGGCGGAGGATCCCAACTTCACCATCAAGACGCTGACGGTCACGACGGTATGGCCGGGTGCGACGGCGCGCGAGATGCAGGACCTCGTCGCCGAACCGCTGGAGAAGCGACTTCAGGAACTGACCTGGTACGACCGGGTCGAAACGACAACACGGCCAGGTTATGCGTATTTGACGGTCACGCTGAAGGACAGCACACCGCCATCCAGCGTGCAGGAGGAGTTCTACCAGGCCCGTAAGAAACTTGGCGATGAAGCCCGCAATCTGCCGCCCGGCGTGCTCGGCCCTTTCGTCAACGACGAATATTCCGATGTCAGTTTCGCTCTTTACGCCCTCGAGGCGAAGGGCTTGCCGATGCGGGAACTCGCCAGGCAAGCCGAGACCATTCGCCAGGACCTTCTGCATGTGCCTGGCGTCAAGAAGATCAACATCCTCGGCGAACGTCCCGAGCAGATATTCGTCGAGTTTTCCTATGCCAAGCTGGCAACCCTTGGCGTGTCGGCGCAGGATATCGTTGCCGCCTTGCAGCGCCAGAACACCGTCACACCGGCGGGCTCGATCGATACCCAAGGGCCGCAGGTCTTCATCAGGGTCAATGGCGCTTATGACAGTGTCCAGACGATCGCCGACACGCCGATCGTCGCCGCCGGACGGACGTTGAAGCTCTCCGACATCGCCGAGGTCCGGCGCGGCTACGAGGATCCTGCCACCTACGTCATCCGTCACCAGGGCGAGCCGACCATCATGCTCGCGGCGGTGATGCAGGAGGGCTGGAATGGTCTCGAGCTCGGCAAGGCGCTGGAGGAGAGATCGGCGGCGATTGCACAGAAGCTGCCTCTCGGCATGACGCTGGCCAAGGTCAGCGATCAGGCCGTGAACATCGGCTCGTCGGTGAACGAGTTCATGCTCAAATTCGCGATGGCGCTCGGCGTGGTGCTGCTGATCGCCCTGATCAGCATGGGTTGGCGCGTCGGCATCGTCGTGGCGGCCGCCGTTCCTCTGACGCTTGCGGTCGTGTTCCTGATCATGCTGGAAACCGGCCGGTTCTTCGACCGCATCACGCTCGGCGCCCTCATCCTGGCGCTCGGCCTTCTCGTGGACGACGCCATCATCGCCATCGAGGTGATGGTGGTGAAAATGGAAGAGGGCATGGACCGCATCAAGGCGGCGGCCTATGCCTGGAGCCATACCGCGGCGCCGATGCTGTCGGGCACGCTGGTGACGATCGCCGGGTTCCTACCGGTGGGCTTCGCGCGCTCGACGGCCGGCGAATATGCCGGAAATATCTTCTGGGTCGTGGGGTTCGCCCTCATCGTCTCCTGGGTCGTCGCTGTGGTCTTCACCCCGTATATGGGCGTCAAGATGCTGCCCGCGATCAAACCGGTCGAAGGCGGCGTCCACGCCATATACGATACACCGAACTATCGGCGCCTTCGCCGGCTCATCACCTTTGCCGTGCGCCACAAGTTTGTGACCTGCGCTGCCGTCGGCCTCGTCTTCGCGCTTTCGGTTGTCGGCATGAGCGGTCTCAAGCAGCAGTTCTTCCCCACGTCCGATCGCCCTGAAGTGCTGGTCGAGGTTCGCCTGCCGGAAGGCACCAGCATCGAGACGACGACCGCCACGGTCGAGAAGCTGGAACACTGGCTTGGCGGCCAGCCGGAGGCCAAGATCGTGACGAGCTATGTCGGTCAGGGCGCTCCCCGCTTCTTCTTTGCCATGGCGCCGGAACTGCCGGATCCCGCCTTCGCCAAAATCGTCGTGCTGACACCGGACGCGGCGGCGCGCGAGGCCTTGAAGCGCCGGCTCCGTGAAGCGGTCGCGACAGGGCTTGCCCCCGAAGCGAACGTCCGCGTCACGCAACTCGTGTTCGGACCCTACACGCCATTCCCGGTCGAGTTCCGGGTCATGGGACCTGATCCCGCGCAATTGTACGCCATCTCTGAGAAAGCCCTCGACGTCATGCGCGGCGTGCCGGACGTGCGGCAGGCCAGTCGCGACTGGGGCAATCGCACGCCGGTACTGCGCTTCATACCGGACCAGGATCGACTGAACCTCATCGGCCTGTCGCCGGCGGAGGTGGCCCAGCAACTCCAGTTCCTCCTCACCGGCATCCCGGTCACGCAGGTCCGCGAAGACATCCGCAATGTCCCCATCGTGGCACGCAGCGCCGGCGGCGAGCGACTGGATCCATCGCGTCTGGCGGATTTCTCGCTGATGAGCCGGGACGGCCGCCAGATCCCGCTCGACCAGATCGGCCACTCGGAAATCCGTCTGGAAGAGCCGATCCTGAAGCGGCGTGATCGCACGCCGGTCATCACGATCCGCTCGGACATCAACGAGGCGACCCAGCCTCCAGAAGTTTCCAAGGAGATCATGACGGCCCTTCAGCCGCTGATTAAATCCCTGCCTGCCGGCTATCGCATCGAAATGGGTGGATCGATCGAAGAGGCGGCCAAGGCCAACACCGCGCTGGGCAAGGTCTTTCCGGCCATGCTCGCCGCCATGCTGATCGTCATCATACTGCAGGTGCGATCCTTCTCGACGATGGCGATGGTCATGCTGACGGCACCTCTCGGCCTCGTTGGCGTCGTACCGATGTTGCTGGCCTTCAACCAGCCCTTCGGGTTCAACGCCATTCTGGGCCTGATAGGACTGGCGGGCATCCTGATGCGCAACACGCTGATCCTGACCGAACAGATCAAGGAGAACCGTGCCGCCGGTCTTGACGACTATCACGCGGTCATCGAGGCCACGGTGCAACGCACGAGGCCGGTGATCCTGACCGCACTTGCCGCCGTGCTGGCCTTCATCCCGCTGACGCACTCGGTCTTCTGGGGATCGATGGCCTACACGCTGATCGGCGGCACGGCGGCCGGCACGGTGCTGATCCTGCTGTTCCTCCCTGCGCTCTATGTCGCGTGGTTCCGGATCAAACCGACCACGGATGAGCTCCGTGAGGATTCGACGGAGCAACCGGAAGTGCCAGCAGCAATGGCGGCCGAATAAGGGTCTGTTGTCACAGGAGACGGTTCAAGTTCTTGCCCGTTGGCTTTGCCTGGACACATGCAGGGCCAACGGCACGAACTTACCGCTTACAGATGATCCTTCATGCGAGTCCGGCAGTTTCGCTTCATCAATTCTGGAGACATGCATGAATCGTCCGGTTCGAACACGAACTGATCCCGACGAGATGCGCGCGCGCATCCTGGCCGTGGCGGACGAGCAATTTCGCCGCATCGGCACCCACAAGACGTCGGTGGCCGATATCGCCTCCGAACTCGGCATGAGCACGGCAAACGTCTATCGTTTCTTCCCCTCCAAGGGTGCAATCATCGAGTCCATCTGCGGGCGGGTCGTGAACGAGGTCACCGAGATCGCCTTTGCGATCGCACGCACGAGCGCGCCGGCCTCGGAGAAACTCGATCAACTCCTGACCGCGGTTCACCACCACAGCAAGACCACACTGGTCAAGGAAAAGCGCATGCACGACATGATTGTCGCCGCCATGCAAGAGAACTGGGCGATCATCAAGGCGCATACCGAGCGGGTGGTAACGATCTTCGAGGCGATCATCCGCGAGGGCATCGAAGCGGGGGAATTCAAGGTCGAAGATTCCGCGAAAGCGGCGCGCGCGGTCAAGACCGCGTTCACGCCGTTTTTCCACCCGATTCTGATCGAGCACTGCCTTCGACACGGCGAAGATAACGAAGCTGGCCTGCGCGAGCAGATTCGCTTTATCCTGAAGGCACTGGGAAAGTCTCACTGAGGCGTGCCACCGCTTCGGCAGAGCCTCGCGGCGGGAGGCGACCAGAAGATCGAGGTCGACACGTCGGTTTCGCGACGGCCAACAAAGCGGCACATTATCGCGACCAGCTGTGAAGCGTGGAGTTCTCTGACGGTCTCCGAGAGGCAGGTGATCGTGACCAGTCCGCGATAGGGAATGGAATGGCGACGCAACCGGAACCCTCCAATCTCGTTGTGTCAGGGCATCCCTCGAGGCTCACATTCGGGACCGACAGATGAAAAAGACCTATGAAAAACCGACGCTACGCAAGCACGGGAAATTGACCGCCCGCACCGCGCAGATCGTGGTTTCCGGGGTGACGATCATCCGATGATTTCTCGGACGCGCCGGTTCCAGGGCCCGGGCAGGCGACCCGGCCACCGCCAGGTCAGATGCCGGAGCCGGACACGCCATGGGTCTCCGGCTCCTCTTCGGGCACCTCGCCCGGCTCGAATTCGTTGAAGCAGCCTAGCCCGCGCTTGAACCGGTCGATCAGCCAGGCGGCGGCCGGCTTCGGGCTGCGATCGTTGCGGTGCATGGCGAACAACGGCGAACTCACCTCCTTGTAGGGATCGAGATCAAGTTCCACCAGGCGGCCAGTAGCTAGGTCGTCGGCGATCAGCCAGCGCGGCAGCCCACCCCAGCCCAGCCCCTCGCGCATCAGTATGTGCTTGGTGCGCACGTCGGTCAGGCGCCAGGTGCGGTAGGCGAAGACGCCGTAGTCACGCCCCTTGGTGCGCTCCGACTGGTCGGTGACGACAAGCTGCGTGTGCTCGCGCACATCCTCGAGCGCCACCGGCTTCGGCAGCAGTGCCAGCGGATGGTTGGGTGCGGCCGCCGGCACCAGCGACATGAAGCCGATGCGAACGAGGTGCACGTCGACATCGCCCAGCAAGCCGCCAATGCCGAGATCGGCCTGTCCGTTGACGACGAGATCGGGAATGACGCCGAGCGTGCCGATATGCAGGCGCAGCATCACGGTCGGGAATTTCGTCTCGAACGCCTTGAGCACCCGCACCAGCACCGGGGACGGCAACGTCGCATCGACCGACAGCGCCACCTCGGCTTCCAGCCCGTGATGGTGGCCGTCGGCGCGCGAGCGGATGCGCTGCAGCACGCCCACCATGCGCCGCGCATCCTCCAGCATCGCCCGGCCGATCTCGGTCAGTTGCGGCTCGCGCGTGCCCTCGCGCTCGAACAGCTTCAGCCCCAGCTGCGCCTCGAGATTGGCGATGCCGTAACTGATGACGGATTGCGCCCGGTTGAGCTTGCGGCCGGCGGCCGAGAAACTGCCGGTGTCGGCAACGGCGACAAGGATCTGGAGCTGGTCGAGGGTTGGATTGGGTTGCATATCTCTATCTACTTTATAGATGGATCGTATAGAAAATATACCAGTTTATCGGATGGATCGATAGCCACATATGTAGCGGGACAATTCATTCCACTGGAGAGACCCGCTATGTCCATTCTTCTTGTTACCTCAAGCCCGCGCGGCGCTGACTCGCATTCGACCCACATCGCCACCGAATTCGCTCAGAAGCTTCTCGCCGCCGACCCGTCGAACACGCTTGTCGTGCGCGATCTCGTCGCCAACCCGCTGCCGCATATCGATGCCGACTATGCGGCAGGCATCTTCACGCCGGTTGAAGCGCGCACCCCTCGCCAGGCCGAGGTGGTCGGCGTTTCCGATGACGTGCTCGACGAACTGTTCGCCGCCGACACCGTGATCCTGGCCACTGGCTTCATCAACTTCAGCGTCTCTTCGACGCTGAAGTCCTGGGTCGACCACGTAACTCGTGCCGGCAAGAGCTTCGCCTACGGCGAGAACGGCCCCAAGGGCTTCGTCACCGGCAAGAAGGTCTACGTCGTGCTGGCTTCCGGCGGCATCTATTCGGAAGGCGCTGCCGTGCAGATGGACCACGCCATCCCTTACCTGCGCACTGCGCTCGGCTTCAACGGCATGACCGATGTCGAAGTCGTCCGCATCGAAGGTATCTCCAAGGGCCCTGACGCGGTGACAGCAGCGCTTGCCAAGGCGACCGCCAAGGTCGATGCGTTGGTTGCCGCCAGCCGTGATGTAGCGGCTGCCGCGTAAGCCACTGATCCGTATGGCTTATCAAAGGCAGGCGTTCGCGCCTGCCTTTTCGTTTCAGCCAATCAGATGCCGCAAGAGGCCGGCCGAAGCGACCCCGATCAGCACGGTCGGCAGCATGGAAAGCCGCGTTGCCGCCGCCAGCGTGATGGCCAATGCCGCAAGATCAGCCGGATTGCGCGACACGAAGGCCGGCGCGATAACAGAGATCAGCACGCAGCCGGGCGCGGCCTCCATCACCGCTGTGGCGCGAGCACCGAGCACGCGGTTGCGCAGGACGACATAGCCGCCGATCCGCGTCAGATAGGTGACGCCGGCCATCAGCACGATGGTGAGAAGGGTCGTTGCGTCGATCATGCATCACCTGCCATCAACCAGGCAGCAAGCAGCCCCGACACCGCACCCGCCGCGACATACCAGGCGCCGGGAATGAAGAGATAGACAAGGGCCGCGACGACCAGGCTGACCAGCCAGGGCCGTGCCGCCGCCACGCCCTTCCACATGCCGCGCATCAGCACCAGGAAGACGGCCGGAAACGCCACGTCGAAACCATAGGTCCCGACATCGCCCAGCATCGGGCCGAGCAAGGCGCCCAGCGTCGTGAAGGCCACCCAGGTGAGATACATCGCCAGCGCCGCGCCCATGTAGTAACGCGGGCTGAAGGCGGGCGCGATACCGACGGCGGCGCGTTGTTTGGCATCGGCCAGGCCGAGCGCCCAGCTTTCGTCGCACATGAAGAACAGCGCCGGGAAAACCTTGCGCCGCGGCAGCTCGCGCAGGAACGGCGCGAGCGCCGCACCCATCAGCAGATGCCGGCTGTTGACCAGGAAGGTGATGGCGACAATGAGCAGGATATGCGGCGGCGACGTCCACAGCTGGATCGCCGCGAATTCCGAGCCGCCGGCGAAGTTCAGCCCCGTCATGACAGACAACTCGACCGTGCTCAGCCCTTTCTGTGTGGCCTGGGCGCCGAGCACCAGCGCATAGGGGATGGTGCCGAGCAGCACAGGCGCGCAGGACGCCACGCCCCGGCGGAACTCGGATTCCGAACCATTGCCGGCTGTTTCGACTGCCTGTGAAATGCTCATGGTCTGCCATAGGCCGGCCTCACAGCCGCCCTGCCCTGCGTTTGAAGTCTGTGATGTCAGAGGCAAAACATACCTACACCTCTCGGCAATTTGGTTGCGAAGATTGTTGTCTTTCGCCAAATTTTGGCATTCAGTGTCAGATATCGGCAGGAAAATGGAATTCAACGCCATGACGCTCGACGAGATCGACAAACGCATCCTGCGGGCGTTGCAGCGCGACGGCCGCATGGCCAACAATGATCTGGCCAATGAGGTCGGCCTGTCGCCCTCGCCTTGCCTGCGGCGCGTCAGGCTTCTGGAGGAAGCCGGCGTCATCGACCGCTATGTCGCCGTGCTCAATCCGGCCAGCATCGGCAAGGGTCTCACCTTCTTCACCCGCATCTGGCTGAAGACGCAGGACGAGGACACGATCGAACATTTCGCCACCGAGGTGGCCAAGCTGCCGCAAGTGATGGAATGCTATCTCATGCTCGGCGACTGCGACGCCCTGGTGCGCGTGGTAGCGGCTGACATCAACGACTATCGCCGTTTCCAGTCGGAGCATCTGAGCCGCATCAAGGGCGTGCAGAACGTCAAGACCGACGTTCCCAGCTGGACGATCAAGTATACATCGGAACTGCCGATCTGAGCCTTTGAAAGGTCTCGCGTCGGTGGATCGTCAGCGCATTTGACGAGGCGCATGCCATCGCCTGGCCCTATAAAAATTTCCATCTGGAATGTCGATCCGAGCACGCCTCGAACGTCCTTCGGACGCAACCGGAATAGCCGGGCGGCGTCGAAAGATCGATCCTGCACCCGGCTGGGAGAAGAAACATGAACCTTTCCTATCGTTGGGTCATCGTCGCGGCTGGCGCATTGATGTCCTGTGTCGCCATCGGCACGATGTTTTCGCTGGCGATTTTCCTCGAGCCGATGGCGATCGACACGCAATGGTCGCGCGCGGGCATTTCGAGCGCCATGACGCTCAATTTCCTGGTGATGGGCCTCGGCGGCTTCGCCTGGGGCGCCCTGTCCGACCGGTTCGGCGCCCGCATCGTCGTCACCATCGGTGCCGTGCTGCTCGGGCTGGCACTGGTGCTGGCAAGCCGCGCCGGTTCGCTTCTCACCTTCCAGATCACCTATGGCGTGCTCGTCGGGCTCGCGGCCAGCGCCTTCTTCGCGCCGATGATCGCGCTGACATCCGGCTGGTTCGACACCAATCGCGGGCTGGCCGTATCGCTGGTCTCGGCCGGCATGGGCGTGGCGCCGATGACGATCTCGCCCTTGGCCCGCTGGCTGATCTCCACCTATGAATGGCGCACGGCCATGTTCGACATCGGCCTCATGGCCTGGGTGCTCCTGCTGCCCGCCGTCCTTCTGGTGCGACAGCCACCGAAGCCCGCCGCCTCCGATGCGGCCGCGTCGCCGATAGCCGAAGGTGCCGGCCTGACGGTCGGGCAGGCGCTGCGCTCGCCGCAATTCATCGTGCTGGGGCTGACCTTCTTTGCCTGCTGCGCGGCCCATTCCGGCCCGATCTTCCACATGGTCAGCTACGCCATGCTGTGCGGTGTCGCCCCGATGGCCGCTGTCTCGATCTACAGTGTCGAGGGTCTGGCTGGCCTGGGCGGGCGGCTGCTCTACGGCGTGCTGGCCGACAGGCTGGGCGTCAAGCCGGTGCTGATCGCGGGGCTGGCGATCCAGGCGATCGTCATTGCCGCCTATCTCTCGATCAGCCGCCTCGACCAGTTCTACATGCTGGCCGTCATCTTCGGCGCCACCTATGGCGGCGTCATGCCGCTCTACGCGGTGCTGGCGCGCGAATATTTCGGCCAGCGTATCCTCGGCACCGTGTTCGGCGCCGCCACCATGCTCTCCAGCCTCGGCATGGCGCTGGGGCCGCTTGCCGGCGGCATGATTTTCGACGCCTATGCCAGCTACCATTGGCTGTTCATCGGCTCGGCTCTCATCGGTCTGGGCGCCGCGGGCATAGCCATCGCCTTCCCGCCGCTGCCACGCAGGGCGTTGCAGCCGGCATAATGCATGTCGCCCGCAAGTGTCCTCGGTTCCGGGATAACGACATGCATAAAATCAGAAGCTTACAGCAGGTCGGGCGAATCCTGTTCGCCGCGACATGCTGTAGGCACGGCCGGACGGCAATCGTGGCCAGGTAACAAACGGGCGCTTGATGGCCGATGGCCGGTCAAGCCACCGCCTGCTTAGCCGTCACGCCGACTTGAGAACCGTGAACGGCCGCTTTTGAATGGCCCGCTTGGCCTGGAAATTCGCGGCCGGAGCCGGGCGGCCGACATGAAAGCCCTGGACCTTGTCTATGCCGAACTGGCGCATGAGGAGCATCTGCTCTTCGGTCTCCACCCCTTCGACCAGGATTTTGTGGCCGCGATTTCTGACCAGCGCGATGATGTCCTGCAGCATCGCCATGCCCTTGGGGGTGCCGCAGTCGTGGAGAAACGAGCGGTCGATCTTGACCGTATCGAAATCGATGAGGCGAAGCCACGAAAGGCCGGCGAAGCCCGTCCCGAAATCATCGAGCCATATCCTGATGCCGAGCAGCTTAAGGTCGCTGATGCAGCGCAGGATGTCGGAGTGCATCTCCATCTCCAGCCCCTCGGTGATCTCGAAGGCCAGCCTGTTTCCGGTTACGCCGGTCTCGCCCAGAATGGTCGCGACCGATGTAGCGAAGCCGGGTGTCTTGAGCTGGATCGGCGAGACGTTGACGCTGACGACGCGCACGTGATCCTGCGCCAGGATCTCGGCGCAGACGGTCCTTATTGCCCAACGCCCGAGCTCGAGGATGGCGCCGGTTCGCTCCGCGACGGGAATGAACAGGCTCGGCGGGACCAAGGTGCCGTCGAACATCTTGAGGCGCATCAGCGCCTCCACCGCATCGACCCTGCCCGACGCGACGTCCTCGATGGGCTGATAGACGAGCGAAACGAGATCCTGGCCGATCGCGATCTTCAGCAAAGCCGCGAGGTTCTCGCTCTCGTCGCTGCTTTGGGGGTCGGTCGGATCGAACAGCCGGACACAGTTTCGGCCGCTGGCTTTTGCCAGATAGAGCGCTCGATCGGCCTCGTGGATGATCTTCTCCAGCTTGGCGGCGGTCTGCTTCCTGGTGAACGCCGCGCCCACGCTCGCCGTCACGATCGCGACGCCATCCCGCCGCAACTCGTGCGCGATCGCCAGGTTCTCGATCGTGCGGCAAATGGCTTCCGCCAGATCCGCGACCTGGTCTTTCCTGTCCATGCGGGCTAGGACGATGAATTCCTCACCGCCATAGCGGCCGATGGAACCATCATATTGCTTGATCAGCTCACTGAGCGCATCGGCGACCTGGATCAGGCAACGGTCACCTTCCTGATGGCCATAGCAGTCGTTGAATTTCTTGAAGAAATCGACGTCGATGAGGATCGCCGCAAAACCATGGCCAAGCTTTTGCCAGTCATTCCAGTAGTCGCGCAGTTTCTCGTCGATCGCGCGCCGGTTCTCCAGACCAGTCAGCGGATCCGTCCGCGACAGCCTGAGCAGGGCCTTGCCGCGCTCGGTGGCCTCATTGTGCTGGATCTTGGCTTCCCGCGCGTTGAGGAAGACGTTGTAGCGCTCTTCGTTCAGTTTCCAGTTCACATAAGAGGTAAAGATGAAGCACGATATATAGAAAATTCCCAATATTATCTTGTACGTTGACGTAGAAGGCACGAAATAGTTCACAATGTACAATACGCACAAGATTATAGCGGAGGTTACAATAGATAACTTGAATCTGAATGTGAAGAAGAGATTGGCCCCCATCATGAAAATGGTGCCGAAGATCATATAGTAAGAGACGCTTTCCTTATCTGCAGACAAAACCGCCGGGCATAGCCAACCGAGATAGCCAAATATAATGGCCGCGGCGCAGGTTATATCAAGCCATTCCCCTCCGGCTCCCCGGCGACGCTGTGCCTCCATGGTCAAAAGCACGGTCAATCCGACCGCGAAGCGCGCCTCGATCGTGTAGGCTGCAACGTCAGGAATGAGTAGCAGATCCGTTGCCGAAAACAGCAGATAGATGGCAACGGCGACCCAAAGCCCTGGCCTGGTTTCCATTCTTCGCGTCGCTTCAGCTTCCTTGCGGTAAAGGATACGAAGTTCGACCGCCCCCAACTCCTGACGCGGATCGTGCGGTTCCGCATCCACGGCATCCGCCACTCTGGATGACACGCGTTCGTTCACGACGAATCCCGGCTGAGCGGCATTTCGCGTTCCGAATTCTTTTCCAGCTTCTGCCCCCAACGCAGACCGACTCCTTGGGCGCGACACGTCTTGCCGCGCAGTCAAATGCAACGACGCAGGACAAGTTTCCGTTAACTCGAACCCGGAATCCCCTCCTTAAAAACCCCAAAGAATTGACATGGTTAGCGGGAAATTAATCATACCGATAAAATGCCTGCGAGCCGACATTGGCAAATCGAGTATTCTAAGCAATAAGTTAACTGACTGTTAACTATGGAGCCTTGGTGTGCAAACTGTCTTTGATGGCCAGAGTCTGATCACTGCGGAGGCGATCGCCGGCGGGCTACCGCGAGGAAAGATCGAGCATCACGGCGAAGCGTTCGAAACCGCCCGCGCCGAGCTTGCACTCATTCTTCACGCGACACAGCAGCAGATCGAACAACACAAGGACCCCGCCGAGATCACGCGTCGCCTGACGTCGCACCTCAGCGCGACGCGCTCCAAGGTTCATCCCGACGTTTGGCAAGCCTTGATACCGGTGGTGCAGAACCATCCGGTCATGAAATATTTTCTCGAGGATCCGCTTACGCGCTGGTCCTTCACCAAACCCAGGGGTTATTCCGGCGACGCGCAGTTGCTTGACTACATCTATTGTGACCCGCACGTGGCCGAGAGCGTGGCAAGCGCCTCGGAGATCGGCAAGGCACTCTACAGCCATACCAAGGACGTGCCGTCGTCCATCGCAGCGCGGGAACGGCGCGATCTCTTGACCCGTTATGTCGATGAGATTGCGGCCAAGAATGGACCGGAAACCGAAGTCCTGGCGATCGCGGCCGGCCATCTGCGCGAAGCGAACCGTTCGGCCGCCCTGGCCGAGCGCCGCCTCAAGCGCTGGGTCGCGCTCGACCAGGATCCCCAGAGCGTCGGACTGATCGCGCGCGACTTCCAGGGCACCGCGGTCCAAGCCATCGACGGTTCGGTGCGAACCATGCTCACGAGAGGCCACAAGCTGGGCAAGTTCGACTTCATCTACGCCTCTGGCCTTTACGACTACCTCCAGCACAACGTCGCTGTGAAACTCACCAAGACCTGCCTGCAGATGCTGAAGCCGAACGGGATATTCCTGTTCGCCAACTACGCCGAAGGCAGTTCCGGCGCGGGGTATTGGGAAACGTTCATGGACTGGGTGCTGCTGCTGCGGTCGGAAGTCGACATGTGGAACATTATCAATGCCAGCGTCGACCGCAACACCGTGGAGGCGCAGGTGTATTTCGGTGAGAACCGCAACGTGCTCTACGGCGTCATCCAAAAGCGCGGATAATACTCGCCTGGGATGGCACAGCGGCCAAGGACCTCGAGCGCTTCACGAGTGCTCGAGGTTGTAAGCCCGCCTCACGCACAATCCGCGCCTTTTCGGAAACGGCCGACCCTTACCCGAAAATCCGATCGCCCTGTTCGTCGACGAGTTGGATGCCTTTCTTGATCGAGATGTCGACGGCGTCGTCCAGCCCGGCGAAACGGTCGGCGCGGATGAATTTGTGCTCCTTCACCACGCCGTCGATTTCCTTGGAGACGATGCCGCACGTCTGGTACTGACCTTCTGTCTTGTAGGGCGTGGCGCTGATCGTAAAACCCTTGTGCTCGACCTGCTTGGCGGGCGCGGCACTTCCAGGCTCGGCCGCTTCGCCGCCGCCGCCGAAAAGACGTTTCAGAAAAGACATCGCTCAGATCTCCTTGTCGCCTGCGATCGCCGTCGGTATGCGATTCACGACGTTGTCTTCCCAGCATGCGCGAATGTGCCGCCGCGTTCCAGCCCCCTGATGAAGACGGCGACCAGGAGCTCGATCTGCCGGTCGATCTCGTCGGCCTGCCGGCGCTCGGACCTCCCCGCATACCCGCTGGTGACGATGCCATGCACGCTTGACCAGAGGGTTCGCGCGGCGATCCGGCGCGTGTCCTCGTCGAGATCGAAGCCGCCATCGGCAAGGACGCTGGCGATGATCTCGAACAACTGGTCGAGCCTTGCCTCATAGACGTCGGGCTCGGTCAGCACCGGACGCCGCCGGTTGAAGGCAAGCAGCGCCGGCCAGCTGCCGGGATGCGCCTCGACGAAGCGAACATAGGCGCCGGCCAGCGCCATCAGCCGTTGGCGCACGTCGGTAATGCCGCGCCTGCCAAGATCGGCCATCGCCGCCGCGCCCGCGACCCCCAGCCGGTCGAGCAGCCGCATGTTGACGGCGCGGTGCACGCCGTCGAGATCGGAAAACAGATTGTAGACCGAGCCGACCGAGATGCCCGCCTGTTCGGCGATGGTCCTCGCCTTCAGATTGTCCATGCCGCCTTCGTCGAGCAGCGTCTCGGCAATGGCCAGCACCCGCTCGCCCGTCTCTTCCTTGTCCAGCGCCATATAAGTCCTTTGGATGCGCGTGCTTTTGATGGCACGCTTTTTCGAACCCCCGATTTCCCTTCGTTTACCATATCCCGGATATCGTGAACAGTGTTCAAAATCGTCTTGAACACAGTTCATTTCCTGCTAAGTTGAGTTTGTGAACATCGTTCACCAAAACTTCGAAGGGAGAAGAACCATGCTTAGCCTGATCAGAACATTGCTCGACGGCGCCGGCGCACGGGCCGAGGACGGCCTCAAGGATCGCTTCGCCATCGACCTTCTGGCGCAGCGCATCCGCGATGCCGAGGCGGGACTTGCCGCCGCCAAGCAGACACTCGCCTCATTGATCGTGCGCCAGCGTGCCGAGCAGGCCGGCCTCGAGCATCTCGATCGCCGCCACGCCGACCTGGAGGCACGCACCATCAGCGCACTGGCCGCCGGCAACAGCGGACTGGCCGAGAGCGGTGCCGCGGCCATCGCCGAACTGGAGAATGAACGCGAGGTCCGCCGCGCCACGGTGCAGAGCCTTGGCGAAAAGACCTTGCGGATGCGCGTTTCGGTGGAGCGGGCGCACCGTCGCATCATCGACCTCAACCAGGGCATGATCTCGGCCCGGGCCATCGATGCCGAGCGCAAGGCGCAGTCACGCCTCGTCAGGTCGATCGGCCATTCGGCAAGCCTCAACGACGCCGAAGAGCTTTTGGCCCGCATCAAGGCAGGCAGCGATCCGTTCGAGGAGGCCGGCATTCTCGATGAGATCGACGGCGAGCTGCGTCACGAGGCGATCCGCGACCGCCTTGCCGACGCCGGACACGGCCCGGCGGTGAAGGTGCGCGCCAAGGACGTGCTCGAGCGCCTGAAAACCATCAACTGAATATTTTTGACCTGCACATCAAACCCAACTTCGATCCAATCAAAGGAATACGACAATGAACAGCAATCAGACCTACATCATGTTCAACACCGTCTCGGTGGGCGCCGCCTACTTCATGCTCGGCCTGTCGCTGTGGCTGGCGCCGGTCGACTTGTCGACCAAGGGCTACTGGGCCATGGGCATCCTGCTGCTGACCGGCAGCCTGGTGAACCTGGTCAAGTACCGCACCGACGAGCGCATCTCCGCCGAGACCACCGCCAAGATCGAGAAAGCGCGCAATGAAAAGCTGATCAGCGAATATGTCGGCAAGGAATGATGCCGACAATGGCCTGACGAGAAAAGCCCGGGTCTCCCCGGGCTTGTCTGTTGAGCTTTTAAGAGACGCGGGCATCACGAGATCACCGGTGCGTCAGCGCTTCCAGCGCGTCTGCCGCGGCTTCGAGGATGCTCATCGCCTCGGCCTGCTTTTCCGCCGGGGCATCGACGATGTCACCGAGTGCGGCGCGCAGCCGGTGGCGGATGGCACGGAATTCGTCGCGCGTTTCCGAGCGCTCGCCACGGCCACCCCGGCCGCCGCGACGATCCTCGCCATCGTCGTTCCAGCCGAACCATTCGCGCGCCTTGGCCATCTTGCGGCCGAAGCGTTCGAGATGCTCGAGCACGCCGTCGATCATCTCGCGGTTCTCGGCCAGATGCGCCTGCCCGGCCTCGGTGATCGAGAACACCTTCTTGTTGCCTTCGCTCGACGAGACAGCGTAGCCGGCCTCTTCCAGGAAGGTCAGCGTCGGGTAGACGACGCCCGGGCTCGGGCTGTAGATGCCACTAGTACGCTCTTCCAGCGCCTTGATGATGTCGTAGCCGTGGCGCGGCGCCTCCGCCAGCAGCGACAGCGTGATCAGCTTGAGGTCACCATCGGCGAGCATCCGTCCGGCGCGGAACATGTCGCCTGGGCCGCGCCCGCCGCCCCTCCCCCCGAACGGACCGAAGCCGCCGCCTCCTCTGCCACCAAATTTGCCGCCGAACTTGCCGGCCATGTGCATGAACATGCGCTCGCCGAAATGATGGTGGTCGGAATGATTGTGCATTGATCGCTCCTAAAGTTCTATCTTACGATATATCTTAATTAGGCTCGCCGGTCGATCGAGTCAAGATATATCTTACGATGTATCTGAGAGTGACGCCAGTGGAGGAAGCTATCGACCCCTCACGCCCTTGCGCGCGTTGCGGTATTCGCGGACCACGAGATCCGTCAGTTCCTGGACGGAGGTCTCGGAGGTGGGCTTGTCGAAGACGATGATCCCACCCTCGATGAGGTTGATCCTGTCGCAGACGTCGAAGATCTGGGCGTAGTTGTGCGCTATGATCATGATGCCCACATCGCCCCCCTCCTTCAGCTGCTGGATCAGATCGAGGATCAGTGCCGATTCCTTTGCGCCCATCGCCGCTGTCGGCTCGTCGAGCAGCAGGATCCTGGCTTTCTGGTAGACCGAGCGGGCGACGGCGATCGCCTGGCGTTGGCCGCCCGACAGCCGGGACACCTCGGCATCCACCGAAGGGATGTTGACACCCATGCGCTCCAGTTGCGCCAGCGCCGCGCGGCGCATGGCCTTGTCGTCGAGGATTCCAAGCGGGCCGCCGAACACGGCCTCGCGCTGCAGGAACATGTTGCGGTAGACATTCAGCTCATTGATCAGGGCCAGGTCCTGGTACACCGCCTCTACGCCGAGGCTGCGTGCATGCGCGACCGAACTCAGCGTTACGGGCACGCCGTCGAGATAGAGCTGTCCACTCGTGGGCTTGAGGAAACCGGTAAGGATCTTCATCAGCGTGGACTTGCCGGCGCCGTTGTCGCCGAGCAATCCCAGCACCTCGCCGCGTTTCAGCCGCAGATTGACGTCGCGCAGCGCCGTGACCTGGCCGAAACGCTTTGCGATGTGCTCGGCCCGCATCAATTCGCCCGAAACCGCCTCTTGTTCCATTATCCGCCTCCCTGGTCGCGCAGCCGGCTGAGATGGATATTCACCGTCATTGTCGCCAGGATAGCCGCGCCTAGGATCATGTCGAAGGTGAAGGCGCTGACGCCCAGCAAGGTGAAGCCGTCCTTCAGAATGGCCAGCACGAGCGCGCCGAGGAAGGCGCCGACCGTGGTGCCGAGTCCACCGGTCAGCAATGTGCCGCCGATGACGGCCGAAGCGATCGCCGCGAACATGATCTCGCTGCCGCCGGCCAGCGGGTCGATCGAGCCGATACGGAAGGCATCGAGCATCCCGGCAAAGCCGCCGAGCATGCTGCACAGGATGAAATTGCCGGTTTTGATGCGCCGGACCTTGATGCCGACCTCGGCGGCGCCAGTCGGGTTGCCGCCGGTGGCGACGGTGTGCAGGCCCCAGCGCGTCTTCATCAGCACGAATTGCAGGCCGATCGCGATCGCCAGCGCCCAGGCCAATTCCGCCCAGGGGTTGCCGCCGAAAATCTGGGTGAAGAGTTCGCCCGCCAGCGGCTGCACCGGAAAGCCGCCGGAAATGGTCAAGGTGAAACCGTTGATCAAGAACAGCATGCCGAGGGTCGTGACAAAGGAAGGCAGGCGCAACAGCGTGGTGAGGAAACCGTTGATCGCGCCCACCAATGCCGCCGCCGCGAGCCCCGCGACCACCGCGAGCCATGGCGGTGCGCCGCCAGCCATGGCGAAGTACATGAGGAAGGGTGCCAGCGCATAGACCATGCCCACAGACAGGTCCAGTTCCCCGCACACCAGCACCATCACCTCGCCAGCGGCGATGATGGCGGTGGTGGCGGTGAACTGGACGAGGTTTTCGAGGTTGGCCGGCGACAGAAAGGCCGCGCTGGAATACTGAAAATAGATCACCAGCAGCAGGCCGGCAATGACGATGCTGGCTTCGCGGTACCGAAAGACAGCCGTCGCGGCCAGGTTCCAGGCGCCGCGGCGCGGTGCGGCGTCGGCTCCCTTCACGGCGTCGTCGGGGAGCCGGCCTTCGCCGGCCGGAGAATGCCGGGCATCGTCGGCCATGGGCTCGCCCTCAACCGCCGATGGCGCCCGAGCGCTCGATCAGCATCTGCTTGCTCGCATTGCCCTCGTAGCGGCTTTGCGTCTTCAGATAGGGCTGGACGCTGTCCTTGGTGACGAATTTGAGGCCTGTGTTTATGTCGGCCGGGCCCGTAAGCCCGCCCGACATCTGGAACAGGAACATCTCCATCACCGCGTAGAAGCCCTGCAGATAGGGCTGCTGGTCGATGGTGAAGTCGAGATGGTCCTTGGCGATGGCGTCCAGCGTCGCGGGCAGGAGATCGAAGCCACCGGCCCTGACGCCATTGGCGTGCAGACCGTATTTCTCCATGGTCTTGCCGACCGCCATGGTGCTGCCGGCATCGACGGCGAATATACCCTTCACGTCCTTGTGGCCGACATAATAGGCATCGACGCGCGACACCTCCTCGTTGACCGTCGGTCCGGTGGCGATCTGGGTGAAAGTGATCTTCTTGCCTGAAGCCTTGATCGCGTCGGCGGCGCCATCGAGACGCGGCTGGATGTTGAGCTGGCCGGGCGTGGCGATGAAACCCACCACCTCGCCCTCGTCGACCAGGCTTACGATACGCTCTCCAAGCGCCTTGCCGGCAAGATACAGATCCTGGCCGACATAGGCGAGCCGGGCATTGCCCTTGGCATCGGCGTTGTATGCGAAGACAGGAATCCCGGCCGCGAGCGCCTTGCTCACCGGCTCGTTGAAAGCGTGCTCGTCGACGAGGCAGACGGCAATGCCGTCGACCCCCGCGGCGATGGCCGTGTTCATGGCGTTGACCATCTCGGAGGCGATGGATTGCTGTGAGCCCGTCCACTGATAGGAGCAGCCGAGCAGCGCGCAGGCATCGGCGATCCCGTATTGGGTGGGCACGAAGAATGGGTTCGTGGTGACATGGTTGACGAAGACGAACTTCCACGGTTTGTGTTGGGGAAAGTCGCCCTGCGTAGCGTCTGCCGCCGCGGAGGCCGGCAAGGCGGCCAGCGCCGCCAGCGAGGCCGCGCCACCCGCGCCCAGCGCGATTTGCAGCAGGGTGCGTCGCGTGGCCGCGAAGCCCTGCCCACGATTGGTGTATTCATGATCAGCGATCATGGTCGATCTCCCTAAGTTCCGATTTTCTTTTTTTATGCATCCTTCTTGCCGGACGGCCGGCAAAGCCATGGACGGGGGCCACGAGGCCCTTGCATGCAGAACTAGGGTCCGGCGCAAGGTCCGCTAGATGGATACGCCGCGATGACTTTTTTTTGAACGCTGAGAGTTCCGGGTCAACGAATGTCCGGCCAGCGAGACCGCTACCAGCGGCCCTTGCGCCGATTCCAGCCGTAGAGCAGATCGGCGAAGCGATCATAGGCATGGCGGGTCAGCGGCAGCATGAGCCGATTGCCGAACAGGCTCGCCAGCCAGCCCTCGCCCGGCGTCAACAGCCAGACCGCGATCGCCACGTCGGCGCCGACCAGCACCCTACCCTCGGCATCGATGGCATGCAGCCGGCAGCGGATGTCCTCCAGCGAGACGCCATGCGACGACAGCGCATGCGGCTCCAGGTTGATGTCGCGAAATTCGACCCGTCCGGCCTTCACGGCCTCGACCAGCCGTCGCTTCTGTCTGCCGATACCGGCATCGCAGACCGGGCAGCGCGTGTTGTACCAGACGGTCAGCAAAGGCGTGGTTCCGCTACCAGTCACTTGCCGCGCATCGCCGCCTTCGGCCCGACGCACTTGTTGTCGCGAAACAGCGCCCACTCCTCGCACAGGCGACCGTTGGGCAGGCGGCAAAAGCCGTATTCGTTGCCGGCCTTGTCCTTCCTGACCACGAAGCGGCCGCCGACCGCACCGCAATGGAGCGATGCGGGATTTGCCATGCCGACCGGTTTTTGCGCGGCGGCGCCGGCGTCGATCGGCATCAAGGACAACAAAGCGAGGCTGGCAGCCAATATCGAGACTTTCTTCATGCGATCTCTCCTCGGCCGCATGTCTACCACGGCGAGGCGTCCTGTCCCGAGGCAACTGTCAGATTTGTCGGAACGCGCGCCGGGTCGAGTGCCGTTGAGGCGGCACCTGACCGGGCTGTCCGCGAAAACATCATCATCCAAGCGAGGTGATGATCTCGCGATAGGCGAATTCGGGGAAGGCCTTCATCGTCCGCGTCCTGATGTTGCCGGCCGCCGCCAGCATCAGCGAGAAACGCGCCAGGACCGCGTCGTCGGGCGCCTCGACCACCGCCACCATGTCGTACTCGCCCATGGTCAGGTAGAACGCCTTGAACGATCCGCCCATTTCGCCCAGCTGCTTCCTGGCTGCATCGAGCCGCTTCGGTGAATCGCGCACATTTCTGGCGCCCTGCTCCGTCCAGTTCATCAGCACGATGTAGCTTGTCATGGCACACCTCCCTCCGGGGCCACGGAGCACGGCACTCAGGCCGTATCGACACGGCCTCGACCGGGGCGGGCTGCCGGGGTTGTCGCCCGAAAAATGCATCCGACGTCGGATTATCCTCCCGCTGCCCACGTCCCGCAAGCACTACCGCGCCGACACCCATTGCAGAGTGAGCGCGGCCAGTTGAAGCCGGTTTAAAAACCCGCTTGATTGCGGCAATCTCCGTCGTGGCGTGAGCCCGGCAAAACGTCCGTGACCGACCCAGCCGCAGGAGAGCTTCATGCGCGAGACGATAGACCTGCCGCCGGAACAGATCGAAACTTCCGCCGCCTGGACCGGCGAGTACATGGCGAAGCATCCTGAAAAGTGGCTGGTCGAACTGGGCCCGCAGGATGTCGTGGAACTGGAAGTTGCCGCGACCGGCTTTCTTGCCGGCTCGCACGATCTCAGCGGCCTTACCAAGGCGGATTTCCCTTTGCCTCGTCTGGCCGGCCGTCTTGCGGCCCTTCGCGAAAAACTGATTGCAGGCATTGGATTCGAGGTGCTGCGCGGTCTCCCGGTCGAAAGCTATTCCGCCGAGATGGCGGCAACGATCTTCTGCGGAGTTGGCGCCCATCTGGGAAGCGCTCGGTCCCAGAATGCCCAGGGCCATATCCTCGGCCATGTCCGCGACATCGGCGCCGACGCCAGGGACGTCACGACGCGCATTTACCAGACGTCGGAACGCCAGACATTTCACACCGACTCCGCCGACGTCGTCGGTCTGCTCTGCCTGCGCGATGCCATGCAAGGCGGCGAGTCCCTGCTGGTCAGCACGGTGACGATCTACAACGAGATGCGCAAAAGACGGCCCGATCTGGTTCCCCTGCTGTTTGATCCGATTGCCACCGACCGGCGCGGCGAGATCCCGGAAGGCGAAAAGCCCTATTTCGAAATCCCCGTACTCAACTGGCATGCCGGACTGCTGACCGGCATCTATCAGCGCCAGTACATCGACAGCGCGCAACGCTTTCCCGATGCCATGCGGCTCACCGCCGCCCATGTCGAAGCGCTGGATCTCTTCGACAGCCTCGCCAATGACCCGAAGCTAAATCTGTCGATGCGGCTTCGACCGGGCGACATGCAGTTCGTCTACAATCATTCGCTGCTTCACGATCGCATGGGCTTTCGCGATTGGCCGGACCCCGACAGGCGGCGCCATATGCTGCGCCTGTGGCTGTCGGTCCCCGGCGACCGTCCGCTGCCCGAGAGCTTCAGGCAGCGTTATGGCTCGATCGAGATCGGCGATCGGGGCGGAATCATCGTCAAGGGCGCACTGCTGAACGTGCCGTTGCTCTGACGCCTGAAACAAAAAGGGCGCCAACCGGCGCCCTTAACTCGTCGTGATAGATAGAAATGAACTCAGCTATCGAGGAAGCTGCGCAGCTTGCGGCTCCGGCTCGGGTGCTTGAGCTTGCGCAGCGCCTTGGCTTCGATCTGGCGGATACGCTCGCGGGTGACCGAGAACTGCTGGCCGACTTCTTCCAGCGTGTGGTCGGTGTTCATGCCGATGCCGAAGCGCATGCGTAGCACACGCTCCTCGCGCGGCGTCAGTGAGGCCAGAACGCGCGTGGTGGTCTCGCGCAGATTGGCCTGGATCGCCGCATCGATCGGCAGGATCGCCATCTTGTCCTCGATGAAATCGCCCAGATGCGAATCCTCCTCGTCGCCGACCGGCGTTTCGAGCGAGATCGGCTCCTTGGCGATCTTCAAGACCTTGCGCACTTTTTCGAGCGGCATTGCGAGCTTTTCGGCCAGTTCCTCCGGCGTCGGCTCGCGGCCGATCTCGTGCAGCATCTGGCGCGAGGTGCGCACGATCTTGTTGATCGTCTCGATCATGTGCACCGGAATGCGGATGGTGCGCGCCTGGTCGGCGATCGAACGCGTGATCGCCTGCCGGATCCACCATGTCGCGTAGGTCGAGAACTTGTAACCACGGCGGTATTCGAATTTGTCGACCGCCTTCATCAGGCCGATATTGCCTTCCTGGATCAGGTCGAGGAACTGCAGGCCGCGATTGGTGTATTTCTTGGCGATCGAGATGACGAGGCGCAGATTGGCCTCGACCATTTCCTTCTTGGCGATCGCTGCTTCGCGCTCGCCCTTCTGCACCTGATTGACGATCTTGCGGAATTCCAGGATCGAGATCGCCGTTTCTGTGGCCAGGTGCTGGATCTCGGCGCGCAGGTCCTTGATCGCATCCTTCTCGTTCTTGGTGAATTCCTTCCAACCGCGCGAGGTCAGATTGGCGATCGAGCGCGTCCAGTTCGGATCGAGCTCGGAGCCCTGATATTCCTTCAGGAACTCCTCGCGGCGCACGCCATAGCTTTCGGCGAGGCGCAGAAGCTTGCCCTCGTTCTGCACCAGGCGCTTGTTGATGTCGTAGAGCTGCTCGACCAGCGCCTCGATGCGCGCCGTGTTGAGCGACAGCGACTTCACCGCCTTGATCAGCTGGTCCTTCAGCTCCTTCAGCCGGCGGTCCTGACTGGGCGATAGCGTGCCGGCGGCGGCCAGACGGTTCTCGACCTGCTGGTCCTGCAGCTTGCGCAGCTTCTTGTAGGTGTCGGCGATGACGTCGAGCGTCTCCATCACCTGCGGGCGGAGTTCCGCTTCCATCGCCGCCAGCGACAGGCTCGCCTCGTCCTCGTCTTCCTCGTCGTCATCCCCGATGCCGCGCGTGTCGGCGCCGACATTGGTGATGTCGTCTTCATCGTCGCGTCCGCGACGCGGCTTTTCCTCGGCCTTGGGCGCCTCCTCGACGCGCTCGACCACCGGCGCCTGCTTGGCCTCGGGCCCGGCATAGGTGGCTTCGAGATCGATGATCTCGCGCAGCAGGATCTTGGATTCGTTGAGCTCGTCGCGCCAGATGATGATGGCCTGGAAGGTCAGCGGGCTTTCGCACAGACCCGCGATCATCGTCTCGCGGCCGGCCTCGATGCGCTTGGCGATCGCGATTTCGCCCTCGCGCGACAGAAGCTCGACCGAGCCCATTTCGCGCAGATACATGCGCACGGGGTCGTCGGTGCGGTCGGTCGGCTCTTTCTTGGTGGTGGTGGCGGCGACCGCGGTGCCGGTCTGCTCGGCCAGCTCGTTGGCGTCTTCCTCGGCGTCGGCGGCTGTGTCGCCGGCCTCGGCCTCTTCGCCCTGTTCGTCATCCTCGACGACGTTGATGCCCATGTCGGACAGCATCGCCATCGTGTCCTCGATCTGCTCGGAGGTCACTTCCTCGGAAGGCAGCACCGAATTCAGCTCGTCCATGGTGACATAGCCGCGCTTCTTGGCGGCCTTGATCATCTTCTTGACAGCATCATCGGAAAGGTCGAGCAAGGGCCCATCGGTGGCGCCTTCGCGTTCGGTCTCGACCTCTTCCTTTTCCTTTGTCGCCATAGTCTTTATCTTCTCCTAGCGGCCGGCCATCGGGCCGCGTCAGCTTTCGGACCAGTCAAATCGGATACGCCCGTTTTTCTAAACGCGCTTCACCCGGCCCATGAGCTGCATCCACTCTTTTTGTTTGGTGCATGCCGTCGCCCCAAAACCGGGTTCCACTCTTGGGCGGCATGCATTAAGTCCAGATTAACCCTGATATCTGTGGCAGGCGGGCTGCCTGTCCAGTGACCAGTACCTCACATCGCTTGTTTCCCGTCGACGCGGGTGCGGGTTAACGTTTCGAATCGTCCTGATTCCGCCATTCTGTCCGAAGGTCAAGCGGCTCTGGCATGATTCGCATGAAAAAAGCGAATCAATTACCCGACTTAGCGCGCCCCGCCCCAAAAGGAGGCATGGCAACGCCTTCATTCCGCACTCGCATGCACTTAGGCTCGTCCAGCCCTGCCCGACGAAACGCCGAATCCTTCGATCAGCGCTTCCGTTGCTTGTACATCCTGAAATTGCGCCTGAATTTCGATCAGATGGCGGAAGTTTTCATCCGAAGGATCAGCTTCGAGCGCCGCTTCCGCCTGTTTCAGCTCCTTATGTAAGGTCCGCGCGCTACGCTGCAAGTGCAACGCCTGGTTCAGAGCGTCGCGGGCATCCTCGAGCGCCGCCGTCTCCAGTGCCGGCCATTGCCGCGCCCGCCTGATCAGGCCGACGGCCCGCTCCCAGATCTCGGCGCAGCCGGCGCGCTCGACCGTCGCCACCACGGCGTTGCGGTCATTGGCCATATCATGCGCCATCGCGTCGAGGATGGCGGCATGCAGACGGGTCAGATCGGAATTGGCGAGATCGAGGAATTCGACATGGGCGAAGTTCTCGTCGATCAGCGCGGGATGGTTGATCAATGCGACGATGATCGTTGCCTCGCGCACCGACATTCCCTCGCCGCGCTTGACCAGCGCCGACTGGCCGAGGCTTTCGGTGATCGCCATGCGGCCGCCACCAGGCTTGGCGAATTGCCCGCCCGGCGCAGGCTTGCCCTGGCCGCGCTCGCCGGGCCGGCCGTTATCCTGACGACCTTGCCGCGCATTGCGCTGGGAGCCGAAGAAGCTCAGCACCCGCTCGCGCATTTCCTGCTGGTAGTGGTAGCGCGTGCTTTCGTCGCGGATGCGGCTGCTGAGTTCCCGCAGCGTCTGTCCCAATTCCGCCCGCCGCTCCGGCGTGTCGAAGACGCCGCCCGCTGTCTCGCGCATCCACAACAGGTCGACCAGCGGCCGCGCATCGGCCAGCACGGCGCGGAAGGCGTCTGGCCCCTCGGCCTTGACCAGATCGTCGGGATCCTTGCCTTCCGGCAGCAGCGCAAAGCGCGCCGAGCGCCCGGCCTGCACTGACGGCAGCGCCATGTCGGCTGCCCGCCATGCCGCCTTCAGCCCGGCCTTGTCGCCGTCGAAGCACAGCATCGGCTCCGGCGCCATGCGCCATAGCAGTTCGAGCTGGTTTTCGGTGAGCGCGGTGCCGAGCGGCGCCACGACATTCTCGAAGCCGGCCTGCGCCAGCGCGATCACATCCATGTAGCCTTCGACCGCGATGACCGTCCCGCCCTTGGCCAAGGCTTTTCGGGCGCGGGCGAAATTATAGAGCACATTGCCCTTGTGGAAGAGCTCGGTGTCTGGCGAGTTCATGTATTTGGCGAGCGCGTCGGGGGCCAGTGCGCGGCCGCCAAAGGCGATGATCTTGCCGCGCGAATCCGGGATCGGGAACATGATGCGGTCGCGGAACCAGTCGTAGGAGACGGGAATGTCGTCGCCATGGCGCACCAGCCCGCAGGCCTCGATATCGGCCTTCGGCACACCCTTGGCGGCCAGATGCTCCTTCAGCGCATTGCGGCTGTCGGGCGCGAAGCCGAGCCGGAACGACTGCTGCGTCGCCGGTGTCAGCCCACGGTCGCGCAGGTAGGCGCGGGCCTTGGCGCCTTCAGGCCCTTGCAGGCGCTCCTGGAAGAAGGCCGTCGCCATCTCCATGACGTCGGTCAGGCTGGCGCGTTCTTTCTCGCGCCGCTCTTCCTGTTCGTCGCGGACCGGCATCGGCACACCGGCCATGTCGGCGATCTTCTCGACCGCCTCGGGAAAACTCAGTCCTTCGAGTTCGGTCAGGAACTTGAAATGGTCACCCGAGACCGAGCAGCCGAAACAGTGATAGCGGCCCTTCTTGTCCTCGCAGTGGAAGGACGGGCTCTTCTCGCCATGGAACGGACAGCACGCCCAATAGTCGCCGCGCGACGGGTTGGTCTTCTTGCGATCCCACGCCACGCGCTGGCCGATAACAGAGGAAATCGGCACGCGGTCGCGTATCTCGTCGAGGAAGGCGGGCGGAAAGCGCATCGGGGAACTCGTTTCGCCACCATATAATCATGCCCGCGATCTCAGACGACCCCCAATAGAGGCCATACCCGGTTTCCACAGGGCAACGCGACCCTCCGGTGCCGCCGATCAGTCGCCGTCGTCGACCAAACTCTCGATGGGCAATTCGAGAGCGCGGGCAATCCGCAGCCAAAGCGTGACGTCCCCACCGCGCTTTCCGTTCTCGATATCCGAAAGATAGTTCTGGGTCACGCCCACGGAGGCAGCGAGAACAGCCTGGGTCTGCTTGCGGTATCTGCGCCAAAAAGCAAGCGGAGAGACCGCGCCGACAAGTGCTCGTGCTTCATCGGGCGTAAGACCGGGAAGCTGCCCGGCACGAAACCCGCCAAGCGCCTGCGCATGCTCCAGCGATTCACGAAGGGCTTCCAGTTCGCTGCGAGGCAGGATGGCCAGTTCCTCGCCACCTGGCGTCGTGACATAGGCGATGTTATTCATCCCGGCATTCCTTCAATCATAAACCGATCCACGCGGTCCGATCTTAGTCACGATGATCTCTTGATCCGTCTCTTCGAAGATCACGCGATAGTCGCCGACCCTCAGGCGCAGGGCCGAAGATCCCTGCAAGGCCTTGACGCTGTTTGCAAGCGTACTCGCGTCCCTGGCATAGGTTTCGATCTTCGATAAAATCCTCTCGGCATCGACCCGATGCTTTCGCAACGCTTTTGCCGCCAAAGGCAGAAGTACGACCCGCTTCACCGTTTAAATATCGCATATTGTGATATTTCCGGCAAGGCGGGTCGGCATGAGACTGGGCAGGACGAACCAAAGAAGGCGACCCTCGCGAGGCCGCCTCCCATCGAAAGGCCGGCGAGATGCCGGCTTTCGCCAACGATTACTGCGCGGCAAGCGCGCCGAAGATGACGCCGGAGAGGATGCCGACCAGCACATAGTCATTGCCGACGCGGATCCATTCCTGGCCGCGGCCGGGACGATGCAGGCCATAGCGGCCATAGTCGCGGATCGGCTGGTGCTGTCTCCAGCCGGAATATTTCTGGCCATTGCGCCAGTGATTGCGCTTCACGACGACCTTCTTCTTCACCACGCGCTTCTCGACATGCCTGCCAGGCTTCTGCCAATCGACTTTCATGTAGTTCGACTGCGGCGCCACTGGCGCGTTTATCGGCGCTGCCTGGCCGGTGAGCGAGGTGGCGGCCAGCATCGAGAAAGCAAGAGTGGAAAGGACAATGCGTTTCATCGGAAGTCTCCTTGGTTGTCGATGCCAGAGGAATAACGGCCAGGGGATGAACCGAAACTGAACGCCACCATTACAATTGTGTAATGAATTCCGCCGCTTATTCCAAAGATTTGAACATCGTCGCGAAGACCGGCGCCAACAGTGCCGCAGATCCCGCCGATCCACCGCTCCAGCCACTGCAACCATTTGCGGGCCCGTCCATTTTCCGACACCGGCCGTCGCCTCGCGGCGGCCCTTGAAATCGACAAATTTTTATTATCCGGCTAAAATATTCCGGCTATATTCCAAGGCTGCCATGACCATGATTCTTACCCTCGCCTTAGCCACCGGTCGCCATGCTGCCCGCGGCGCGCGCCCCGCCCGCATCCAGGCGCCGCGATGAGCGGCTCGGTCGTCCTTCTGCATCTGGCCGGCGCCGTGGCGCTGATGCTGTTTGCCACGCGCATGGTCAAGACCGGCGTCGAGCGCGCCTATGGCGACGTGCTGCGCCATCGTCTGCGCGCCACCATGCGCAACCCGATCATGGCGGTACTGGCCGGCACCGGCCTTGCGATCGCGCTGCAAAGCTCGACCGCGGTCACCTTGCTGGTCGGCTCCTTCGCCGGTTCCGGCATCGTCTCGGGCGCCGCCGGCCAGTTGGCGGTGCGTGGCGCCGAGATCGGCTCGGCTCTGGTGGTCAAGCTGCTGACCTTCGATCTCACGCTGCTGGTGCCGCTCTGCCTGATATCAGGCACGGTGATGTTCATGGCCACCGAGCGGCGCGACTGGCGCCAGACCGGCCGCATCCTGGTCGGCATCGGCCTCCTGATCCTGTCACTGGAAATGATCGGGCAGGCGTCCGAGCCGCTGCGCAACAGCCAGCTGCTGCCGGTCATCCTCAATTATTTCTCCAGCGATTCCATCACCGCCTATCTGCTGGCGGCAATGATCACCTGGCTGTTCCAGTCGAGCATCGCGGCGGTGCTGTTGATGGCGACGCTGGCCGGCCGCGGCCTGATCAGCCCCGAACTCGGCCTCGTCCTCATCCTCGGGGTCAATCTCGGTTCGTCGCTGATCGCGCCGATGCTGACACGCTCGGCGAGTCCCGAAGTGCGTGTCGTGCCGGTCGGCAACCTCCTGATGCGCGGACTGGGCTCGCTGGTCATACTGATCCTGTTCATGATCTTCCGGCCGCATGTCGCCTTGCTCGGCGCGACGGCGGCCGATCAGATCGTCAACGCTCATATTCTGTTCAACGTGATCATCCTGCTTGCCGGCCTGCCGCTGGCCGGGTTGGTCTACCGAGCCTCCGAGAGAATCGTGGCGCTCGGCGCCAAGCCGGCGCCGGCCGCGACGCTCGACGTCGTCGAACTGTCGGCGCTCAACGAAGGCGCGCTCGATGTGCCGAGCCAGGCTCTGGCCAACGCCACGCGCGAAGTGGTGCGGGTCTGCGAGACGGTCGAGATCATGCTCAAGCGCATCATCGAACTCTACGAGGACGCCGACTCGGACAAGATCAAGGCGCTGGCGGCCCTCGACGACCGTGTCGACCGCAGGCACGCGGCCATAAAGCTCTACCTCGCCAAGGTCACCAGGAACCCGATGACCCAAGACGAGGCGTTGCGATGCCAGGAACTGATCGGCGCCTGCGTCAAGCTCGAGCAGGTCGGCGACATCGTCGTGCGCAACATGCTGGTGCATGTGAAGAAGAAATTCGACCGCGGGCTGGAATTCACCGACGAAGGCTGGAGCGAACTGTGCGCCTTCCATGGCTCGGTGCTGGCCAATGCCCGGCTCGCCTTCAACGTGCTGGTCTCGCGCGATGCCGAGACCGCCCGCCAGCTGGTGCTGGAGAAGGACCAGTTGCGCGACCGCGAGAAGGAAACCAGCGCCAGCCATTTCCAGCGCCTGCGCGAAGGCACCGCCAAAAGCATCGAAACCAGCTCGATCCACCTCGACACCATCCGCGACCTGAAGCAGATCAACTCGCTGCTGGCGTCGATGGCCTACCCCGTGCTCGAAGAGCGCGGCCTGCTCACGGGATCGAGGCTGAAGGCGAGCTGAGGCGGCAAGGATTTGCCGCATCGACATCAACTTGGGAACACGATTCCGGTATTCCGGCTTCAACGGCAAAATTAGTCTTTGCTCATCCTCACGTCCGTCGGCTAAGCATCTAATGCCACCCGGAGGAAATCGATGGACACCCATTCGCGCAGTTTCGCCAAGGCGCTTTCCTGGCGTGTGACCGGCACTATCGATACGATGATCATCTCGCTGGTGGTGACCGGAAGCATCAAGCTGGCGGCAGCCATCGGCATGACCGAAGTCGTCACCAAGTCGCTGCTCTATTATTTTCATGAGCGGGCGTGGCTGAAGATTCCTTACGGACGCAAGTCCGCGACCTGACGGGACCGGTGACCAACGGACCTGGTCAAGAAAAGCTAAAGCGACGTCGACAATTTCTGGATTGCCTGCCACGGCTATCCATGGTTTGAGCCCTGTATTTCGAGGGTTTCTTTTTCATGTCGCTGCCGCTCATCGCCTTGTTCATCGCCGCTTTCGCTTTCGGCACCACCGAATTCGTCATCGCCGGCGTGCTGCCGCAGGTGGCGCATGGGCTTGGCGTTTCGGTTCCCTCCGCCGGCTATCTCGTCTCCGGCTATGCCTGCGGCATCGCCATCGGCGGGCCGCTGCTGGCGCTCGCCACCAAGTCCTTGCCGCGCAAGACCTTGCTGCTCGGCCTCGCCGTCGCCTTCACCATCGGCCAGGCGGCCTGCGCGCTGGCGCCCGATTTCACCTCAATGCTGTTGCTGCGCATTGCCGTGGCTGTCGCGCATGGCGCCTATTTCGGCGTTGCCATGGTGGTCGCGGTCGGCCTGGTGCGCGAGGACCAGCGCGGCATGGCGGTCGCCGTCATCCTGTCGGGCCTCACCGTCTCCAACGTCATCGGCGTGCCGGCCGGCACTGCCATCGGCAACATCTGGGGCTGGCGCGCGACCTTCTGGGTGATGGGCGCACTCGGCGTGGCGGCAACTCTGGCCATGGCGGCCCTGTTGCCGCGCACCACCGGATATCAGGCCAAGGCGGCGAGCCTTGCCAGCGAAGTCCGCGTGCTGGCGCGCCAGCAGGTCTGGACCTCGCTGATCCTGATGCTGATGCTGATGCTCGGCCAGTTCTGCCTGTTCACCTACATCACCCCGACGCTGCTGGAGGTGACAGGGCTCGACGAAAACCTGGTGCCCTGGGTGCTGCTGCTCAACGGCGTCGGCGCCACGCTTGGCGTCTTTCTCGGCGGCAAACTGTCGGACTGGAAACTGATGCCGTCGCTGATCACCATGCTCGCCCTGCAGGCGGTGACGCTGGCCATCATCTATGCCGTCAGCCCCTACCCCGTGCCGATGGTTATTGCGGTAATCGTCTGGGGCGGCCTCAACTTCGCCATCGGCACCCCGATCCAGACCCGCATCCTGTCCTGGACGGCCGACGCCTCCGGCCTCGCCGCCTCGCTTATCCCGTCCGGCTTCAATATCGGCATCGCATTGGCCGCGTCGCTGGGCGCCGCCATGCTCAATGCCGGCTACGGCTATCGCAGCCTGCCGGTTGTTGGCGCCTTCGCGATGGCGGTTGCCGTCATCGTGGCTGTCATCTCCCAACTCTGGGAACGGCGCAGCGACATCAGCCCGCCGGTACCGGCGGCCGCCGAATAACATGGCAAGGACCGTCGCTGATTTCGGCCTGACCTGCGGCACCTTGCCGGCGGGCACGCACAACGCGATCACCGATGTGCCCGGCGTGCGCGTCGGTCACTGCACGCTGCGCGACGGCGACGTCAACACCGGCGTGACCGCGATCCTGCCGCATGGCGGAAACCTGTTCCGCAGCAAGGTGATGGCGGCATGCCATGTCATCAACGGCTTCGGCAAGACCGTCGGGCTGATGCAGGTCGAGGAACTCGGCACCATCGAGACGCCTATCCTCTTGACCAACACGCTTTCAGTCGGTACGTGCGCCACGGCGCTGATCCGTGACGCCATCCGCCAGAACCCCGAGATCGGCCGCACCACCGGAACCGTCAATCCGGTGGTCGGTGAGTGCAATGACGGTCCGCTGAACGACATCCAGGCCATGGCGATATCGGAGGAGCATGCCCTTGCCGCGTTGGCCGATGCCCGTGAAGGCGCGGTCGAACAGGGCAATGTCGGCGCCGGAACGGGAATGAGCTGCTTCGGCTTCAAGGGCGGCATCGGCTCCGCGTCCAGGAAGATCGCGCTTGGCGGCGGATATCATCTTGGCGTTCTCGTCCTGTCGAATTTCGGCAGGCTTGGCGACCTCGTCCTGCCCGATGGGCGCCGGCCCGACCCCAGGCGGCAGGCCGAGGCCGAACGCGGCTCGATCATGGTCGTGCTGGCGACGGATGTGCCGCTCGAAAACCGTCAGCTGGAGCGCGTGGCGCGCCGCGCGGGCGCCGGCATCGCCAGGCTCGGTTCCTTCTGGGGCAATGGCAGCGGCGACATCGCCATCGCCTTCAGCACCGGCAACGCTATCGACCACGATGAAAACCGCGATCTGGTGCCGCTGCTCGCGCTCAACGAAGCACGCATCGACATTCTCTTCCAGGCGGCGGCGGAAGCGACGCAGGAAGCGGTGCTGAACTCCATGCTGTCCGCCGAGGCTTTCACCGGCAGGTCCGGCACGCATCGCGCATCGCTCGCCGACTGGCTGCGCGACGAGGCCAAAAGGCGATAGGGCTACAGCTCAATCCGGAACCGCAGGCTTTCCACCCCGCCATAGGCGGCGTCCTCGAAGAAGCGCTCGACGAGTTTGCCGCCATTGGCCAGGATCACCTTGTGCGAGGCCGGATTGCCCGGCTTGGCGGTAATCTCGACATAGGGCAAGCCCACCGCCCTCGCCTCGTCCAGCATCAGCCGCAAGGCCTGCGTGGCATAGCCGCGCCGCCGCTTCCATGGCACCACCGCGTAGCCGATATGGCCAAGCACGTGCGGCGGCAGATCCGCCGTGCCCTTTTGCCAGCGGAAGCCGATCGAGCCCGACGCTTCGCCGTCCCAGATCCAGCGACGGAAGCCCGGCAGGCGTGGTACTTGTGTGCCGTCTGGCAAGGTGATGGGCGCGCCCTTGGCCTCGGGATCATCGAGGTCGGCGAGGAACGCCGTGGGATTTTCTTCTATGGCCGCGAGCTGTTCGCGCGTCGCCTCCAGGAGCCGCACATTGTCCGGCGACCACCCGCGTTCGAGCGCCGCCTTGTAGGACGGCAGATGTTCAAGCGCCGGTTTGACGATCTCGATCATGATCCGCGCTCCTTGCCACCACGGCCGGCATAACCGAGGCAAGCATCCGCCTCAAGGGCTCGCCGCCTGGAAGGTTGCGCGTCGGCCCGGGCTTGTCACGCATACTTGCCGGCGCGCTAAACAAGATGTGTTTCGCCTGATGGCGCGCGGCGTTTTATGATTATGCTATTTTATGATCGTCCTCTGGTGATTCACCGTTGGGAATCACAAACGGCTTCGACAGGAGAATGGGTCCGGTGCGGTTGAGATCTGTCCCCTTGGGTGTCGTTGCGCTCCTCGGCCTCCTCGTCATCGTCATGGCCTTGATGGCATCGGCCCGGTCCTTTGCCGCGCCATCGGCCATTCCGGCCTGGCTGGAGGCCCATGTCGGCAATGGCGATGGCCAGATTTCACAAGTGGTGCTGGAGCGGGCGCGCGCGCTTTACCTGAAGAAGGTGGCGCAGGGCGCCGTCCGGAACCCCTGCTACTTCGCCATGGACGCCACCCGTCCCGGCGATTTGGGCAATGGCGTGCTCGGGCGCCGCTATTATGTCGTGTGCGAAGCCAGCCAGTCGTTCAGTGCGATTTCGTCGGGTCACGGCGGCGGCCGGAACCTGAAAGGCACCGTGGACTTTTCGAATGGCAGGCGCTGCGCAAAGAACTTCGGCAATGCCATGGATTCGGAACTGACCGCCGGCGGTGCCTACATGACCCAGGAAGCGAAAACCTCGTTCAAGGGCTTTTATCGCACCGGCGCGAAACAGGACGTGGCTTTCCAGCGCACCTTCATCCAGTTCGACGGTGAAGGCGAAGCCGCCAACGCAAGGCAGCGCGTGATCGGCGGCCATGCGGCGCAAGTGCTGCGCACCATGTGCATGCGCAAGACCCCGAACAGCGCCTATGCCGACCACGATGGCATGGTGCCGTTCGGCAAGCTGGTGGACTATGCCGGCGGCCGCAGCAATGGCTGCACCAGCTGGTCCCCAGCCGATGCCAAGCAGCTCATCTCGATGGTGAAAGACAACCCGACGACCCTCTACATCTATCCGGAATCGCGCGACATCGCCGCCGTTGCGAGCGGCCATGCCGCTTCAGGCACCTACTGGAACGCATCCTGCCTGAAGGAAATCGGGACGCCGAAATTCTGGCCGCGAAAAACCCTCGAGCCTGTCATCGCCCAGTACAAGAAGGATCATCCGGCACCGCCCGCGCAGCCGCTGCCGATCTGCAAGGAGCCATGAGACGTACCCATGGCACCGTGCTCCGGCTCAGCGCAGGAAATCGAGCACGGCCTGCATGAACTCGGCGGGGTATTCCACGTTCGACAGGTGGACCGCGGGCAGCACGACAAGCTTCGCGCCGGGCACCGCGGCCGCGATCAGTTCGCTGTGGCTCGCGGCCGTCACCGTGTCGTGCTCGCCGGCGATCACCAGCGTCGGCCGGGAGATCAACGCCACAGTGCGGCGAAGGTCGGCATCGCGAACCGCCGCGAACAGGCCGGCCAGGCCTTGCCGGTCGATCGCAAGCAGCATAGCGCGGAATTCCTCGATGACGGGTTCGTTGGCCGCCACCATGTCGGCCGGGAACCAGTTGTTGAGGAACACGTCGGCGGTGTCCGACATGTCCGTCGCCTGCCGCACGACGGCAATCCGCTCGTCGAAATAGCTTGCCGGCCCGAGATGGGACGAGGTGTTGCTCAGGATCAGCCGGTCGATTCGCTCGGGCGCGTGGATGCCGAGCCACTGCCCGACGAAACCGCCCAGCGACAGGCCGAGGAAATGCACGCGCCCGAGGCCGAGCGCATCGATGAGTTCGATCACGTCGCGACCCAGCCGGTCGAGCGAATAGGCGCCGACTGGCGTACTCGACCCGCCATGACCGCGAAAGTCGTAGCGCAGAACGCGGAAATGCCTGGACAGCTCGCCGATCTGCCCGTCCCACATCTGCAGCGTCGTGGCGATGGAGTTGGACAGCACCAGCACCGGCTTCCCGGCGTCGCCGTCGAAGCGGTAGGCGATGCGCGTGCCGTCGCCGACAGTCACGAAATTCAGCTCACTCATGATGAAATCCTCTTGGAACGATGAATGAGGCAAAGCGTAGCTGTGGCCGGGTTTTGGTGATATTACAAAGATAGGACAATCTCTGTAATTAAAGCTGACATGGCCGAGTTCACCTTGCACGACCTCCAGTGCTTCGACGCCGTGATCCGCACCGGCGGCTTTCAGCCTGCGGCAGCCCTGCTCCACCGCTCGCATCCGGCGGTGTTCGCCGCCGTCGCCAGGCTCGAACGCCAGCTCGACCTCGTCCTGCTGGATCGCAGCGGCTACCGTGTGCGAGCGACCGAAGCGGGGCTGTCGTTCCATCGTCGCGCGCATCAGCTGCTACGCGACTTGGAAGGCCTGCGCGTCCATGCCACCCAGCTTTCGATGGGCGAGGAAAGCGATGTCCATGTCGTGATCGGCGACCTCTGCCCACGCCCGCAGGTATTGGGCATGCTCGGGCGGTTCTTCGCCCAATGCCCCGGCACGCGGCTGCATCTCCATTTCGAAGCCGTCGGCGGCCCGTGGGAGCGGCTTTTCGACGACAAGGCCGATCTCATCTGGCACTGGATCGACAAGGGTGACGCACGGGTCGAGTGGATCGACCTCGGCAAGGTGCCGTTCATTCCCGTGGTGGCGCCGGGCTTCCTGCCGGAGCGCATCGAACAACCGATCACACTGGAGAAGATGCAGGCATTCACCCAATGCGTGATGCGCGACACCGCCCTGCATTCGCCACGACAGGACTACTTCGTGGTCGAGGGCGCGCCGCAATGCCTGGTCCCCGATCAGGCGATGAAGAAGGAAATCATCCTGCAAGGGCTCGGCTGGGGCCACCTGCCCCATTTCCTGATCGCGGAAGAGCTGCGCGACGGACAGCTACTGTCCATTGCCGGCAGTCATCTGCCGGGCCGCACCGACGAATTGGTGGTCGGGCGCCGCCGCGACCGGCCGCACGGCCCGATCGCCAACCGCCTGTGGGACCATATCCAGCAGGAAGCGCCGGCATTGCGCCGCGCGTTGGAGCTCAAACGCCGGCCCGGTCCGTGAACGGATACTTGAGATCAGGGAGTTCCCGGAGGCCGTTCAGTCGGCATCTTGGGGACGGTCCAGGAAACTATTGATCCGAAGCGGCAATGGCGATCTCCCGTAGCGCTTCGATCGTCTCAAGCTCGCGATATGACGTTTCGTCGTTGGTAAGGCCATATCGGCGGTTGGCTGAAAGCTTTACCATGACGATGTCGCGCGCCGGATTTACATAGATGAACTGATTGTAGACGCCGACAGCCGAAAACTCCCCTTCGGTTCCATCCATAATCCACCACTGGTAGCCGTACCCCCACAGAGAATCGGAGCGGCTCGTATCGCCCGGCATCAGGTGGGGTGCGTCAGGAGTAATCGAAGCGTTCACCCACGCGTTGGGAACAATTTGGTGCCCCTGCCAGCATCCCCCCAACCGAAACAATTCGCCAATCTTGAGATAGTCCCGCGCTGTGGCGTTGAGACCGGCATAAGCCATTTCCATTCCCGTATCGTCGAGCAGCCAGCACCCTTCCGATTCCATGCCAAGGGGGTGCCAGAGGATGTCTTGGACGTAGGCGTGGATCGGACGGGCAGTGACGCGCTTGAGCAGCATCCCGAGCACCTGGGTGTCGGTGCTATTGTAGAAATTGAAGGTGCCCGGCTCTGTCGCTCTCTTCAAAGTCGATGGAAAGCCATTGAATGAGCCGCCTTTGGCCGTGATCGCGGCGAAGCGGTTGATGTCCGAATCAGGGTCGCTGTAGTCCTCATTCCAGCCGGCTCCAGAGGACATTTGAAGCACATCTTTGATACGCACGCCGTCATATGCCGACCCGCTCAATTCCGGCAGGTAAGAGGAAATGCTGTCATCGAGAGTAGCGACCAATCCAGTGCCAACGGCAATCCCGAGGGAGGCAGAAATGACGCTCTTGGCCACTGACATGGACTTCCATCGCCTGTCCCGACCGCCCCAAGGCGCATAGCGCTCAAACACGAGCACACCGCCTTTCAGCACGAGCAGCGCCATGGTTTCGGTTTCTTCGAGGAAACGATCAATCGATCTGGATTTCCCTTCATACCGATAGTTCGCCGGCAAGGCTATTTCCGCCGCCATTGGGAAAACAAAGGGTTCCGGAGATGCCGACATCCGCCCGACCGGAAAGATCGTATCCATGGTCTGGAAATTCTGGCGCTGATCGGCACCAGTGAATAGGCTTCTGATGTAGGCTTCGCGGCTCATTGCTGCCCCCATAGGGTGCCCTTCAAATGTGGTTCACAAACCGCGACTGTAAAAGCCCTACTGCAGCAGGCCCTTGACGATGCCGCTCGCCTTGCCGAAATCCATCTGCCCCGCATATTTCTGCTTCAGCGCGGCGATCACCTTGCCCATGTCCTTCTGGCTGGCCGCACCCGTCGCGGCAATCGCCTCGCGCGCCGCCGCCCTAACCGTCGCATCGTCAAGCTGCGTCGGTAGGAAGCCGCGGATGATCTCCATCTCGCCGCGTTCCTGAGCCGCCAGTTCCGGCCGCTTGCCGTCCTCGAATGCCTTGGCCGATTCCTCGCGCTGCTTCACCATCTTGGCCAGGATTTGCAGGATTTCCTCGTCGCTGGCGGGTTCCTTGCCGGCGCCGCGATTGGCGATGTCGCGGTCGTGGATGGCGGCCTGGATCAGTCGCAATGTCGGCAGCCGGTGCTTGTCCTGCGCCTTCATCGCGGTCTTGAGGGATTCGGCGATTTTCGCGCGCATTGCTCTCTCTCCTTCGGTCGGCGCGGACAATAGCGCCGGGGACAGGCCAACGCAAACCCTCATATGCCAGGGCAAGCCTATGATATTCCTCAATGAAATAAATCGCGGCGGCATTTCGCATGATCATTGACCGCCCTGCCCCCTTCCCCTATGTACTGGGCCTTGCATGAACTGAAGCTTGAGTGCGTGAGGGCGCGAATTCGCCGCTTCGCGCCGTTTGCCGCGCCAATGCCCGCCGGGCTATGGAAGCGCGCGGCTTGATAGGAGTGCCGCCATGGCCGAGATGACGCCCGCCTGGGCCACTGAAAAGCCGACCGCCCTGCTGGTGCTGGCTGACGGTACCGTCATCGAAGGGCGCGGCCTGGGCGCCACCGGCTCCGCCGTCGCCGAAGTCTGCTTCAACACCGCACTCACCGGCTACCAGGAAATCCTCACCGACCCGTCCTATGCCGGCCAGATCGTCACCTTCACCTTCCCGCATATCGGCAACATCGGCACCAATGGCGAGGACATCGAAGACCTCAATCCGGCCGCCCGCGCCGGCGCCGTCGGCGCCGTGTTCAAGGCCGATGTCACAAACCCGTCCAGTTACCGCGCCGCCGGCCACCTCGACCAGTGGCTGAAGAAGCGCGGCATCGTCGCGCTCTCGGGCATCGACACCCGCGCGCTTACCGCGCTGATCCGCGAAAAGGGCATGCCCAACGCGGTCATCGCGCACGCGCCGGATGGCGTCTTCGACCTCGACGACCTGAAGCGGCGCGCCGCCGCATGGTCGGGTCTGATCGGGCTCGATCTCGCCAAGGAGGTCACGTCGGGCCAGTCCTCGGTCTGGCGCGAGATGCCGTGGGTGTGGAACGAAGGTTTTGGCGAACAGGCCGAGCCTTCGCTGCACGTCGTCGCCATCGACTACGGCGTCAAGCGCAACATCTTGCGGCTGCTCGCCGGCCTCGGCGCCAAGGTCACCGTCGTTCCCGCCAAGACCGACGCGGAAGAAATCCTCGCCATGCAGCCCGACGGCATCTTCCTCTCCAACGGCCCCGGCGATCCGGAAGCCACCGGCGACTATGCCGTGCCCGTGATCCAGGATCTGCTCAAGACCGACATCCCGGTGTTCGGCATCTGCCTCGGCCACCAGATGCTGGCGCTGGCGCTGGGTGGCAAGACCGCCAAGATGCACCAGGGCCATCACGGCGCCAATCATCCGGTGAAGGATCACACCACGGGCAAGGTCGAGATCGTCTCGATGAACCATGGTTTTGCCGTCGACGCCGACTCGCTGCCCGCAGGCGTCGAGGAAACCCATGTCTCGCTGTTCGACGGCTCGAACTGCGGCATCGCATTGACCGGCCGTCCGGTGTTCTCGGTCCAGCATCACCCCGAGGCCTCCCCCGGCCCGCAGGATTCGCACTATCTGTTCCGCCGCTTCGTCAACCTGATCCGCCAGAAGCGCGGCGAGGAATTGCTGGCCGAGCGGGCCTGATTCGATCCGTCAGCGCTGCCCCTCATCCGCCTGCCGGCACCTTCTCCCCGTATACGGGGAGAAGCCCGCGGACCGAACGCAGCGCCCTTTCTTGCAACGTAGGCAATTGGCGAAACGACTGATGACAGCGTCTTTCTCCCCGTCACTATACGGGGAGAAATGCCCGGCAGGGCAATGAGGGGCGGCACAAACGCCCCACAATTTCGTATCGCAAACCGCCGCAACCTTACGAACCGAGCACCGGCCCCCTGGTCAGCGCGATGCGGCTGTCATGGCTCATGCCTGTGCTCCATCTTTGACCTCGGTCGCGACGTCAGCGACCGTCGCCGGTCTCGCCACCTTGGTGACGAAGACGATGACCGCCAGCACCAGGAAACACGCGCCGACCAGGTAGGGCGCGCCGCCGAAGGTCACCGGCGCGCTTGGCCCGGTGAACCAGGAAAAGATCGCGGTGTAGAGCAGCGGCGTGATGATCGAGGTGATCGAGAAGATCGAGGTCATCGCGCCTTGTAGCTCGCCCTGTGCCGAAGGCGGCACCTTGGCGGCGGCGAGGCTTCTGAGCGGCGGATCGGCCAGCGCTTCCAGACAGCCGACGACGATCACTGCGTAGACCATCCAGCCTTGCGAGGCGAAGGCATAGCCGAAGGCGCTGGCCGCGGTGAACGTCAGGCCGATGACCGCCGTTCTCCACTCGCCGAGCCGGGGAATGACGCGCGGCAGCACCGTCCCCATGACGATCGCCCCGCACAGGCCGAAAACGCCGAGCGAGAAGCCGATCTGCTGCTCGCTCCAGCCATAGCGGTAGTTGGAGACGAACGACCAGACCGCCGGATACATCATGTGGCCGAGTGTCATCAGGAAGAAGACAAGCCCGATCCAGCCGATGCCTCGATACTGGCGCATCTGCAGGAGCGTGCCGACCGGGTTGGCGCGTTTCCACTCGAAGCGGCGGCGATGCTTTTCATCGAGCGTCTCGGGCAGGAAGAACATCGCGATCAGGAAGTTCACGAAAGCGAGCCCGGCGGCGAAAAAGAACGGCACGCGCGGACCGAACGTGCCGAGCAATCCGCCCAGCACCGGCCCGATGACGAAGCCGACGCCGAAGGCGATGCCGAGCAGGCCGAAATTCTTCGCCCGGTTCTCGTCGTTCGAGATATCGGCGATGAAGGCCGACGTCGTCGAATAGCTGGCGCCCGAAATGCCGGCCAGCACACGTCCGATGAACAGCATCGGATAGGACCAGGCGATGGCGCAGATTAGATTGTCGATGGAGAAGGTCAGCACCGAGGCGAGCAGGATCGGCCGCCGTCCGAACCGGTCGCTCAAGCCGCCCATGATCGGCGCGAAGAAGAACTGCATGGCAGCGTAGACGAAGAACAGCCAGCCGCCCTCGATCGCCGCTTCGCTGATGCCGACGCCGGTTAATTCCCTGAGAAAAGCCGGCAGCACCGGCATGATCATGCCGAAGCCGATAATGTCGAGCAGCAGCGTGGTGAAAACGAGCGCAAGGCCCCGCCTGGCGGTCTTGGGGTCGATCATGATCGGTCAAGCTCCTCTGGCCGCCCTGGGGCGCGGGCGGAGGCACCTTATAGGCGAGCAAGCAAAAAGGAACAATGCGGGAACAGTCAGGATGCCTTCATCCTGACACTCCCTGACGGCGTCTTTGCCATCAGGTCTTTGCCCCAAAAACGACTGCTTAGAGCGTCCCGCTCATCGTATTGCAGTCCGACAGCTTGCCGCTCTTGTAGCCGCGCGTCAGCCAGGTCTGCCGCTGCTGCGAGGTGCCGTGGTTGAAGCTTTCCGGCACGACATAGCCCTGCATCTTCTTCTGCAGCGTATCGTCGCCGATCTGCTTGGCCGCGTTCAGCGCGCTTTCGAAGTCGCCCGGCTCCAATATGCCCTTCTGCCCGGTGTAATGCGCCCACACGCCGGCGAAGCAGTCGGCCTGCAGCTCGATGCGCACCGACAGCTGGTTGGCAGCGGCTTCGCTCATGCCTTGCCGCATCTGGTTGAACTTACCCATGATGCCGGTGAGGTTCTGCACGTGGTGGCCGACCTCATGCGCGATGACGTAGGCACGGGCGAACTCGCCTGAAGCGCCGAACTGCTGGTCGAGTTGCTGGAAGAAGGTCATGTCGAGATAGACCTTGTGGTCGCCCGGGCAATAGAACGGTCCGGCCGCCGCGGAAGCAAAACCGCAGGCCGATCGGACCTGGCCGGAAAACAGCACCAGCTTGGGGTCCTCATAGGTCAGGCCTTGCGACTTGAAGATGCCTGTCCAGGTGTCTTCCGTCTCGGCGAGCACGGTCGCCACGAACTGCTTCATCTCGTCATTGGCCGGCGTACCCGCGCCGCTATCCTGGCCGCCACTGTTGTCGGTAATCTGGCCACCACCGCCCGGCAGCAGGCCGCCGTCACCACCGCCCAGGATCGTCGAGGGATCAAAACCGAAATACCATCCGGCCAGCACCACCAGGATGACGAGGAATATGCTGCCACCGCCACCGGCGCGGCCACCGATCGGGATGCGGAACTGACCACCGCCGCCACCGATCCCGCCGCCGCCGTCGCTGCGGTCGTCCTCGATATTGTCACTCTGACGACGGCCTCTCCAGAGCATGGCAACTCCTCACGCTGCGAACTTCTCATTGCTCCGGCAAGGCCGGCTCAACCCAACAAACAATTATCGCAACGGTTGCTCCAAGTCACAGCATTTTTCATGGGCATGGCAGCCCTGGCATCGCCGTTTCACCGCACTGGCCGGGAGCGCACAAGGCCTGTAGCATCGCCGGCATCGGAGGGGTTCGAGGCGTGAGAAATTATTGCCGTCAACCCTTCTGCTTGGCGCCTGCGCTCTTTCCATCAGAGCTTTTCGAGCGTTCCTCGATCCGATCGGCGCCTTTCTTCAGCGGGTGGCCCGTTTCGGCCTCGGTCTTGCGCTCGTCCCTGGCGGCCGCCTGCTTCAGTCCTGTGGCTGCCTGCTTGCCTTTTGCGGTTGGTGCCTGCTCGACGCCCATTGCTTCCTCCCTGGCGCGCAACAAGCGCGCGATAAAAGGCAACGCACATAAGCGCGGGCGGTTCCAGTGACTAACGTTGTCCGGCAAGCCGGCAATGGAACGCTTCAGCGCGCCGTCATCGCCTTGCGGAACGCTTCCAGCGTCTCGGCGCTGACATGGTGCTCGATGCCCTCGGCATCGATGCGCGCCGTCTCGGCACTGACGCCGAGGGAGCGCAGGAAGGCCTCGACCGTCTGGTGGCGAATGCGGCTTTCCTCCGCGACCTTACGGCCGGCTTCGGTGAGGAACACGCCGCGATAGGGCTTTCGCGACACCAGCCCGTCGGCGCAAAGCCTGGTCAGCATCTTGGCCACCGTCGGCTGGGCGACCCCGAGCCGCGCGGCGATGTCGACCTGGCGCGCCTCGTTGCCGTCCTCGATCAGGTCGGCGATCAGTTCGACATAATCCTCGACCAGCGCACTGCGGCGCGCTTCGCGCGTCTGCCGGAACCCTTCCGAATGGACATCGGCATCGAGCAACGGCTCACGCGGGACCGGTCTGTTCTTCAGCGCCAATGCGCGCTCCTTCTCGGAAGTTTAGCCGTCGCTGCTTTTATAGCACGGGCTCTGATTCTTCAGGCCGTTTATTTGGAGGCACGTTTGTCGATCGGCAAGCGGGCGACGCGTTTTGGGACGACGTTCGTCTGCCGCCAGCCTATGCCCGCGACGAGAAGGCAGAAACCGATCCGGTGGCATTGTCCGCGACTCCCGCGGCCATATTTGGATGTTACTGATCCGAAGCCGCCCGACTGCAATCACCGCCAGGGAGAAAAACATGACCCGCAGTGACGTTCTCATCGTAGGGGCCGGCCCTACCGGCCTGGTTCTGGCGCTTTGGCTCACCAAGCTCGATGTCGGCGTCCGCATCATAGACAGGACCGCCGAGCCGGGAACGACGTCGCGCGCCTTGGCCGTTGCCGCGCACACGCTCGAACTCTACCGTCAACTCGATCTGGCCGATGCCGTGATCGCGCGCGGCCACAAGGTGCGCGCCGCCAATTTGTGGGTACGGGGTGAAGCTGAGGCGCGCATACCGTTCGCGGCGATCGGTGAGGATCTGTCGCCCTATTCGTTTTTCCAAATCTTTCCGCAGGACGAGCACGAACGCCTTCTGGTCGAACGGCTCGGACAATTGGGCGTCACCGTCGAGCGGCGGACCGAATTGCATGACTTCACCGACCATGGCGACCGCATCGTCGCCCACCTGCGTGGCGAGCACGGCGAGGAGACCGCCGAGTTCAGCTATCTGGCTGGTTGTGACGGCACGCATTCCCTGGTGCGCGAGACGATATCGGCGGGGTTTTCCGGTGGTACCTACCGTGAACTTTTTTACGTCGCGGATGTCGAGGCATCCGGTGCATCGATCAATGGCGAATTGCATGTCGATCTAGACGAAGCCGACTTCCTGGCGATCTTTCCTCTGGCGGACACGCGCCGTGCTCGGCTGATCGGTACGGTCCGGGACGAGCGCGCGGATCAGGCCGACACGCTGACATTCGACGACGTCAGCCGCCAGGCGATCGAAAACCTCAAGATCAAGATCGAAAAGGTGAACTGGTTTTCGACCTACCACGTCCACCACCGCGTGGCCGGTCAATTCCGCAAGGGTCGCGCATTCCTGGTGGGTGACGCGGCGCACATCCACAGTCCAGTCGGCGGACAAGGGATGAACACCGGGATCGGGGACGCGATCAACCTTGCATGGAAACTGTCTTCCGTGCTCGCGGCGCAGGCGCCCGATGCCCTGCTCGACAGCTATGAGATCGAGCGCATCGCATTCGCCAAGCGCCTGGTTGCCACCACCGACCGCATCTTCACTTTCGTCACCGCCGACGGGCGCATCGCCGACCTCGTGCGCACGCGGATCGCGCCGATTGTCGTGCCCAGGATACTCGGCATCGACCGGGTTCGCGAATTCATCTTCCGGACTGTTTCGCAGATCACCCTCAACTATCGCCAAAGCCCACTCAGCGAGGGATCCGCGGGCGAAGTGCGCGGCGGCGAGCGGCTGCCTTGGGCCCCGGTCGATGGAGTGGACAATTTTGCCTCGCTCGCCGCCACGCAATGGCAGATCCACATCTACGGCGTCGCCAGCGAGGACGTCAGGTCCTGGTGCGAGCGCCATCGGGTTCCGCTCAGCGTCTTCGACTGGCGGCCCGCCCATGAGGAGGCAGGCCTGGCGCGCGATGCGCTCTATCTCCTGCGGCCCGACACCTATGTGGCGCTAGCCGATCCCAAGGCTTCGGTCGATACGCTCGAGCGCTACTGCAGCGATAGAGGGCTTTCTGTCGGAAGCGCGCGCTAGCAGGCTGTTGAAAAAGGGCTCGCGACAGCTCCTGGTTCGTGATTCACTCTGACCACGAAGATGTGGGAGTGAA
>NZ_JAIUGW010000018.1:0-118010 GCF_020164795.1 Mesorhizobium sp. ES1-3
CCTCCAAAAATCAGCGTTGAATCTGATTTGCGCTTCCTTGGGAATCCCAACCCGTTAAATCGTCACTACGTCCTAGCCTCTAAAAGCTTAAAGTTTCTGCTCACCCCAACTCCACCCACACCGGCGCATGGTCGCTGGCGCCGTCCTGCCCGCGCACGTCGCGGTCTATGCCTGCCCCCTTCAACCGGCGCACGAGCATCTTCGACAGCAGGATGTGATCGAGTCGCAGGCCGGCGTCGCGCGGCCAGCGGTTCCGGCGGTAATCCCAGAAGGTGTAGAGCGTCTCCTTCGGATATTTCTTGCGCAACGCATCGGTCCAGCCTTGTTCGAGCAGCGAGGCGAAGGCGGCGCGGCTTTCCGGCTGCACCAGCGCGTTGTCGTCATAGGAGCGTGTGGCATAGATGTCGCGCGGCTCGGGCACGATGTTGTAGTCGCCGGCCAGCACCACAGGCAGGCCGGTGTCGAGCAGTTGGGCCGCATGCGCCTCCAGCCGCGCGTGCCAGGCGAGCTTGTAGGTGAATTTCGGCCCCGGTTGCGGATTGCCGTTGGGCGCATAGAGGCAGGCGATGACGATGCCGTCCACCGCCGCCTCGATGTAGCGGCTCTGCCGGTCGGCATCGTCGCCGGGCAAGGCATCGCGGGTCAGCACCGGCTCGGCACCGCGCGCGAGTATGGCGACGCCATTCCAGGTCGGCTCGCCCTTCCAGACCGTGCCATAGCCGGCATCGGCAAGCGCGGTGCGCGGAAACTGCGTGTCGCGCCCCTTCAATTCCTGCAGGCACACGACATCGGGTCTCGCGGTGGCGAGCCACGCCAGAAGATTGTCCAGCCGGCTGTTGATGTTGTTGATGTTGAAGCTGGCGATCTTCATTGGCGATCAGGGGACGATCCGCGCCACCCACGCCTTCACCGTCTCCGCCAGCGTGGTCAGATGATCCGTGGTCGAGAAACCCGAAATGCTCTTGCGCGGTTTGAGATCATGGTCGCCGTCCTCGAGCCAGATCACTTCGATCGCATCGGAAAGACCGTAGGTCGCGACCTCGTCCTTCGTGCCGAACTCGTCGCGCGTGCCTTGAAAAATCAGCGTCGGTGTCTTCAGCCCCGCGAGATGTTTTGTCCGCAATTGCTCGGACTTACCAGGCGGATGGAAGGGATAACCGAGGCAGACCAGACCTGATATCTCGCCCTTGGAAAACATCTCGCCGGCGACCATCGAGGCGACGCGCCCGCCCATCGATTTGCCGCCGATGATGAGCTTGCCCGTCACGCCCTTCGCCCTGAGGTCGGCGATCGCCTTGATGTATTCCGGGTTCACCGTCTCGGCGCGCGGCGGTGGCTTGCGCTGGCCATAGCGGCGGGCGGCCATGTAGTGGAACTCGAAGCGCGCGACCTGGAACCCGACGGCGGCGAGCGCCTTGGCGGCGGCGGTCATCGAGGGGGAGTCCATGGAGGCGCCCGCGCCATGCGCAAGCAGGATGGTGACAGGAGCGGTGTCGTGGCCGTCGAAGAGGAAGGTGGTCATGATGTGACGACGCGCGCGACGGTGAAGCTGCCAATCTCCCCCCTTGTGGGGGAGATGCCCGGCAGGGCAGAGGGGGGCGCGAAGGAACGCCAGCCTTGTGTCAAGTCTCTCTGGAATAGGACCGTCTGAAATGAACCGATCCGCCGGCGGGACGGCGCCCCCCTCTGTCCTGCCGGACATCTCCCCCACAAGGGGGGAGATCGGCTGTCATCGCGGCTTTCGCCAACCATCGTCACCCCGCCGACTTCGCCAGTTGCATGTCCACGAACTGCACGCCCCTGGCTGCCACCCCAGCCCATTCCGACGCCGCGTCGAGTTCGAGATACCGCACCCACAGCCGCCGCGCCTCGAGCAAATTGCCGGCATCGAATTCAAGCCGCGCCAGGTTGAACACCGGGTCGGCGTAAGTCTTGTCGAGCGTGATCGCCTTCTGCAAGTGCCTTCGCGCCGAGGCGTCGCGGCCTTGCTCGCTCATCAGCCCGGCGAGGTTGAACCAGGCCTCGACGAAGGCCGGATCGAGTTTGATCGCCCTGGCATAATCGTGTGCGGCTTCCGCCACGCGCCCGGACCCGCGCAAACAGTTGGCGCGGTTGAAGGCGGCGATGGCGTCGGTAGGATCGATGGCGAGGCAGCGCTGGTAGAGTGCGGCGGCACCGTCATGGTCGCCGCCCTCCTCGGCGGCTTCCGCCTCGGCGAACAAGTCTTCCAGCGTGTCGTCGCCCTGTGGCGCGGCGCCCAGATCGAACAGCAACTGCCCGTCGAGTTCGCTCTGGCCGCCTTCGAGGTAGATCGCGTCGGGCCGCCCATGCTGCGAGCCGACATTGAGCGACTTGGCCGTGAGCGAGGCCACCGGGCCGGAGCGGTGGACGGAGCGGGCGATCGCGCCCCACGTGGCGCCTCCGGCGATCAGCCCGGCATATTTACGCGCCAGGATCAGGTCGCGGAAGGAATAGGGCTCCGCGTCATGCTCGAACGCATCGAAGAGCGACAACAGGTCGAGATCGGCGCCGGACAGCCTGGACTGGTCGATCAGCGATTGGCGCGACAGCGAAGACGCCTCGGGCGCCTTCATCAGCCCGAGCAGCCGCAGGAAACCGTTCTCGCTCAAGAGAATGCGCCCGGCCGCGCGCTCGGCGCCGAGACGACGTTCGATCTCGCTATCGCCATTTTTGGTGAGTCCGGCCTTCGTCAGCAGCAAGGTCCGCCCGAACACGACATGCGTGGTACGCCTTGTGACGCCGCGCCTGAGCTGACCGTGCTGGCGCTCCACCTCGCGCGCGGCGAGCCTGAGCGGAAACGCCGCCAGCGCACCGATCGTGCCGAAAACAGCGCCCGGAACGGCCGGTGCCGTCATTTCTTGCTCTTGCCGACCGCCTTGAGCAGGTTGGCCTTGAGCGGATTTTCAGGCGCACCACCCGCGGCCGCCTTCTTGGCGGCGGGTTTGGCAACCTCGTCGGCCTTGCTCTTCGACTTGGCCGGCGGCTTCGACTGCGACAGGCTCGCCTTCAGCGCATCCATCAGGTTGATGACATTGCCGCGCTCCGGCGCCGCCGCGATGATCGGCTTGTGGCCCTTCAGCTTCTCGCGGATCATCGACATCAGCGCGATCTCGTAGCGGTCCTCGTAATTCTTCGGATCGAAGGTGGTTTCCTTCTGCTTGATCAGCGCTTCGGCTAGCTGCAGCATTTCCGGGTCAGGCTTGCCGGCCGGAATGTTTCCGAAATATTCAGCCGTGCCGCGCACTTCGTTCGGATTTCTCAACGTACACACGAACATGCCGTTCTCGCGCGCTCCGATCGTCACCACGCGCTCGCGGCTGGACAGCACCAGCCGGGCGATGGCGAGCTTGCCGGACTTGCGCATGGCCTCGCGCAGCACCGCGAAGGTTTCCTCCGCCATCGCCCCGTCCGGCGCCATGTAATAGGGCGCGTCCTGGTAGATGACGTCGACCTCGTCCTCGTCGACGAAGGCCTCGATGTTCATCGTGTGGTTGGATTCGATACGCACCGCGTCGAGGTCGGCATCATCGATGATGATATACTGCTTGTCCTCGTACTCGTAGCCCTTAACCAGGTCCGCGCGTTCGACGAGCCCCAGTTCAGGGTCGACCGGCTTCATGTTGATGCGGTTGTGGGTCTTCTTGTGCAGCTGGTTGAACGAGATGCGTTCGCTGGCGCTGGTGGCGGGGTATAGCCGCACCGGACAGCTGACCAGACTGAGCTTGAGGTAACCTTTCCAACTTGCCCTGGGCGCCATGATGAACTCCTACGCGGCCATGCGCTGACAGTTAATTCGCAGCGCTTCGTCCGAAGGACGAACAAGGCTGCGCAAATCCTACACCGACCCCGCACAATACCGGCAAATCCCTGACGAAATCTTCCCGCCGGTTTTCGGGGCACGGGCGGAGAATAATTCAAATTGTCGGAAGCGTCGATGGAGTCGGTGTGGCGCTGGCCGTTAGCCTGGGCGGCCATGGCTTCGTCATCGTAGGGCGAAGCAAGGAGCGAAGCGAAGCGGCGAAGACCCTATGATGACGAAGGAGAGGTCGGCAAATCCCGCGCGAACTCGTCGATGTCAGCCCACGGATCGCCGGACGTCTCCAAAAGCCCCGGCAGCGACGCATAATTCAAATCCTGCGGCGCATCGATCGCCTCCAGATCGCTCCAGCTCACCGGTGTCGAGGCCGGCAGGTTGGTGCGGGCGCGCAAGGAATAGGGCGCCGCCGAGGTGTGGCCGCGCGCGTTGCGGTGATAGTCGATGAAGATGCGCCGCTTGCGGTTTTCCTTGCCCATGGTGGTGGTGAAGGTGTCGGGCGCGGTGGCCGCCAGATGCGTTGACATGGCGCTGGTCGCCTGGTGCAGCTTCTTCCAGTTCTGCTTGCCCGTCACCGGAACGGTGATGTGGATGCCGCTGCCGCCGGAGGTTTTTGCGAACGGCACCAGCCCCAGCCCCTCCAGTTCGCCCTTGATGTGGACGGCGGCCTCCACCACCTCGCGCCAGGAAATCCCCTCGCCCGGGTCGAGGTCGAAGACGATCTGGTCGGGCTTGTCGAGGCTCGTGCGATGCGTGCCCCAGGTGTGGAACTCGACGACGCCGAACTGCGCCAGCGCCAGATAGCCTTTCGCGCCCTCGACCGAGAGATAGGACTTGGTCTCGCCCTCGGAATTGGTCGCCTGGAACGTCACCACCGAAGGCGGCATGCCGGTGAAGGCATGGCGCTGGAAGAAGCAGTCCTTGGGCAGGCCGGTTGGGCAGCGCACGAGCGACACCGGGCGGCCAAGGATATGCGGCAGCATGAAGTCGCCGACCAGCGCGTAATAGACGGCGATGTCGAGCTTGGTCGGGCCGGTCTTGCCGAACAGCCGCCGCGTCGGGTTTGTCACCCAGATCGTGGCAAGGTCGGCTTCGGCGATCAGCCGCTTGCGTTTTGCCGAAACCGGCGTCGACAGGCCGACGTCACGCAGACCCCGAAACACGCCGTGGCGCAGTGCATTGTCCGCGGTTCGGTTGGCAAAATGGATGCGCGCCGAAAACAGCGGCTTGACCCAGTGCATCTCGCGCATGATCTCGCGCGGCACGCCTTCCGGCGGCGTTGCGCCGGATGTTAGCGGCTCCAGCCGCGCCAGCAGATCAGCCGCGGTCCCGGCATCGAAGCCGGTGCCGACCTTGCCGCGATAGTGCAATTCACCGTCCACCCATTCGGCCATGCCGAGCGCGGCCAACCCCTCGGCCGCGGCCGAAGTGGTGTAGCCGGCGATGACGAAATCGTCCTTTTCGAGCGCCTTGGTCTTGGTCCAGCTCTTGCTGCGGCCGCTCTGATAGATCGCGGTGGCGCGCTTGGAGACCACGCCCTCCAGGCCGAGTTCCGTCACCTTGTCGTAAAGCCCCTGCCCCGAACCCTCGACATGGTCGGAAAACTGGATGGCGGAGTTGGCGCCAAGCCCGCCAAGCAGTTCGGCCAACAGCGCCTTGCGCCGGATGAGCGGCACCTTCATCAGGTCCCAGCCGTCGAGATGCAGGAGATCGAAGGCATAGAAATGCAGCTTGCTGCCGGCGCCCACCGCCAGCGCGTCCTGCAGCAGCGCAAAACGGGAAATGCCCTTGGCGTCGAGCACCACGATCTCGCCATCGATGATCGCCTCGCGGCACGGCAGCTTGGCGAACGCGCTCGCCAGGTCGCCGTAGCGCTTCGTCCAGTCGATGCCGCCACGCGTGATCAGCCGCACCTCGCCGTTGGAGACATGCGCCATGGTGCGGTAGCCGTCGAATTTGATCTCATGCAGCCAGAGCTCGTTGGTATTCTCGGCAGAGCCCTCGCCACCCGGAGGCTTCGGCACCTGGGTTGCCAGTTGCGGCTCGATACGGCCCAGCGCCCGCGCCTTGGCCGCGCCGGGCAGCTCGCCCGGCTTCAGCGAGCCAGGCTTTGGCGCGGACTTCGCGGCCGGCTTCGGCGACGCCACCAGCTCCTCGATGCGCAGGCCGGATTTCACGCTTTCCGGTCGCGCTTCGAGGATGTTCAGTGCCGTATCGGCGGCGAGGTCGCGCTCCTTGAACAGCAGCCAGTTCTTCTTGTTCTCGTCCTCGCCGGGCTTGGGCTTCAGCCGGGTCAACATCCAGCCGCCATTCAGCTTTTCGCCGGCCAGCCGGAACTTGAAGGCGCCGGTGCGCAGGCTTTTGTCGATATCGTCCATCGGCGCCCAGGTGCCGGTGTCCCACACGATCATCGGCCCACCGCCATATTCCCCTTCTGGGATGACGCCCTCGAAATCGATATACTCGAGCGGATGGTCCTCGGTCTCCACCGCCAGCCTTTTGTCGGCGGGATTGAGCGAGGGCCCGCGCGGCACCGCCCAGCTTTTCAACACATCGCCGACCTGCAGGCGCAGATCGTAGTGGTCGGCGGTGGCGTGATGCTTGTGAATGACGAAGCGGTTGCCGCCTCCAACCATCAACCCGCCGGCCGGCTCCGGCGTCTTCGAGAATTCGCGCTTGGCGCGATAGGATTTGAGCTTAGAGGGCATGTCAAAGGCCGGCGGTCGAAAATAACAACCGCCTCGTTCCGTCGCGGCCCCCTCTGTCCTGCCGGACATCTCCCCCTCTAGGGGGGAGATCGGCGGTTTCGCCGCCGGCTCGTCCCTTGCCAGTTCGGAAATTGGCGAAGCCCGTCGCGACGGCCAATCTCCCCACTAGAGGGGGAGATGTCCGGCAGGACAGAGGGGGGCGCCGTGGGGCGCTACGTTGGCACCACTCGCGATTTTTCACGTGGTCTCAATCGTCAATCGCCGGTGTCAGCTCCAGCTCGGCCGGCGACAGCCCCTGCTGCAACTGGCTCAAGCGGAATTCGTCGACCCAGTAGGCTTCGCCGTCGACCAGCACGCGCGCGCTGTAGGTGCCATCAGAGAAACGCTGCGCGGTGATGTAGACTTTGTGGCGGTCGAGCGCTTTGCGCACCGCTGCGCGCTTAGAGTTCTGGCTGTTCACGGCAGTGGACATGCGCTTCGCCCTCGGTCGCCCGACACGGAACTCGGCCGCTCTTGGCGGCCCGGCGACTGGCCGCAAGGATGGCGGAGACACGCGGCCCTGTCAATTTCGCGGTCGTCGCCCCTCAGTTCTTCAACCGCCGCAAACGGCGCATCACGCCCTGCACGGCCTTGTAAAGCCGCGGCTTGGAGCGGACGAACAGCTCGGCCTTGCAGCGCAGCCTGATATAGGCGGTCGAGGCCCTGCCCTTCAGCGTCATCGCCTCGCACAATTCGGCCAGCACCGAGTTCGAGGCGCCGATATGCTGTTTGTATCCCTGTCCCCCGACTGAGAGATCGAAATAGCCGAGCCCTTGCGCCCGTCCCCACACCATCAGCTTGCCGATCATCGTCAGGCCCGGCGCGACGTTGGCCACTGCATCCTGGTCGATCCCGAGCAACAGTGCGTGCAAGGTGCCCTTCATGACCAGCACATACATGACAGCGAGATAGGCTTGACCGACGCGCAGCCCGAACAGCCGCACGGAGCCGTCGGATAACCCTTGCAGGGCGGCGTCGCGGTAGAACTCGACGATCGGTGCCTGCGTCAGGAGGTCGAAGCGCCCGAGTTCGCGAAAACGGTTGAGCCTGAGGTCCAGCAGCGTGCCGAACTGCTCCTCGATCATATCGCGCGTCTCGGCTTCGACCAGTGCGAGGCCGCCGAGCTGTTCAAAGCGGCGGCAGTGCCTGTTGAAATTCTTGGTGAAGGACGATTTGCAGATACGTTTGATCAGCGTCTCCGGCTCGCCATCCATGACCAGGCCCGAGGCGATCTGGATGGAGTCGCGCGCCGCCGAAAGCAGCGCCAGCGGATTGGTCACGCCGTGGATTTCCTGCGGAATCCCCGCAATATGGATGCGGTCGGCCGGCGGCAGCACGGAGCGGACCGCCGCCCAGGCGGCGTCCGCGCTCTGCCGGGTCCAAGGCCTGGCATCGGCAAGCAGCGGCGCCGAATAATCGCACACGCCGCAGCTCAGCCATTCGATCACATAGTGACCGAGCGCCCGGCGCCGCAACAGCGGCAGCAGCATGACAGGCGCACCAGTGGCGGCGTCGTTCACTTCGACGACGAGCAGATCGGCGCTTTTGGGCATCAGCCGCCTGGCAATCCCTTCCACCCAGGCAAGGCCCTGGTGGCCGGTGCACAGGCCGGTCTCCTCAAGGCGCAGCCAGAGCTGCCTTACGGTGTCGAAGCTGGTGTGCAGCCGCGCGGTATAGCGCGCGGTGGCGACAATGCCGGATCTGATCGGGGAACTTGATTGAGTCGGTGCATCCGCCGCCGCGACCAACTGCACTGCCTGGCTTGCCACATGCTTCTCCCATTCGTTCTGGCCCGCCTCGGCGTCATCCACGCAAGCGCCGCAAACCCCGCATCGTTCCCTGGACCGCTTTGAGCAGCCTTGGGTTGGATCGCACGAAAGCCTCGGCCCGCCTGCGGAACTCGATGACGGCATTGGCCACACTGCCCCGCATCGTGAACCCATGACAGAGTTCGACCAATACCGAACCCTTGGCGCCCATATGTTCCTTGTAGCTCTGGTTGCCGACCGACAGGTCGAAATACCCAAAACCCTGTTCGCGCGCCCAGCCGATCAACCTGCCCATGATTGCAAGCCCGGGTGAGACATTGGGCACGACGCCCTGGTCCATCGCTATCAGGAGAGCATGAACAGTCCCTTGATGAACCAGCAGATATTGAACCGCGATCAGGGCCTCGCCGACGAGCAGCCCGAAAAGCCGCACCGAACCGTCCAACAGGCCCTGAACAGCCGCGTTCCGGTAGAAATCCACGATCTTCTCCTGCGTCAGCAGGTCGAAGCGGCCAAGCTCGCGAAAGCGGTCGAGCCGCATTCGCACCAGTTCGCCGAAGATACGCTCAACCTCAGACGGCGCGGCGGCCTCGACCAGCTCCACACCGCCAAGCCGTTCGAGGCGACGCCAGTCCTTGCCGAACTCCTTGACGAAGGACGGCCTGCAAAGACGCTTGAGGACTGTTTCCGGGTCGCCGTCGATGGCGAGGCCGAACGCGGTCTGGATGGAATCGCGTGTCGCCGGGAGCAAGGCCAGCGGATTGGCCACGCCGTGGATCTGTCGCGGAATTCCCACGATGTGGACGCGGTCCGACGGCGGCAGCGCCGAGCGCACCGCCGTCCACGCAGCCTGCGCGGATTGGCGTGACCACGGGCTGGCATCGGCCAGCAGCGGCGCCGCATAGTCGCAGACGCCACAACTCAACCATTCGACCACCCAATGGTGGAAGGCCCTGCGCCGCATCAGCGGCACCAGCATTCTGGGTTCGCCGGTCGCGGCGTCGGCCACCTCCACGATGAGGAGTTCCGCGCTTTCCGGCAGCAGCCGCGCGACGATCCCTTCCGCCCAGGCGAAATTCTGGTGACCGGTGCACACGCCCTCCGCCTGGAGGCGCAGCCAGAGCGGCCTGACCGCCTCCAGGCTGGTGTGCAGTTTCGCCGTATAGGCGTCGTTCGCCGCGATGGCGGCGGGATGCGGGACCTGCCCGCCGGGCAAGTCGGTCATCGCGGCGATTTGAACTGCCTGGCCTGACACATCCCTCTCCTATCGTCTTGCCGCGGCGAACGAAACCGCCCGCCGCCACGAGCCCAGGCGGCTGTCGTGCTGCTGATCCGGGTGTTCGATGTTCCACATGCGGTGATGCATGAAATACCATGATGCCACGAGCACGAATATCTCGGAGACCGCCGAACCCAGCAGCGCCCACGGCGGGGAGGCGATCGACAGCAGGATCGCGATCGACGCCAGCCCGACGATGGCGCCGCCCAAGGTGATGAAGGCGACGATGCGGAAGTCGCCCATTATCTCGAGCACGATGCGGGGCATGATATAGAGCATGATCGGGACGAAATTCGCGGTCACGAAAAGCCCGATGAACCCCACCGACGCATCCTGGAGGGCCCGGGATTTTATCATGGGCAGGACAAACATGATGGCGCATCCATAGGCCACCGCGCCGAGCCCCATGACGACAGCCCACAGCTTCGCCTGCGCCCAGACACGGCGCGTTTCGTTGTTGCGCATCAGCTTGGCCAGTTCCGGTTGCGTCATGTTCACGAAGGCGAGGCTGATGATGCGCAGCGGCGCGAACAGCACGAGCACCGCCGCCAGCGGCGCATAGGCGGCCGGCCCGGCAATGCCCGCGACCAGCAGCGCCAGGCATTGGCCCTGGATGTTGGTTGTGGTGGCGCTGAATGCCGACCAGCAGAGCTGGGACCAGAGCTTTGCGTAGCGCCGCCGCGTCGGCATGCGGAAGCTGATGCGCATCGTGCGGCGAGCCAGCCGGACCAGGACGAATATGCCAAACAGATTGGCCGCCGCGAGTGCGGAGAACACGGACTGCAGCGCATCCCTGGCCAGCCAGATCGCCAGGCCGGCCATGACGATGCCGGCGATCGTGAAGGCGGCATCGCTGATGGAGACGATCACTTGTTGGCGGCGCGCGAAGAAGGCCGTGCGCATGTGGCTGCGCAGCGACCATGCGCCGACGAAGCAGCCGGCGGCAATTCCGCTGGGATCGCCCAAGAGATGCATCACGATCGCCGTGCCGACGGCCATCAGCAATGCAACGACCAGCGCCGCCGTCCCGAAGGCCACGTCATAGGCGTCGACGCCGGCGCTGTTGGTGCTCTTGCCCATCCATATCGAGGCGGGAACGGCGGTGAGCGACCTGATATAGGACAGGCCGACACCGCCCATTACCATGCCGATGGCGAAGAGGCCGTAGCCTTGCGCCGACAGCATGTGCAGCAGTGCGATGTTGAGGGCAAAGTGGAAGCCGCTCTGCATCGCCTCGCCGCCGATCATCAGCATGAGGCGGCGCACCAGATGGCCAGGGAGTTTCACGGCCGTGTCTCCGCCTGGCGGGCGGTTGCCGTCCGGCCCGGCTTGGCGATGGTTGCCTTCAGCTTGTCCGCGGCTATTGCCGCGATCGCCGCCGCCGCGACCGGCTCGCTGAAGACCGCCTCGTAGCGCGCGCGTCCGGCGGCGACAAAGGAGCGCCAGGCCTGGGGATGCAGGATGATTTCCTCGAGTTTGCCGGCGAGCGCGGCGGCATCGCCGGGCGGAACATGCCAACCCGTTTCGCCGTCGGCGACCACTTCGACCAGCCCGCCGATCGCCGACACCAGCGGCGGCCGGCCATAGGCCATCGCCTCGATGGCGACACGGCCGAGCGATTCCGGACGCCGCGACGGTACGGTGACGATATCGGCCCAGCGATAATGCTCGGACGGGTCGGGGATGAAGGGCAGCACGCTGACACGTCCGGTGAGCCCCATGGTCTCGACCAGTTCGGCGAGCGCGTGCTCGCGTTCGACGCTTTCGAAGGCGCCGCCGACCAGCCGCACCTCGATCCTCGACTTGAGTTCCGCCGGCAGCGAAGCGATCGCCTCCAGAAGCACTTCCTGGCCCTTGATCCTGTTGATGCGGCCAAGCAGCAGCACCTTGAGCGGGCGCTTGCCGTCATAAGTCATCGGTTCGGCGGCGATCGGGCCGGCAACGCCATTATAGACCACATAGGACCGCGCGGATCCGGGGTCGCCAAACGCGGCGCGGGTGGCGCGCGAGTTGAAGATGAGATCGGCATGGCTCCAGTGCATCAGGCCGACGAGGATCCTGCGCATGGCGCCTTCGGGAATTTCGTGGATGTGCAGCACGGCCTTCTGCGGCAGAAGGCGCGCGGCCAGCGCGTAGTCGGCCACGATCGAGGTGTTGACATAGGTGAGATCGCAATCCCTGAGCCGCCGCCAGGCCCTCAGCACCGCGACCGGCAGCCGCACCATCTCGATGGTGGCAAGGCGCACGATGGCCTGGCGCCTCAGCACCCACAGCGGCTCGAAGACGATCCGGGTCGCATGCGGTTCGAGGATCTGTGTGATCGGTCCGCCGCGCGGCAGGACCACTTCGATGTCGGCTGACGGAAACGCGGCGCGCAGCGCGGCCACGCTCTCCGCGAAGCTGCGGTCGGAACCATAGAGTTCATAGCCCTGATGGATGCAGGCAATCCGCATATTCACATGCATCTTTCTGTCAGGGGTGGTGACGATTCCGCCACCTGACGGATCAGGCGAGTGGAGACTTCAAGTCCAATACCCCTTTGGACTTCACTTGTTGCCAGCATGGTGACGAGCGGATGTGGAACCTCGATCACCATACCAATGCTGCACGTCCTCCGCCGGTGTGGCGCACAGAAGTCCATGAGCAAGGATCATGCCGGCCCTGATCTGACCGTCTGCTGGTCGCCAGCTTGCGGCATTGCCTTGTTTCGGTACACATACGCCGGGATAGTTGACCGATAGTGAAACAACTCCGGCCGTTGGAAGAAATATTTTACACCCCGGTGCGATGATGGGCGGAACTGAGCCTGGCATGGATATCGCTGGGCTGTGATTTCCAGACGGGACGGCCCGCGCATTGCGGAATCGAGCGGATTTGAAAGCGCCAGCAGCCATGAAACCGGAAGCGCCCACCATCCTGATCCTCGGGACGCGCGGCATTCCCGCCGCCCATGGCGGCTTTGAAACCTTCGCCGAGAAGCTGGCGCTGTTTCTTGTCGGGCGCGGCTGGAAGGTCGGCGTCTATTGCCAGGAAGAGGTCGACCGGGTCGCCCAGAGGGTGCGCGTCGACACCTGGAAAGGCATCGAGCTCATCCATGTCCAGGTCGCCTCGAAAGGCCCGCGCGCAACGCTGGAATTCGACTGGCAATGCGTGCTCGACGCCGCCCGCCGGCCCGGCGTCTGCCTGGTGCTCGGCTATAATGGCGCGGTTTTCCTGACCTGGCTGAGGCTGATGCGGCGCAGGATCATCACCAACATGGACGGCATCGAGTGGCGGCGGCCCAAATGGGGCGTGGCGGCGCGCACATGGTTCTGGCTCAACGAATGGATCGGCGCCTGGGCCTCGCACCGTCTGGTCGCCGACCATCCCGTCATCGCCGATCACCTGGCGACGCGCCGGCCGCGCAGCGCAATCGCCACCATCACCTATGGCGCCGACCCGGTGGCTTCAGCACCGGAGGCGCCGGTGCGCGCGCTCGGCCTCGAGCCCGGCAAATACCTGATCTCGATCGCGCGCATTGAGCCCGACAACAACATCCTGCCCATCGTCGAGGCCTTCTGCAGCCAGAAGCGCGACATGAAGCTGGTGGTGCTGGGCACGCTTTCAGACCAGATCCCTTATCATGTCGCCGTCCGCAACGCGGCCAACGCCTCGGTCGTGCTGCCCGGCGCCATTTACGACCAGGCGGCGGTCAAGGCGCTGCGTTTTCATGCGCGCGCCTATCTGCATGGCCACACCGTCGGCGGCACCAACCCGTCGCTGGTCGAGGCGCTGGCCGCCGGCAACATGGTGATCGCCCACGACAACCCCTACAACAGATGGACCGCGGGTGCGGCCGCCATCTATTTCACCGACGCGCGGAGCTGCGCCGAACGCATGCAACAGGCGCTGGAGGATGACGCCCTGGTCAAGACCTGCGGCGCGGCCGCCAGGGCCCGCGCCAATGAAGTCTTCCGCTGGGACGATGTCCTGCTTGCCTATGAAACCGAAGCCTACCGGCTTCTGGGCGTGAGCGCCGCCGGCGCCGTACCGGTCGACCGCCCCTCTCCCGGCGCCGTATGACGGGCTGGTCGCGACGGCGGCTGCTGAGGACGGCGCTGTCGACGACGCTGGTGCCCGCCACGGCAGCACTTTCTTCCGCACCGCCCGCGCGCGCCGCCACCGGCGAATGGCGCTTTCGCCGCGGCGTCAATGCCTGGCCCTGGTTCGCGCTGACGCGTGAGTTTCCCGCACCGCGCACCGACTATGCCTGGCCGCCCTTCCAGTCGCAGCGGCCAGTGCCGACACCCGACGACCTTCGCCGGCTGCGCCAGACCGGGCTCGATTTCATCCGCCTGCCGGTCGATCCCGGCCCGTTCCTGGCCGCCGACGCCGCCACGCACGCAAAATTGCTGACGACGCTGGACGATGCCGTGACGGCCGTCATCGATGCGGATCTCGGCATCATCGTCAACGTGCAGGCCAACGGCGCCACTCATTACTGGAATCCCGACCGCATGGTCGCCAGCACCGCCGCGCCGGAATTCGTTGCCTATCGCACGCTGGTCGGCACGCTTGCCGGCAGGCTGCAGCGGTTCGCACAGGGCATGGTGGCGCTGGAACCGGTCAACGAACCGCCGCAGGCGTGCTCCTCCAACGTCTGGTCGAACGTCCAGACGGCCCTTTTGACGGCGGCCAGGGCATCATCCCGGACCTTGCCGCTTGTCGTCACCGGCGGCTGCGGCTCGATGGTGAGCGGGCTCGCCGCGCTCGACCCGGAGCCGCTGGCGGCCTTCGAGCCGATCCTGTTCACCTTCCATTTCTATGAGCCTTACCTGTTCAGCCATCAGGGCGCGCCCTGGATGCGCGAGCCCGTCTACCGCGCGCTCAACAACGTGCCATGGCCGGCCTCCGCCGGTTCGCTGGAACAGACGCTGGCCTCGGTCAGGGCGCGCATGGCTCAGGACACCGAAACCTCCGAAGCGGACAAGCACGCCGCCTATGCCGAAACCGAACGCGTGCTGAAGGTCTATTTCGACGCCAGGCCCGACCGCTGGTTCATCGACAAATATATCGGCCAGGCGCGCGACTGGGCCGACAGCCACGGCATCGCACCGCAGCGCGTCATCATGGGCGAATTCGGCGCGCTGCGCACCGACGCCCGCTATGTCGCCGCCCCCAACCCCGACCGCGCCCGCTACATTTCCGATGTCAGGCAGAGCGCCGAGGCATCAGGCTTCCCCTGGGCCTTCTGGGACCTCTTCGACGGCATGGGCATGATGGACGACAAGACGCGGGCGCTGGACCCGGCGATGGTCGAGGCACTGGGGTTAAGGATGCCGGAATAGAGGAAGCGCTACGCTCGCCGCGCTTGCGCCGGGCGCCGCAACCCCACTTTCACCGGCCTGTAGAGCGCCAGCGCGATCACCACGAACTTGGTCATCAGCGTCGTCTTGGACGCCAGGCTTTCGGAAGTGTTGAGCAGGATCAGCCAGCCCAGCATCGGCAGCCAGATACCGGGATGGCAGCGGCGCGCCACTTCGTGCATGAACAGCACGAAGCCGAAAAACAACAACAGGGTGAAGAAAGCGCCCTGATAGAGGATCAGGCGGATGATCGGGTTCTCGATGCCCTGTTCGAGGCCGTTGATGCGGCGCAGGCTTTCGATGAGATCGATATCCGGCCCCACGATCAGGTCGCGCAGTTCGAAATGTTTGAACAGGTCGAACATCTCGACGCGGGCATTGGCGCTGCCGGAGTCCGAGACGAAGCGCTCGAGCAGCGCGTCGAAAAAGCCATAGGAAGCGGCGAGCACGATAACGACCGGCACCAGCGCGGCAAGGATGAGGCCAAGTGCGGCGCCAAGCAGGTTGATACGCCCCGCACGCAAGGTGCGCAGGCCTTGGAGGAGCAGGTAGCAACCGCCGAGCACGATCGTCGTCACCATCGCCGAGCGCCCGCCAAAGGCGACCAGCGCCGCGCATTGCAGGCCGATCAGCCCGAGCCGCAGCGGCATGGACAGCGACCGCGAGCCAGAAAGCAGCGCCAGTACGTAGATCGAGGTGATCGTGGCATTGGACAGCGGATGGCCCTGGAGGGCTGTCGAGCGCAGGTCGTTCATGAACACCACGCCGTCGAGCCGATAGGGAAAGATCAGCGTCTTGGTGGCGAACTCGAACAGTGCCAGCAGTGCGTTCACGGTCATGATCGTGTGAACGACGGTCTGCATGCGGGCGAATATCTTTTCGTCGGCCTCGGCCAGCATCATCACCAGCAGCGCCGGCGCCACGAAGGTGTCGATCATGCCGGCCATGCCGGGACGCTGCCTGACGATGACGACGACCAGGAGCATGATCGACATGACGGTCATCAGCGCGCTGGCCGGCCGCCTGTCGGCGATGGCCAGCGTGTAGCCGACCGGGTTGCCGAACGTGCAGGCGCGCCAGGCAAACATCAGCACGAGCAGATAGGTGGAGGGATGGATCTTGGTGGCTGGATTGCCGATCAGGCCGTCGTAATTGTAGCCCACCAGCCACAGCATGCCGCCCGAAATGCCGAACAGCAGCGCCACCGCGGCGACCAGGCCGTAGCCGGTCACCCAATCGAGGGAATTGCCGCCGCGAGGCGCGGCCACGGCTTGACCCTGGCCGGCCCAGCCGGCCGCCGGAGTGGCGGGCCGGATGGCAACCATGTCAGGCCGCCTCGTCGACCAGCAGGGCGCCGGTCGGCAACCGCCCCATGACGGAAATGGCCTGCGAGGCCGCCGTGACATCGCGCATCGGCGTCGCGTTGAGCGTGGCGACGAGCACGATCTCGTCGACCATGGCGACCAGCGGCGAGGCGTTGAGATTGTCGGCCAGTGCACCGCCGTCGACGACGACGAGTTCGAAATTGCGGCTCGCCTGGGCCAGCATATGCTGCGTGAAATAGACGCCCTGCGCCTCGGAGAAGGCAGCCTTTGGCCGACCCTTGCCCAGAACGGCGACGTTGCTGCCGGGCGCGTATTGGCTCAGCGCCTCGAAGGCATATTCGCCGCGCAGCACGTCGAGCAGGCCCGGCTGCGGTTCCTTCTGGCCCTTGCCGGCATTGGTGTCGATGAACAGGACGCGGCTGCCCCTGGCAGCCGCCGCGTTGGCCAGAAGGCGCGCCACCCGGCCCCGTTGCGCGGCGTCCTCTGGCGCCGACGTCACAAGGATGGACGGCACCAGCGGCCAGTTCGGCGGACGCTGGCTGGAGGAGAACAGGCGTCTCAGCGCCAGTCCGGCGACGGCGTCCATCTTCTGTCCGGCCGGCGTGGCGGCGCTGCCGAAAGGCCACCAGCGGCGGCGCGCCGATTTTGCCGGCAGCACGCCCACAACCGGCGCATCGATGGCCGATTGCATCTGCGCGCTGGAAAGCACCGTCGGCGATGAATATTCCGCGATCAGCGCCAGGCCGGTGCCCAGCCCCAGGCCGCCGAAGAAGGCGCCGAACACGAGCAGCCCGAGCGGCGGCCAGCTCTTCTTCAGCGCCGGCATGGCGTTGGAGATGATGCGCGCATTGGTGCTGTCGACATTCACCTGCTCGCGCGTTTCCTGCGCCCGCTGCAGATAGGTGGCGTAGACGGAGCGCAACGCCTCGAGATCGCGCTGCAGTTCGCGCAGCTTGACCGAGGCCTGGTCGGTGTCGAGCGACTTGCTCTTCAAGCCCGCGACCTTGGCCTCCAGCGCCTGCTGGTTGGCCAGCGCCCGTTCGTAGTCGGTTTCGGCGGCGGCGCCGATGCGGCCGAGTTCGCGCGCGATGAGCGCGCGCGTGTCGCGCAATTGCTGCTGGGCCGCCATCATCGAGGGATGGCGCGGCCCGAGTTCCGTGCCGAGCTGGGAGACCTGGTCGACCAGCGTCGCCTCCTGCGCCCGCAGGCTCGAAATCACCGCCGAGCGCATCGCTTCCGAGGTCGCGTCCGGCGCGCCGCCGGGCCGGCGCAACTGGTCGACCTGCGCCTTCAGCGCGACCGTGCGGCTCTGCGCGGCCGCGAGTTGCGTGTTGATCTCGGTCAGTTCCTGGTCGCTGACCAGATTGCCCGCGGCCATCACCATGTTGTGGGCGGATTTGTAGGCCTCGACCGCATTCTCGGCCTGCTGGACGCGCTTGCGCTGCTCGTCCAGCCGCGCGGTGATGGAGTCGGAAGCGTCCGTGGCCATCTTGGCGCGTGCGGCGGCCTGGTCCGTCAGGTAGGCCTGCGCGATGGCATTGGCGAGCTTCGCCGCCTTGTCGGCGCTCTTGGCGGTGACGATCACGTCGAGGACCAGAACCTTGTCGGCCCGCTTGACCGCCAACCGCCGGCGCAGCGCATCGAGCGTCTTGCCCGTCCTGTCGGTTTCGGCCGAACCCGAGCCCAGCACGCCGCCGAGCAAATGGCTCAACAACCCGCCCTGTCCGTTGAATTCCGGATCCTTGGTCAGGTCGGTCGCCGCGATAGCCCTGAGCAACACGCCGCTCGACTGGACGACGGCGACCTGGCTTTCCACCATGGTGATGCCGCCATCGGGCGGAACGCGGCTCGGATTGACATCGTTGGTGACCACCTGCAAGTCCTGCGGATCGACGATGATCTCCGCCACCGAGCTGTAGAGCGCCGGCGTGAACAATCCATAGAGCAGCGCTCCAAGGGTCAGCAGCGCGGCTGTGGCGAGGATCAGGAAACGGCGGCGCACCAATATGCGCTTCAGGTCACCCAGTTCGACCGTCGAGGATGGATAGGACGCGGCCGGCGGTGGCTCCGGCGCATATTGCATCACCTCCGGAGCGTGTTGTTGCGGCAACGAGAGCAGGGATGATTGCAAAGGTCGCTCCGACAACACTCCATATGCCCCAAAAGATTAAATTGCGGCTTCAGCCTAGCTATTACTCCAACTGTTAAAACACTGTTAATTATGTTGGGAGCTCTTCTGATTTTTGGCACGGAGTTTGCGTAGCAGAGGCACGGGTCGTGTTGACAGGGCGCAAGCGAGCGGGAAACGAATGGAAATGGAGCAAACATCGGTCTCCAATCCAACCGTCGCCCACCTCTCGTGCCCAAAAATCGAACACCGGCCAGTTACCGAACATCAGAATTCTAGGGGTGCGACATGCAGGTGAGCCTGCGCCTGGACAGCGACTGCCTCCGTGCTTTTCACCTGCTGCTGTTGCAGCGCCTGGCCGCGCTCACGGATGTCGAGGTTTGCGTCGACGCACGCCCAGGCGGGAGCAGCATTCCAGGCAGCGTCGCTGCGCTGTTCCAGCTTGAAACGGTCATCCATGGCTTGCCCGCGGACGGGCTGGCCAAGCGCCTGCCGCTGTCGGCGCTGGCAGCCTGGCGCACGCAGCCTCCCGCCTCGCCCGACCTCGTGCTCGACCTCCGCGGCGACGTGCAACTGGAAGGAACGCGCGTCTGGCGTGTGACCTATGACGGCGCCGGCGGCGAAGCGGCCCTTTTGGCGTCGATCCTCGATGGCCGGACCCCGCTGGCCCGCATCGAGGAGAACGGCGTCGTGGTCGCCGAAGCACGGCTCGGAACCGAATATGGCGGCATCGCGCTCGCATCGTTCCAGGATATGCTGGCGCGCACGGCAAGCCTGATCCTGGCGGCGGTGACGGGCGCTGCACGCGGCGCCCTGCCCGTCCTGCCCGAGCCGGCGGACGGCAGGGCCGCGCCGTCGCTGCCCTCGGCCGGCAAGCTCGGCGTAAAGGCAGGCAAGGCGCTGGCGCGGCGCATCGTCCAGAAGATCTATCATCTCTGCTACAACGCCCCGCACTGGAAGGTCGGCTGGCGCGAGATGGGAGGGCGGGATCTGTTCGACCTGCGCGCGCATCCGGAATCGGGCTGGCAAGAGCTGCCCGATGATGGCAGCCGCTTCTACGCCGACCCGTTCCCGATCCTTTACCGGGGACAGGTAACCCTGTTCGTCGAGGACTATATCCACCGTCTCGGTAGAGCCATCATCTCCGCCGTGCCGTTCGGCCCGTCGGGGCCGATCGGCCGCCCGGAGCCTGTGCTCGACCTGCCCTACCATCTTTCCTACCCCTTCGTCTTCGAGCGTGACGGCGAGGTCTGGATGGTGCCGGAGAGCTGCGCCAACCGCACCGTGGATCTCTACCGCGCCACCGCCTTCCCCGGCGGATGGGTCAAGGAAGCGACGCTGCTGTCCGATATCGTCGCCAGCGACGCCACCTTGGTCGAGCATGGCGGCTCATGGTGGATGTTCGCCACCGTCCGGGACGGTGAAGGCATCGCCCGGGATGGCGGCGGCGCCTTCTCCGACGCGCTGCATCTGTGGTCGGCGCCGAACTTTCGCGGCCCGTGGACACCGCATCCCAAAAATCCGGTGCTGATCGACATCGCCTCGGCGCGACCGGCCGGCCGCATGGTGGAACGTGATGGCCAATTGCTGCGCCCGGTGCAGGACTGCCGCAGGAGCTACGGCGGCGCGCTTGGCATCGCACGCGTCACTCACCTTGATTTGAACGGCATGGACCAGCGTGTCGAGACGATCTTAACCCCCGGGGCGCTATGGAGTGGGCGTAAGCTGCACACGCTCAACGAGGCGGGCGGCCTGGAATTCATCGATGGCTCGGCGATCGCGCCGCGCTGGAAGCAGAAGAGGCGTAGTTAACCTAAACGTTTGTTGCTAGCAGCCACCCGCGCTGGTTGCTTGAGGTTGATTACTTCTGGAAGATATTTTCCGCCACAGCTTGTGGAGAAGGACGATGACTAGCATGAAGGGCAGCGAGATGAACACCATCGAGGCTGTCCCGGCCGAGGTCGATGTGGCGATCGTTGGCGCCGGAATGGCCGGCACCACGCTGGCAACCGCCTTGGGAAAAGCCGGCCGCAAGGTGGCGCTGATCGATCCGCACCGGGTTCATCACGACGAGTTCCGGGCCGAGAAGATCGGTACCGATCAGATACGGCTATTCAAGAAGCTCGGCCTCGACGAAACGATCATGCGTCTCGTCACCCCGTTCGACGATATCCATGTCTTCCGCCTCGGCCAGCTGTTCGCGCGTGAGCGCAGGCCGGAGTATGCATTTTCCTATGGCGCGCTGATCAACGGGCTTCGTGACGCCCTTCCACCGCAAGTGCCGCTTACGGTCGGCAAGGTCGCCGAGGTCTCGACCGGCCCGGACCGGCAGCGCCTTGTGCTCACCGACGGCAGGATCATCGATGCACGCCTCCTGGTGGTGGCCACCGGTCACAGCGAAGCGGTGCGCCGCGCCATCGGCGTCGAGCGCGTCGAGCAATCGAAAGCCCATTCGCTGTCGATGGGCTTCGATCTCGCCATCTCCCAGCGCGACTGCGGCTTTCGGGCCGTCACCTGCTACGGCAAGCGGCCTTCGGATCGCGTCGCCTACATCACCGTTTTTCCCCTCGGCGACAAGATGCGGGCCAACATGTTCGTCTATCATACCGTCGCCGACCAATGGACGAGGGATTTCCGGGCCGATCCGCAAAAGATGCTTTGTGAGCTGATGCCCGAAATATCGGCGCAATGCGGCAACTTCGCTGTCTCGAGTCCCGTCGAGGTCCGGCAGATCAATCTGACCACGACGCAGGGCCATCGCCGCGACGGGGTCGTCTTCATTGGCGACGCGTTCTGTACGACATGCCCGACGCCGGGGGTCGGCATAGGGCGGGTCATGATCGACGTCGATCAGCTCCATTCCGTCCACATTCCACGCTGGCTGGAAACACCAGGCATGGCGTCTGACAAGATCGGGACTTTTTACGACGATCCCGTCAAGGTCGCTTCCGATGAGGCCGGCATGCGCGTGAGCGTCTATGCCAGGCAGATTACCACCGAGACCGGACTGGAATGGCGCGCGCGGCGCCTGCGTAACAACACGGCACGCCAGCTGATGATCATCGGACGCAAGGTAGCCCATTTGGGATTGCGGCGGGAGCCGGGCGTGGCCTGAGCAGCCTCCCACCTTCATCGTCATCGAAGGAACTTGCCGGTGCTGCCGTAAGGATAGCACCGCTTCCCCTCTCCAACCCTGCGGCCTTCACCAAGATAATGAGATAGCGCTGAAAAAAAGCGGATCCAGTGCCGTTCAGTCGGAACAAGCGGTGCGCCGACAGGTTATGCCCGCAGGAGATCCTGTCATGGTCAAGAATATCGACCGCGCGTTGCAGGATGCCATTCTGGCGATGCGCACTCTTCGCAAATCCATAATCGATCATGGGCATATGGACGCCATGGCCGAATTTGATGGCTTGATGAGCGTGACCATATCCGAGGCCGAGCGCCAACTCATCAGTTGGCAGGCCAGTCATCGCCACGAACGATCAGGCCAGGCAAAATCCTGACGCGATCGCTCGCAGTCGGCATCCGGCGGAACCTTGCCGCACACGGTTGGTTTTATGGAATGTGACATGCCGCCGGAGAACGAAGTGGCCCGATTGGTCGACAAGCAGAAGCTTGAGAGAGCGGATCGCGAGTCGCGGATCATCCTCGACGCCGAACGTCAGGCCCGCGACGCAAAGACCGCCCGCCTTCGCAAGCAGCGGCTGTCAGCCGAGCCGAGCGGCGAGGAAAAGAAGCCCGCACCGCCAAAGCCGCAGGGGTGATGATTTGCTCTTTCCGCAAAAGCAAAAGGCGCGATCGACCGATCGCGCCTTTGTTTTCGGCAAGCTAATTCACCAGCCCGTTCAGGCCGGCGTAGAAGATACAGTTTGAGCAGTGACGGCCGAAAGCCGTTCGCGCTTCTGCCAAGTCGGCTTCTCGTATTTCTTCATCAGCTATTCCCCCTATTGGATACCGCAGTGAAGACCGGCTTCGCAGCGAATGTCAATCGTGCCAGGACGGCCATCTTGATTTCGAGCGAAACGCTCCTGCGCCGGGTAAATCGGTCTACCATGCTTTTAAATCCGCCAGTCCGGGATAGATTTCGGACCGAGAAAGCGCCACAAGCCGCTCCGGGAGGACCTTGCCATGTCAGACACCGCCTTGCCGCTGGTCATCAGCGCGCCCGAGCCGCGCACGCTCGAGCTGATCTTCACGCCGCCGCAACTGGCGCGGCTCAGGGCGCATTACCGCATCGTCGAGACGACGCCGGACGGCGTGGCGCGACTGCCGGCCGGGGTGCTGGCCGAGGCCCGCTACATCGTCGGCCAGCCGCCGATCTCGCCGGAGACGCTTGAAGCGATGAAGGCGCTGCGCTGCGTCTTCAACGTCGAGAGCAATCTCCTCGACAACATGCCCTACGAAACGCTGTTTTCGCGCGGCATCCATGTCGTCACCACGGGCCTGGTCTTCGCCGAGCCGGTGGCCGAGCTCGGCCTGGCCATGGCGCTCAACCTTGCCCGCGGCATCGTCGATGCCGACCTCGCTTTCCGCCAAGGGGAGGAGCTGTGGGGCGGCGATGGCAACCGGACCGCGCGGCTGCTTTCGGGCGCCGATGTCGGCATCATCGGCTTCGGCGACCTCGGCCGCGCGCTCAACCGCCTGCTGTGGGGCTTCCGCACCCGCACGAAGGTGTTCGACCCCTGGCTGCCGCCGTCGATACTCAGCGAGAATGGCGTCGAGCCGGCCTCGCTGGACGCGGTGCTGTCGCAAAGCGACTTCGTCTTCGTCGTCGCCTCGGTGACCTCCGAGAACCAGGGGTTTCTGGGCGCCGATGCTTTCGCCAGGATGCGCAAGGGCGCTGCCTTCATCCTGCTCAGCCGTGCCGGCGTGGTGGATTTCCCCGCCTTGATGGCGGCGGTGAAGAGCGGCCATATACTTGCCGCCAGCGACGTCTTCCCCGAAGAGCCGCTGGCGGGCGACCATCCCGTGCGCGCACTGCCCGGCTTCCTGCGCTCCGCCCATCGCGCCGGCGCCCTCGACATCGCCTTCAAGCGCATGGGCGACATGGTGTTGGAAGACATGGACCTGATCGATCGCGGCCTGCCGCCGATGCGCTCCAAACGCGCCGAGCGCGAGACGGTCTCGAGGATGCGCTCGAAGCCGTCGGACAGAAACTAGGCCCGGCCCATGCCGAGACGCTTACCTTGGCGAAAGCTTGAAAAGCCCCGGTGCGGGCGCTTTCTCCGGCGTATCGGGGAATTCACATGAAAAAACCTATCAGAAGCCGCTTCTGGTGAAGCGCGACAAGCTGTCGTCCGTGACGGCGGTCTGCCCCGTCGGTTCTATGATTTTTATACGGGGATAGGAACGATCGCGCCGCCGGCAGGTTTTGCAAATGGCCGGGCGAGCCCGGCGTACTCCAGAAGGCCCGCCACGAGTCGCGTCGGTGGCGGGCCTTTCCATGTCGGCCCGCAAGCAGGAGCGGGCCGGTTTCCTCATGCGCCAGGAAGTCGGCGGGATCAGCTGCGGCAGGCGATGCCGATGTCCGGCGTCGTCAGCCTCGACGACCCGCGCCTCGACCAGCTTGTGGCCAGCTTCGCGCGCGAAGGCTAGAGTGGTGGGGGCCAATGATGATTGGGCCAACGAGAGGGTCGCGATGCTCAACACGGTCGACTATGGCGGCAAGGAAGCCGATATCGTCCACGCGCTGGAGGAAGACATCATCTTCGGCCGTCTGGCGCCCGGCACGCGCCTGGTCGAGGACGTGCTTCTGGCCCGCTTCCCGGTCTCGCGCCACACCATTCGCCAGGCCTTGTACCAGTTGGAAAGGCTCGGCGTCGCCACGCGCGAGCGCAACAAGGGCGCCATGGTGCGCCGGCTCGCGCCCGAGGAGGTCCGCCAGATCTACGAGGTGCGCGAGATGCTGCAGCGCCAGGCCGCGCTGATGATCCGCCTGCCGGCGAGTGACGCGCTGATCGCCGAATTGACCGCGATCCACCACGTCTACAGCGGCCATGTCGACGCCGGCTATCTCAGAGGCATCCACGAGGCCAATGACCGTTTCCACCTCACCATGTTCTCGGCCTGCGGCAATGCCTATCTGGTGTCCTCGATCGAGCACTATATGCGCCTCAGCCTGCCGGTGCGGGCCAATTCGCTGGCCGACCGGGACAAGCTCGACATCTCGCGCCAGCACCACCTGATGATGATCGAGGCGCTGAAACGCAGCGACAACTGGGTGCTGGCGCAGCTCTGCGTCGACCACCTGCAGCCGAGCAAGGTTTTTTATCTCCAGGAGGTCGAGACAGGGCCGGCGGGCTAGCGCCGGCTGGAGAACGGGCATCGCCGCAAAATTGGGCCTGCGGCTCCCGACTGTCCTTATCTGACCTTCACGACCACCTTGCCCTTGGCACGTCCCGTTTCGACATAGGCCAAGGCCTCGTTGGTCTGTTCGAACGGAAAAGTCCGGTCCATGACGGGACGTATGACGCCGGTTTCGATGAGCGACGTGATCCGGCTCAGCTGGTCGCCCTGCGCCCACATGAACAGGAAGGAATAGTCCACACCGGCGCGTTTGGCCCTGCGGCGTATGCCAAGACTAAGCATCCTCAGCACAAGCTTCAGCACGATGTTCAGGCCTTGCTTCCTGGCGAACTCGGGATCCGGCGGACCGGAAATGGAAATCAGCTTCCCGCCCCGCTTCAACACGCGCAGCGATTTTTCGAGCGTCTTGGCATCCTGGCTGTTCACGACGACGTCATAGCCCTGCAGGACCTTCTCGAAATCGTCCTTGCGATAGTCGACGACGACATCGGCGCCGAGACTTTTCATCAAATCCGTACTCGCCGCGCTCGCCGTTGTCGCAACCGTCGCGCCGAGATGCTTCGCCAGTTGGATGGCAAACGTGCCCACCCCGCCGGAGCCGGCCTGGATGAAGACCTTCTGGCCCTTCCTCAGCCCTGCCCTTTCGACCAGCACCTGCCAGGCAGTAAGGCCGACCAACGGAATGGAAGCGGCCTCCTCCATGCTGAGATTTTTTGGCTTCAGGGCCACGTCGGCCTCATCCATGGCGATGAATTCGGCGAAAGTCCCGATCCGGCCATCGCGCGGCCGCGCATAGACTTCGTCACCGGCTTTGAACTTGCGGACTTTCGATCCGACCCGCACGACGATGCCGGCCACGTCGTGGCCCAGGATGAAGGGTGGGCGATAGGGCAGCAGGGGTTTGAACTCCCCGTCGCGGACTTTGGAATCCAGCAGGTTCACGCCGGCGGCATGGACCTCGACCAGCACATCATTGTCTCCCAGCTCCGGCTGCGGCATGTCGGCAAGCCGCAGCGCGCCTTTTTTCTGATATTTGTCGACGACGAAGGCTTTCATCATATTCGCTTTCTGAAATCTTTCTCGATGTCCGGCACGAAACAGGCCGGCTTGACCAGGTTTGTCGCGGTTGCGTGTTGCATGCGCGTGAAATCCTTCGCCTTGTTGGCATTCAGACCGGCAAACGGAACTGCTTGCGCAAGGTCTTGTCGAACATCCCGGCAGGGGCGAAGCGGCGCAGCAGGCTGACTTGGCGCGCTGCCTTGCCGACGGTATAGCGCCGCCGCGGACTGGCATCGGCCGCCGCCTCGACCACCGCATCCGCCACTATTTCTGGCCGATCGGCTTTGGGCATCACATCGGCAAGCAGCGCCTTGAACCCGGTTCGCGCCTGATCGTATTCTTTCAACAGGGAATCCGGCTCGATTCCGTTCTGGTCGAAGACGGTACGCACGAATGCCGGCTCGATGACCGAGACGCGAATATTGAAGGCACGGACCTCGTGATCGAGCGATTCCGAATAGCCTTCGAGCGCGTGCTTCACCGCCGAGTAGTGAGCTGAGTATGGCGCGGGTACCAATCCCAGAATCGAGCCGATGTTGACGACGCGCCCTTGGCCACGCCGCCGCATCGACGGCAACACCGCATTGGTCATGCGGATGACGCCGAACAGATTGACGTCGAACAGGGACTGCACCTGTGCGATGGAGGACTCTTCGGCGCCGCCCAACAGGCCGATACCGGCATTGTTGACCAGCAGGTCGATCCGACCGGTCTGCGCGAGCACGTTCGAAACGAGGGCGGTGACCGAGTCCCCGTCAGTCACGTCGCACGCCAGCATGGACACATTTGCTGGGCCATTGCCTGTCGCCCGGCGGCTTGTGCCGAAGACGGTGAACCCCGCCCGCGCCAAGGCCTCGGCGCTTGCTCGACCAATGCCGGAAGAAGCTCCGGTTACGATCGCGGTCTTTCCAGAATGTGCTTTCATTTGACGCTCCAAAGCCACCAGGGCTAGCCTTCTTCGATTGATTGGATTATATTCGTAATATCATATTATGCTCATAATACAATAGCGAGCAGAAAGGAAAAATCATGCGATACGAGAAGGGCCGGAAGGACGCATCGCGCAGCCGGATCATGGAGGTCGCCACACAACGGTTCCGGGGCGACGGCATTGCCGCCTCGGGACTGGCAAGCATCATGAGCGACGCCGGGCTGACCAACGGCGCCTTCTATCCGCATTTTCCCTCCAAGGCGGTACTTGTCCAGGAATGCGTGGCGGCGGCGCTGGAGGGTCAGTCAGGCCAGATCGCGCAGGCGCTGGCCTCCGGCGGCCTGGCAGCGGCCATAGACGCCTATCTGTCGACGCAGCACCGCGATAGTCCGGGCACGGGCTGCGCTTCCGCCGCCCTGTTGCCGGAAATCGCGAGGGAGCAGCCCGAAACGCGGCAACTCTACACCGAACGCTTGATGACTTTGGTGCGCCAGGTGTCAGCCGCTCTCCCGCCGCATACAGGCGATCCGGAAGCCGTGGCATTCGGCATCTTCGCCACGCTCATCGGCACGCTTCAGCTGGCCCGCGCGGTGGAGGGCGCTGACCTATCGGATCGCATCCTGGCGGCCGGAGCGGATGCGGCCCGGTCGCTGGCGCAGCCACGCAGGGGCGACGAGGCGCCGTAGAGGATCGGACGGCAAAGCTGTTAGCCCGGAGCGTCCAAGGCCGCCGGGCGGCAGCCGTCCGAGGTCGGCGCGACTATGGCTGTAGAAACGGACATCGAACGTTGAAATTCTCCGCGAGCTGCGTGATCGCCTCCCGGGCGACGACAAGACCCTGCAATCAATGCCTCGCCGGCGGGGCTTTTTTGGAGCGCCGGGACCGCCGTGTCGAGCCTCCGGAACCATCCGCAAATCGCGAAGTTGTCCAAACGGCCGCAAGCCTGGCCAACCCGGAGGCACGCCGCGATTGGCGGCGGCGGGAGGATGTTGGCGAATACTGCCGCTCCTTTTGCATGCGATCCGGTTCCCCACTCGAGGCGTTTGTCGTGACGCCGCGAATTCCATCGATCGACATAGTTGCCGCGCTTCCATGAAGCGGTTGCACGCTTCTCCTGGTTCCGGCCATGTTGCACTGCGAAAGATTTATTGCATTGCGATAGCGGCCTGTCCGGCCGAGATTGGCGAGGGCTGGGATCTTGGGGGCTGGGCTTGCACCAAGGAGGCCTCGTGGCGGCATCGTTTCGGCCTGATATACAGGGCTTGCGCGCGCTGGCGGTCGGCGGCGTCGTCGCCTACCATTTTGGCCTCACCGCGCTGCCCGGCGGCTTTGCCGGCGTCGACATCTTCTTCGTCATCTCCGGCTGGCTGATCACGACGCATCTGATGCGGGAGATCACCGAGACCGGCCGGCTCGACCTCTGGCGCTTCTATGCCAGGCGCGCCCGGCGCCTGCTGCCGGCCGCCATCTTCGTCATCCTGGCCACGCTCGCCGCCGGCACCCTTATCCTGGCGCCGCAGGAGCAGGCGCTCTATTCGCGCGGCGCCATGTATGCGGCGGCCTACACCATCAATCTGTGGCTGCTGCGCTGGTCGTTCGACTATTTCGCCGCCGACGCCTCGAGCAACCCCTTCATCCACTTCTGGTCGCTGTCGGTGGAGGAGCAATTCTATCTCGTCTGGCCGGCACTGCTCGTCTTCGCCGCCTGGCTATATCCGGGCCGGCGCATGACGGTGGCAGTGATCGGGATCGTCGGCCTCGCCTCCTTCGCCGCCTGCCTCTGGCTCACCAGCCTCTCGCCGGCCTGGGCCTTCTACTTCTCGCCGCTGCGCGCCTGGGAGTTCGCAGCCGGCGGCCTGGCGACGTTCGCAGCGCCAGCCTTGTGGCGGCATCAGTCCTGGCTGCGGGCGGCACAGGGATGGCTGGGCCTGGCGCTGATCGCCCTGGCCTATCTCGCCTTGAGCGAAGACCTGCCCTTCCCCGGCTGGTACGCGCTGCTGCCCGTTGCCGGCACCGTGCTGGTGCTCTTGAGCGGCGCCGGCAGGCAGGGCGACGCACCGGCCGGCACCCGTTGGCAGGCCTTGGCACCCGCCGCCATGCTCTCGCTGGCACCCTTGCAGTGGGTCGGCACGCTCTCCTATTCGCTCTATCTCTGGCACTGGCCCATCATCGTCTATGCCGGGATGCTGGAGCCGGACCTCGGCGTCGTGCAGCGCATCGGCTGCGCCGTACTGGCGCTTGCCTTGTCGGCGGCGACCTACCGGCTGATCGAGAACCCGGCGCGGCGCGGCGACTGGCCGGCGGCGGTCGCGCGCGCCTTCAACACCGGCCCGGGCGCAAAACCGCCTCGGCTGTTTCCCGGACTGGCCCTCGCCCCGGCCCTTGTGCTGACCGCCGCCGGCGTGGCGGCGGCCTACGCCAACGCGCATCTGGCCACCCGCAACATCGACCCTACCCAGCGCGACATCGAAGAGGCCGCCGAACAGCCTTCCATCGCACGCGCCGTCGACAAGAGCTGCCTGCTCGACTTCCACACGGTGAAACCGAAACCTTGCACCTTCGGGCCGGCCGACGCCGCCCACACCATCGTGCTGTTCGGCGATTCGCATGCCGACCATTGGTCGACGCCGCTGGTCGAAGCGGCAAAACGCAACGACACCAAAGTGGTCACCTACCTCAAATCCTCATGCCGCGCCTCGCGGCTGTCGACCTTCAACGCCGTGCTCAAGCGCGACTACACCGAATGCGACGCCTGGCGCGAACAGGCGATTTCAGACATCATCCGCCGCAAGCCGCGCCTGGTGGTGATCTCGGAATTCTCGATCGGCAATCTGACCCGCGACATGTCCGCCGCCAGCCGCAAGGCCGAGACCGCGCGCTGGCAGGCCGGCCTGCGCTCCACCTTGCAGGCCTTCAGCAAGGCCGGCGTCGAGACCGCCGTCATCCGCGACACGCCGATCGGCGACAGCTTCGCGGACGCCTGCGTTGCCCGCGCGCTGTGGTGGCGCGAGGCGCCGTCGCTGTGCGACACGCCGAGGGCGGAGGCCGCCAATGACGGCGCCGCCGCGCAAGAGCGCGCGGTGGTGAAAAGCGTGCCCGACACGCGCTATGTCGACCTCACCGACCGCTTCTGCGGCTCGACCGAATGCCACGTCTTCATCGGCGGCATACTCGCCTTCCGCGACCGGCATCATCTGGCGACGGGGTTTGCCGAGACGCTGGAGGGACCGCTGGAAAAGGCGTTGTTTTAGAAAGAGTTGGACCTTCATTCTCCCTTTGTGGGAGAAGGAAGAAACGCCACCCCGCTCACCCAGCTCTGGCAAGATCGGCCACATACCGCACCAGCGTCACCTTCCCGCGCTCCGGCCTGGTCGGCGGATCATAGGTGCTATCGACCGTCACCTCCGTCATGCGCGCATAGGATTGCGCGGCTTCCGGCGAAAAACCCATGTCCTCGAACGTCTCCACCCAATGTTCGCGGGGTGCCGAGACCACGCTGACCGCCTTGCCGAGCGTCTCGCCGAAGGCGGCGGCAACGTCCCTGGCGGTGTAACGCGACGGCCCTTCGACATGATGCAGCCCGTTCTTGTCCGCCGGCTCCATCAGCAAGCGCGCCGCCGCTTCGCCGAGGTCGCGTGGCGCCACCATGGGCAGTTCGAAATCCGCCGGCAAAAGCGTGTTGACCACGCCATCACGCCTGGCGGTCTCCAGCGAGGCATCCCAATTGCTCATGTAATAGGCCGCGCGAATGATGCTGCCGGCAATGGGCTGGCGATGCAGCTTCTCTTCCAGCCCATGCAGGACGGTGAGGTCGCCGGTACGCTCGCCGGCCTGCGCGCCATAGGTCGATTCGGCGACCACCTTCTCCAGCCCCGAGCCGTCAAGCGCGGCAATGATCGCCTCCACCGTCCTGCGCTCCTGGGCATCCGTGTCGGTCGAAGGATCGGCCGGCGGATTGAGCAGGAACGCCCGTGTGCCGCGCCTGAACACGCCACGCAGCGCCTCGACATCGAGCACGTCCGCCACCGCCACCTCGGCGCCTTGCGCGGCCAGAGGCGACGCCTTTGCCTTATCGCGCGTCACGACCGTGACCGGCTCGCCTTGCCGCAGCAACGCTGCCGCAGCGGCCGAGCCGACATGCCCGGTGCCGCCAAGAATGATATGCATGATCCAATCTCCCTTGCTGGTTGCATACAGGGGAATGGATGGCGGCGGCCGAGGTTCAAAGTTCGCGTCACCATGCTGACACGTATGGCCACGCACCGCCCCATCGCAGCGGCCCGCTTTTGCCGTCACGGCGCGCGGTTCCAGCCATCGATCCACCGATTTATGGGAACAGGGTCGCTACCGCAGCGTTTATTAGGCACACCTTGAAGAGGAGGTTGTCATGAAAAAGCTCTTGCTTGCATCAGTCATCGCAATGATTTCGGCGGTGTCAGTGATCGCTCCCGCAAATGCCGCCAGTATCACGCTCGGCATCGGGAATGGCTATGATGGCGATTACTACGTTCCCAGAAATCGCGACTATTACGGCGCCTATTCCGACTATGGCCCCTATTATGGCCGTCACCACTACCGCATGTATGACAACGGCTATCGGCCGCGCTATTTCGGTATGCACAGCCATCGTTGCCGTATCGAGGTGGTGAGGCACTGGCGTCATCACCACCGTGTCATCGAGAGAGTGCGTGTCTGCGGTTATTGACCTTATTTGTCCGGCCGGCATACCGTCGGCCGGTGGCTTGCTAACCAACGGATAAAAGCGTGCCTCAAGATCAGTGCACGCCCGCGAACCGCTCTCGGTGATGAGCCAAGAACGCCGGATGTGGCATCAATCGCGAATCCTTGGGCCAGTGCAAACCCTGGGATTCAGGGCGAAAGAGATTTCTCAATTCACTGGGGACCCGATTGTGAGCGACCAGCAGCCGATGGTTCTCGCCTATCGAAATCAGGTGTCGGTCGAACAACCAGTGCACCGTGGCCGATAGTGCGATGCCATTGCGCACAACATCGGGACCATTAGCCGCGACCGGCTTGATATGAGCGGCCTGAACTTCAGATCGACCACCACCATTGATGATGCGCAAGCCGGTGACAGCGCAGGTATCCTCATAGGCGCGACAGACCTCCAGCCGGAAAGTTGCATCACGGACTTTGCGGTTTAGCAAAATCTGCTCGACCCGACGATCGACTGTCTCGGCAAAACCGGACTGTCCATCGAAACCAGGTTGCATCGACCATGGAACGTCGAGCGGAAGCATATCGGGGCTAAGTCTTTTGGCATTTGCGGGGTCAAGTGGTTCGCGCAAACCAGCCAGAACGATCTCGTCGAAATCCTCCTGCGGGATTAACCGTATCGATCTGCCCTGTATCTCTCGACCGACGCGGCGCGGGTCACCGATATCGCGTAGCGCTGTCTCGGCGTAGCGGCCATCGTTTTTGAAGGGCACAGGTGCCGGAAAATCAAGATAGTCCGTCACATTGGCATAGTAGTGGCCGGCCAGTTCCAGATCCGGCTCAATATCGGCCACCCGAGCGACGGCAATATACGCTTGGCTACCATTATTGCGTCGTGGCTCACGGTAGAGCACCCAATCGCCAACCGAATTTCGAGCTACTTCCAGATAGCGAGCCGGAAAGTGATAGTGGCCTTGGCCGTCCTTATAACGAGACCCCGACTTCAAATCGAAGATGGCTTTCACGATTCCCCCCCCGGCACTACACGGAGTGGAACTTAGCCATGTTTCGAGCATCGAGCGAGACGGCTTCCTCCAGCAATGCTTGCGCGTGTGGCCCTTCACATTCGCGGCAAAACGCAACACCATCTTCCCGAATCATGAGACGATGAAAAGTGGACACCCTCTCGACTATCGAACGAAGCAAACGAATGGCGCGTATCCATGGCAGGGATACGAAGCCAGAAATGGTCGTTCGGCGGCTCCTTCACCGCATGGGCTACCGTTACCGGCTCCATCGTGGCGACCTACCCGGAAAACCGGACATTGTTTTTGGAAAACGAAAAAAAGCGATTTTCATTCATGGATGCTTTTGGCATCGTCACGACGATCCGGCGTGCAGGCTCGCTCGCCTTCCAAAGTCCCGGTTGGACTTCTGGGGACCTAAATTGTCGGCGAACGCGGAGCGCGACGCGCTCAAACAGGATGCATTGAAGCGGCTCGGCTGGAAGGTACTGGTTGTCTGGGAATGCGAATTGCGGCAGAGTGAACAATTAGAGAACAAGCTGCGCCAATTCGTGGGGGAATAGCATGAAATCGATCGAGCTGTTCGCGGGCGCTGGCGGGCTTGGCATGGGTGTGAGCCGTGCCGGATTCACGCCGGAAGCCGTAATCGAGTGGGACCGGTGGTGCTGCGACACCATTCGCGAAAACCGGGCCGATGGCCTCGGCCTGGTCGGTGATTGGCCGGAGCCCATCGAGGGCGATGTCCGCGGCGTGGATTTTCGGGCGCACGAGGGCAAGATCGATCTGGTGACAGGCGGCCCGCCCTGCCAACCATTCTCGCTGGGTGGCAAGCATCGCGCCCATCTGGATTCGCGTGATATGTGGCCGGAAGCAGTCCGGGCGGTTCGGGAAACCAAGCCACGTGCCTTCATCTTCGAGAATGTGAAAGGGCTGACCCGCGAAACCTTCGCGACGTATTTTTCGCATATCGTGCTGCAGATGACATACCCGGAGCTAGTCGCCGAATCCGACGAGGGTTGGGAAAGCCATCTGCGTCGGCTTGAAAAGCATCATACCGGCCGTCGCGGACCAAGAGGCCTTGAATATCGGGTCGTTCCACGTTCGTTGAACGCGGCGAATTACGGTATCCCGCAGCGTCGGGAGCGCGTGATTTTCGTGGGCTTCCGAGCCGACCTCGACATCAAATGGGCTTTTCCATTGGAAACACACTCTCTCGAGGCCTTGCTGTGGGATCAGGAAAACGGGGATTACTGGGATCGACACAAAGTCCGCAATGCTGATCGCAAGGTTGGGGATAGGCATTCCGAGCGCGCGGCACGACTCGACGTCAAACCAAAAACCGCACCATGGCGGACAACGCGAGACGCGATTGGTGATTTGCCCGATCCCGAGCATGAGTTGCGAAAGGCCGCGAACCATAGCAACCACCGGTTCCAACCTGGGGCGCGATCCTACCCCGGGCATACCGGAAGCCCACTTGACGAACCGGCCAAGACGTTGAAAGCAGGTGTCCACGGCGTTCCGGGTGGCGAGAACATGCTGCTGCGGCCAGATGGTAGCGTGCGCTACTTCACCGTGCGCGAAAGCGCTCGCTTGCAGACATTCCCGGACAATTTCCGTTTCCACGGCGCATGGTCCGAAACGATGCGCCAGCTCGGCAATGCTGTCCCGGTGGAACTGGCGACCATCATCGCGCGCAGCGTGAAACGCCATCTCGACTTCGGTGGGTCGGATTTCTTGAAATGAAGGGTTATGTCGAATTCGAATTCGACCTCCCAGGCGCACTGTTGGCACGACTTATCGAGGTGCTCGACAGGCTTGATGCTGCTCCGCTCAACAGCGCGAGTTTGCAGGCGGTCCCCGAAGAACAGGGCGTCTATCAACTCCTGCTTGATGGCCAACTCGTATATGTAGGCAAGACTGACGCCGAGGCCGGACTCCAGAAGCGCCTGTCGCGCCATGCCCGCAAGATCGTGCACCGCGTGGGCCTGGATCCAGCGCGCGTCAGCTTCAGGGCCGTGCGCATTTTCGTGTTCACAGCCATGGATCTGGAGGCGAATCTCATACGCCACTATGGCGGCGTAAAGGCCATAGATTGGAACGGAAGCGGATTCGGCTCCAACGATCCAGGTAGGCAGCGCGACACCACTAAGGTCAAACCCAAGAACTATGACGCCAAGTTCCCGATCGACATTGACCGGCAAATGGCGTTCGCCATCGACCATGGCGAGACCGCGTCAAGCGCCCTCGCTCGGCTCAAAGAGGCCTTGCCGTACACGTTCCGTTTCCAGAAGATGGACTCGGATTTCGATGCAACCAAGCTGGCGGCATTGAGCGGCCCTCTAACTCCAAGGTCAGCAATCCGTCATATCGTGGATCCCTTACCTCAAGGATGGCAGGCGACTGCCCTGCCCGGTTACATCATCCTCTACAAAGAGAAACGTGATTACCCCCAGGCTGAAGTAATCGCGGTTTCAAAGGGGTAGAAGGGCCTAACAAACAGCCGCGCCTCAGCGCCCCATCATCATCCCATAGTGGACGGCCAGCAGGTCGAGCCCCACCTTCAGCAGCTTCGTCACCACGTCGCGTCCTTCGCCATCCTGCTCGGCCACGGTCTTCACCGGCTGTTCCAGGCACACGACCTTCTGCACGATTGCCGTCACGTCCCAATGCCCGAGCGCCCGTGTCGCTGCGGCATGCGCGCGGCCGGCGTTGAGCACGCTGTCGGCGATGCCGCCGCCGACGCGGCCGCCGTCGACGCGCTCTGTCCAGCGCATCGGCTTGATATCGGCCCGCTGGCTGCCCTGGAAATGCTCGCGGTAGCGCAGGCCGGCCTCGCGCTGCTGGCGCGACAGCGAGGTGATGCCCAGGAGCGGGTCGACATTGCGCACCCGCACGATGCCGCCGGTGGAGGTATGGCCGTCATTCGACACCTCGTAGACGCGCCGCGCCTCCGCCGTGCCCGATGTCAGCCGCTTGCGGCCGAAGGCATCGTCCTTCAGCGCGAAATCATGGCCGACCTCGCGGCGGATGCGCACCTGCTCGGCCTCGCCCTTCGGCAGTTTCGGCGCCTGCGGTCTGGCGGCTTTGGTTTTCTTGGGCATGGGGTGGCTCCTCGTGGTTGGGTATTCGAGTGATGGCCTTGCTGAACCTGGGTTCCTCGCCTTGCGGGGGAGAGGTAGGGAAGGTCGCGCCGCGCCGCGCCAGCAGCTCGCGCATCACCCGCCGCTCGCGCACTTCGATGCAGAGTTGCGCGCTCGAAGGGCAGAACTGCGCGTTGCCGCTCCTCACCTCGCCGCGCACGAAGCGCTGGATGGCGGCCTGCAGGTCGGCCAATTCGGCATCTCTGATGGCGCCGAGATAGCCGCGCAGCTGCATCTCGACATCAGTCAGTGCGGATTGCGGGAAGCAGGAGAACATTGCCGCCAGCGCCTTCGTCGCCTGCTGCAGTTCGGCCGTTGTCATATCCGCGGATCTCCTCGATGATGGCGGCGGCGGCGTCGCCGTGGGTTTTCGGCCTGATCCAGCCCGGCGGTTTCTTGGGTCGGCCGGGGCCGTGCGATCCCGAAGCCGCCTCACGGCCCCGAATCGAAATCCCCGGTCTTTCGCGCGCCCCGCGCGCTGAAAAAGCGGAAGCTTCTTCCATCTGGTTTCTGGAATCTGGAGAATGCCGCATCAAAACATCGGCATTTGCCTGGACATGCGCCTTTGCTTTCAAGGCGGTGACGGCCCCGCCGCGCGCGCCGGCGGCCGCCCTCGCCTCGCTCTTGAGCCTCGCCTTGTGCAACTCCTTCGTCAGCCTCTTGTGGCCGATCTCCCCGTCCTCGCGCTCGAAGAAGGCCAACAGCTCGGCGCTGATCGCCCGCCATCGTTTCAACGGCAGGCGCGCCACGCGCGCCAGCCTGGCGTCGTCGTCGGGCAGGCTGCCGCCGGCATTCCACATTGCCATCAGAAGCAGCATGTAGGCGCCGATCTGTTCGGTCGAGAGCTGCAGCGTGTCGCCGATGAAATCGGAGACGTAGAGCTGCATGAAAGGCCGTTCGCTCATGCCGCGCTCCACGCCGCGCTAATGGAACCAGCCGCCGGTCCGGACGTTATGACGCGTCCATGGCTAGGGGAGGTTTGCCCATGACGGCTTTCATGCCGGTGACCCTGCGTTTCTGCGACAACAAGACCATGCTGGTCGGCTCGGTGGCCGATGCGGCGACGGCGCTTCGTCACCAATGGCCCGACAAGACCGCGCCGGCCTATCTCGAAGCAGCACGGCTCATCCGGCTCGCGGTCGAGGGCACCTGCTGCCCACGCCCCGCCTTCGAGGCCTTTCGCGAGGCGGCCAGGCAACAGGGCATATTGGTAGCCAAGCCAAGAAGCCGCGCGCATGAGTGGCTCGACGCGGCGGCGAGCCCCTGAAACGGCGGCGATGCAACCGCTTGCCGGCCTTGTGCGTTTATGAGCGTCGGCTTGAATGCCGCGCCTGGGCCGAAGGTGAATGCCATGGGTACGATGAAAACCGGAGTGCCGCTCAAAGTGTCCCTGGACGGACATGTCGAGGAGATCGAGAATGTCAGCGACGCCGCCGATTTCCTGCAGCGCTGGCCGATCGAGCGACGGGGCCACGTCTATCGTAGTGCGCTCAACGCCTGCAGCGCCGCCATCGCGGCGCAGATTTCGCAAGCCGATGCGATAAAAGTATTCACCGGCTTTGCCCGCGTTGCCGGCATCCTGGTTGCCGGCGGCGGCCCGGCGACGATGCTGGAGCGACGGACGGTGCAGAGCCGTCTGCCCAAACAGGGCCGCCAGATGCCGAAATAGCGGTGCGGCGCGAGTGCTGTTCAAAACAATTCTCCCAATATTTTCCACATCGACCGAGATTGGCGAAAGCGTCGGTGCCGGCTTTTTCTCCCCGTCATTACACGGGGAGAAATGTCCGGCAGGGCAATGAGGGCAGCGCCAGCGTTTCCATAGGTTGACGTCTGCCCGAGTTCCAAATTCCGTTATGTCGGCGCCGTCCCTCATCCGCCTGCCGGCACCTTCTCCCCGTTGAACGGGGAGAAGGGACTTACCCGGCCTCGCAAACACGGCGCTGGAACCGCGCCTGATGATAGGTGCAGTAGCTTTTCATCGCCCTGGTGCGCATGCCGCAGCACAGCATGTCCTGGCCTGGCCGCCCGCCGGGCGCACCATTTTGAGGGTCTTCCTCCACTCTCAGGTCGAGCGGAGCTCGGCAGCGATTGAACAGGCAGTCGATGAAGCGCATGGCCACGCCATGTGGCTGCCGGCCGATGGGACCACGTGGCGGCGCAGGTACCTTGATACGGTAGGTTTGCCCATCGGCGATCAGCACGCCCGCCTCGCGCTGGAAAAGCCGTGGCCGGACGGGCGAAGGAGCCCGCTTCGGCCGTGTGGCCGGTTTGACCGCCGGCTGCAGGCTGGCGCCGGAACGGCTGGCTTCCACCTTGGCGGCGCGGCTCGCTGCCTTGGCCATCGCCGTGCGGGCCGCCGGCCGGCCCTTGCCATTGGCAAAGCCGATCGCACCCAGCATGGCGCTGCGGTGGACGATGCCGATAATGGCGTTGCGTGATACGCGCGCGCCGCGCTGCGCGCTGAACGCCGCCGCGATCCCCGATGCTGAAAGCCCGTCCCTCAGCCAGGCGCCGATCGCCTGCAATTCGCTGTCGCTGTAGCTTGCCATGTCCGTCTCCATTGCGCGGCCAGCGGCCGCCGCACACGGCGCCGTCAGGCAAGCGTCGGGGTTTGCCCGCAGCCGCCATGGGCTGCCGGGGCCTGGTCCGGCCTGTCGGCCGCTGGGTTGCCTGTGGAAGGGTTGCTTTCAGCCCCGCCGGTCGGCTGACTGGGCAAGGCGCGCAAGCCGCGCCGACGCCATGTCCCTGTCAGGGGCGGAAACCACCCTGCCCGTCGTCGGCTCGTACAGAATGACGGTGCCGTCCTGCGTGCGGATCAGGGAACAACCCGCGGCCAGGTCGAATGGGGGGCCGGAGCCGCGGGGAGCGGCGGCTCCGGCCGTTCCGGCCGCCGGTGACGGGCAGGCCGGACGCGAGGCCAATGCACCGAGGCAATCGGCTTCGCGCTTCGCCCCGGCCGGGGAGGAGGCGGCCGGGGCGGAAGGGAAAGGGCAGCCCGGCAAGGCCGGCTGGAGGCGCTGTCGACTCTGAGGGGATTGAGCTTTTGCATGAAGTGATATAAGCATAACTCAAAAGCTGATGCAAGTCATTCTTTCATGGACGAAAGCAAGACTTATTGGTCACATGAGGCCATGGTGAAAACGCAACTGTCGATCAGGGTCGGGGCCGCGATCCGCCAGGCCCGCAAGCAGCGCGGCCTGGTCATGCGCCACATCGCCGAGCACAACGACACCGACGTCGCGGCCGTCGGCAACTGGGAAACCGGGCGCAACTTGCCCAAGACCGAGAACCTGTTGAAGACCGCTGCCTTCCTGCGCGTCGACCCCGTGGCGCTCGGCAAGGGCGAGGTCGTCTTCCTCGACGATGCCGGCCCGGTGGCGGACGCCGAGATCGTCACCGATGCCGGCCCGCTGCCGGCCGGAGCGATGGATATTCCGGTGCTGGGCGCCGCCGTCGGCGGTGACGACGGCGACTTCACCTTCAACGGCGAGCCGGCAGGGTACGTGCAGCGTCCGCCGGGGGTCCGCAACCTGCCGAAAGTGTTCGCGCTGCATGTGCTCTCGGATTCCATGGTGCCGCGCTATGAACCCGGCGACATGATCTATTGCGGCGGCCGCGACGCGGTGCCGGGCGACCACGTGGTGATCGAGAGCTTTCCCGAAGAAAACGAGAAGAACGGCAAGGCCTTCATCAAGAAGCTGGTCCGGCGCACCGCGGGCGAGTTGGTGGTCGAGCAGTACAATCCGCCGAAGACGCTGACCTTCAACCGCTACGCCATCAAGCAGGTCTGGCGCGTCATTCCGCTGAAGGAACTGCTGGGATATTAGGGCGCCCTTTCCTTCTCCCCTTGCGGGTTCCGAAGGGCGGGCGAGGCCCGTGACTCGCCCAGGGCGGTGGCCTCGCGAAGCGGGGTCGGATGAGGGCGCTCCAGAGAACGCCGACGTCTCACTTCGCTGGAACACCCCTCAACCGTCTCGGCGCTAACGCGCCGATCCACCTTCTCCCACAAGGGGCACAAGGAGAGAAGGAAGAACCAGCGCCTCTCAAGCCCACCTCGATCCTTCCAGCGGCACTTCGCGGTCGCTCAGCATCCGCGCTTCCGAGCGCACGCGCTGGCGCTCGTCGATGAACGCGGCCTGGATCGAGACCGCGCTGCCCGGCAGCCCTTCGGCACGGCAGGCCGAGCAGACGATGCGACCCGACAGCGCGGCCAGCGGCGTGTTCCCGTTCACCCCGAAGCGCTTCAACTGATCGGGCCGCCACCACCTGTTGCGGCCGCAATCGGCGCACTCGACCGACAGCGAGGCAACCTGCGCGATCACTGCTTCCCTGCCCGGCAACGCCATCGTTCCTCCGTCCGTTTGTTCCTGATTTGTTCGTATCTTCCCGTGTTTTGAAGCAGGAGTCGAGTCGCAGTTTCCAGACTCCTCCAAAAGTCTCTCTTTTACATCAGTTTGAGTTATGCTTATATGTGACTTGCAAGCGTGAGTCGGCGCGGAATTGCACGCGCCAGAACCGGGAGCAAGAATGGATGCCGCCGATTTCGCCCGCGCCTGCGGTTACACCGGTGACAGTCCCGCTTTGCTCGAAGCCTTCGAGGCCATCCGCCGCAACGGTATCGCTCAGGCCCGCCTGGATCATTTCAGGCGCAAGGCCGTCATCGACGAATTGAAACCGTCGGAGCTGCTGTTCCTGGCCGCGATTGGCCCAGCGCTGTCGGCGCATGAAGCCGTCGAGGATGCAGCCCGCTTCATCGCCGGCTGGCGCAACATGCCGCGCTGGCGCCAGGAACGGCGCTTGCCCGATCTCGCCAGAGCAAGGCAGCAGCTTCTCCTGGCCCGTTTCTTCCGCCGCTTCGGCCATGAAGCAAGGCAAGCGGCTTGAGCTGCGGCGGCTCGATAGCGCCATTTGCGGGTTTCAGGCGAGGACTTTTGCAAGCAACGCGGCAGCCGGTTTTCCCTTCTCCCACAAGAAGGGGAGAAGGAAAAACCACCCCCTCTCCGCCTCACCCGTGATTTCAGCCAGCGGTCGAACGCCACCGCCAGGATCAGTATCAGCCCGATGACTATGCTTTGCGTATAGGACGAGACGTTGTTGAACTGCAGCCCGTTCTGCAGCACGCCGATCAGGGCCGCGCCCACCACCGTGCCGCCGACCGAGCCGATGCCGCCGAACAGCGAGGTGCCGCCGATGACGACGGCCGAGATCACCGTCAGCTCATAGCCGATGCCGGCGACCGCTTCGGAGGAATTCAGCCGCGCTGACAGCACGAAGGCGGCAAGCCCGGCGAAGAAGCCGACGATGACATAGACGGAGACCAGGATACGGTCGACGCGCAGGCCCGATAGCCGCGCGGCCTCCGCATTGCCGCCGACGGCGTAGACGGCGCGGCCGTAGCGGGTGTAGCGCAGCACGATGTGGCACAGGATGGCGGCGATGGCGAAGATCAGCGCCGGCACCGGCACCGGGCCGATCAGCCCGGTGCCGAACCAGCGCATCGAGGCGTCGAAGCCCGAGATCGGCCCGCCATTGGAGATGGTCAGCGTCAGCCCGCGGAATACCGTCAGCCCGCCCAGCGTGACGACGAAGGGCGGCACTTTCAGCCTTGTGATGGCGAACCCCTGCACGCCGCCGGCGAGCGCACCGACCACGACGGCGGCCAGCAGCGCGGCGAACCAGCCAAAACCCTGCGTGCCTGAGGTCGACAGCGAGAGCGTATTGGCGGTGCCGCCCTTGGCGACAACGGCCGCCACCATGCCGCAGAAGGCGAGCAGCGAGCCGACCGACAGGTCGATGCCGGCGGTGAGGATGACGAAGGTCATGCCGAGCGCGATCAGCCCGGTGATCGAGATCTGGCGCGTGATGTTGAACAGGTTGATCGGGTCGATGAAGCTCGGCTTCAGCACGGTGAAGACGACGACCAGCGCCGCCAGGAACAGCAGCGGCCCGAAGCTCATCAAAAGCCGCGCGATCGTCACGCCGCCGCGCTGGTTCTGTTCCTCGGCGATGCTCATCGTGCCTGCCCTTCCGCGTCCTGTCCCGGCGCGTCCTGTCCCGGCGTATCCTGCCTGTCGAGCGCCATCAATTCCATCAGCTTTTCCTCGTTTGCCTCGACGCCCGGCATCTGCCCGGTGATGCGCCCCTTGCGCATGGTGACGATGCGGTCCGACACCGCCAGCACCTCGGGCAGCTCGGACGAAATCATCATCACCGCGATGCCGCGCGCCGCCAGTTGCACCAGGATCTGGTGCACTTCCGCCTTGGCGCCGACATCGACGCCGCGGGTCGGCTCGTCGACGATCAGCACTTTCGGGTCGCGCGCCAGCCAGCGCGCCAGGATCACCTTCTGCTGGTTGCCGCCCGACAGGCCCTCGATCGCCTGTTCGGCCGACGCCATGCGGATCGACAGCATCTTCCTGAACCCCGACAGCGCGTCGCGCTCGCGCCGCTCGGCCATGAAACCGAAGCCGTTGCTGAAGCGCCCGAGCGAGGCGACGGAGAAATTCGGCAGGATACCGAGCGCGGCAAAAATCGCCTGGTGCTTGCGGTCCTCCGGCACCAGGCCGATGCCGAGCGCGATGGCGTCGGCCGGCGAAACAGGCGCTATCGGTTTGCCATCAAGCGTGATCGTTCCCGCCGCGATGCGGTCGGCGCCGAAAATGGCACGCGCCAGTTCCGTGCGGCCCGAGCCGACAAGCCCGGCGACGCCGAGGATCTCGCCCGCCTTGAGGTCGACGTCGACGCCATCGAGCACGATGGCATGCGGCGCCTCGGGGTCGCGCACGGTGCGCAAGCCGCGCACGGAAAGCACGACATCGCCGGCCGCCGCGCGTTGAGCCGGCCGCGCGTACAGTTCGGAGGCGGCGCGCCCGACCATCTTTTCGATGATGGCGGGCAGCTTGATCGGTCCGCCCTGACGGTCGAGATGCCCCGCCAGCCTGCCGTCGCGCAGCACCGTCATGCGGTCGCAGATGGCGGATGCCTCCTCCAGCCGGTGGGTGACGAACATGATCGCGACATGGTCCTTGCGCAGCCGGTCCATGATCGACAGCAGGCGTTGCACCTCGGTTTCGGTCAGTGCCGAGGTCGGCTCGTCCATGATGATCAGCCGGCTTTTCAACGACAGCGCACGGGCGATCTCGACCAGCTGCTGCTCGGCCACCGACAGTGCCGATACCGGCGTCATCGGGTCGATGGAGAGACCGACGCGGGCAATGATGGCGCGGGAATCCTGTTCCATCTTGCGCCAACTCACCAGCCCGAGCGGTCCGGTCGGCGCACGGCCGATGAAAATGTTCTCCGCCACCGTCAACGTCGGGATCAGGCTGAGCTCCTGGTAGATGGTGACGATACCGTGCCGCTTGGCGTCCTGCGGGCTCGCCGGCTGGTATTCGGCGCCATCGAAGGTGATACGGCCGCCGGAAGGCGGCATGACGCCGGACAGGATTTTCAGAAGCGTCGATTTGCCGGCGCCGTTTTCGCCAAGCAGGCCGAGAATTTCGCCGGGGCGGACGTCGAGCGAGACATCGCTCAGCGCGGTGACGCCGGCGAAATGCTTGGTGACGCCCTCGACGGCAAGCAGGACAGGGGATGCGGCTTCAGCTAAAGGCAAAGACTTCTCCTTGTTGCCATCCCTGCATGAGTCAAGTTGCGCCTGAGCGCCCCCCTCTGTCCTGCCGGACATCTCCCCCTCAAGGAGGGAGATTGGCAGCCTGAACGCCAGCGCCCTTTCCTGCAATGCTGGAGATTGGCGAAGGCGGAAGAGACATCCGATCTCCCCCCTCGAGGGGGAGATGTCCGGCAGGACAGAGGGGGGTGCTGTCCCGCCGGCCTTTCCAGTCGGCCTACTTCGTCTCGTTCAGCCTCTCAGCCTTGTCGAGATTGTCCTTGCCGATGACGATGGGCGTCAGCAGCACCAGCTTCTCCTTCGGCTCGGTCTTGTTCTTGGCGTAGGCGACCGCGATCTGCACGGCGGTGCGCGACTGCTTGCCGGGGAACTGTTCGACCGTGCCGGCGAGCTTGCCGTCGCGCACGGCGACCAGCGCTTCCGGCAGCGCATCGAAGCCGTAGATCTTGACGTCGCTGAAGTTGCGCGCGGCGCACGCCTCGAGCGCGCCCAGCGCCATGTCGTCATTGGCGCAGATGATGGCGTCCGGCTTGCCGTTGGCGGCAAGGCCGGCTTCCGTCACCGTCAGCGCCTCGGCGCGGGCGAAGTTGGCGGTCTGCTCATAGATGATCTGGTACTTGTCCTTCAGCGGATCGAGCACATTGTGCACGCCCTTGTTGCGGTCGATGGCGGGACCCGCGCCCGGCTGGCCCTGCAGGTGGAACAGCTTGGCGCCATTGGGGAATGCCGCCACCACGGCCTGGGCTTCCGCTTCGCCGCCCTTCACATTGTCGGCGCCGACATGGGCCAGAATGCCCTGGACGCCGTCGACGCGGCGGTCGATCGTCACCACGGGAACGCCGGCCTTGACCGCTTCCTCGATGGCCGGCGCCAGCGCGTTGACGTCGAGCGGCGAGATGACGATCGCATTGACCTTCTGCACCAGCGCCGCCTCGATGTCGGCGGTCTGCTTGGTGGCCGAGTTCTGGCCGTCGCTCTCGGTCAGGTTGACGCCTTGCGCCTGCGCTTCGGCCTTGATCTCGTTCAGCATATGCACGAAGAACGGAAAGCCGAGACTGGGCACCGAGCCGAGAATGGTGAGCTTGTCCTCGGCGAAAGCCGAGCGTGCGGCCAACATCATGGCGCCCGCGGCCACGGACGTCATCAGGAATTCACGTCTGTTCATGGGTTCCTCCTCCACTGAAGCGCACGTCCCTTAAAACCGGGACCGGTTTCAGGAAGGATCATGCGCCGGTTAAAGTGTTGGAGCATCCTCCTTGCGCCAAGAACGCATGCAGCTCCAGCTGACCGCCGCCTAAATTCCTCCGATCGGCGTCAACAAGAGGATGCTAACCCAGGGTCAACCGTTTGTGTAACATCGATATAACAGAGCCGGACGGCGACTTGTCGGAATTTTGGATTGCGGGCATGCTGCTCCTTCGAGGGCCATGGCTTCCTTCCGTATTTTTATTGAAAGGCCGCCTTTCGATGTGTATAAATACACATGACTAGCGCTGAAATCATCCGTCTGTTGGAAGCTGACGGTTGGTTCGAGGTCGCCCGAAAGGGTAGCCATGCGCAATTCAAACACCGCGACAAGCCAGGGCGCGTCACCGTTCCCATCCCAAGCGCGATATTCCGATAGGCACTTTGCGCAGCATCGAAAAGCAATCTGGACTGAAACCGAGGTGACGGACATGAAGCAGTATATCGGACTTATCCACAAGGATGCCGACAGCGACTTCGGCGTGTCTTTCCCTGATTTCCCAGGCGTGATTACCGCCGGCAAGGATCTGGATGACGCCCGGTCCATGGCTGAAGAGGCGCTTGCCCTCCATATCGAAGGGCTGGTCGAGGATGGCGATGCCATTCCGGAGCCTTCCAGTCTGGAGACAGTGATGACAGACGCCGACAATCGTGACGGCGTTGCAATCCTGGTCGCGGCAAGAACCGGGGCCAGGAAGGCGGTGCGTATCAACGTGACGCTGCCGGACGATGTTCTCCAGCGGATCGATGCCTTTGCCGAAGCCCACGGCTATACGCGATCGGGGTTTCTGGCGAAGGCGGCGGAGAAGGTGATGGCGCTTGAAGCGGCCTAGCCCGGTCACGCCTCAAACATTGCAATCGACATAGCGGGCGTTACTTCACGGTCTGCGAGAGTTTGGCTGCTCCCTTGGCCAGCCGTCTCGTGTCGTGCGAGCGCCTAAAAGCGGTACGGTTTGGGAGGACCACGCACGACAAGGCCTGAATTTTGGAATCCATCTCCGGAGAAATCGCATGAAGCCGCAAATCATCTGCCATATGCTTGCCTCGCTCGACGGCAGCCTTCATCCGAGCCGCTATACCGCCAGCCCCGATGGCAGCCGGGCCGAGTGGTCGGGTCTCTATGAACAGATCCACAACGACCTCGAAGGCGACGCCTGGATCGTCGGCCGCGTCACCATGGCGGAGATGAGCAAAGCCGGCGCGCACCCGCCGGCGCATGGGGGCAAGGTCGACCGGCCGCATCATTTCGCGCGGCGCGACGCGGGCAGCTATGCCGTGGCGCTCGATGCCTCCGGCAAGCTGCACTTCGCCAAACCCGACATCGGCGGCGACCATGTCGTGGTGCTGCTTGGCCACGACGTCGCCGACAGCCATCTGGCCGAACTCGCCGCCGACGGCGTGTCCTATATCGTGTCGGAAACGGCCAACATCGATCTCGCCGCGATGCTCGACGTGCTCGGGCGCGAACTCGGCATCCGCCGGCTGCTGCTCGAAGGCGGCGCCGGTATCAACGGCTCCTTCTTCGCGGCGGGGCTTATCGACGAACTCAGCCTTCTCATTGCCCCCGCGCTCGATGCGCGGGCGGCAAACCAGGGCTTTGTCGAGTTCGGCGAGGCCGGCCTTGCCGGCAAGGTGCGGCTATCGCTTACGGACTGCAAGCCCCTCACGCATGGGGTCGTCCATCTGCGCTACGCCGTCAGCCCTGCATGATCCTGAAAGCAGGAAACCGCTTTCCGTCTGGTTGCCTGGTGCAAAAGCCTGAATAGGCTGCGTGCTTGCGTTTATGGACTGCATGCCTCCATCGCTTCGTCATCCACGGGCGGAGCAAGGAGCGTAGCGACGCGGCGCAGACCCGAGGATCCATGCCGGGACTTCTGAGCACCGCCACAGTGCAGAGTTCTGCTCCGCTGCGCTCTTCGGCCCAGGTCACGGAATGGATCCCAGGCTCTCCGTGACGGAGCGCCGCTCCTGCTGCGCCCAGGGATAACGAAGTTTAGAGGCTTCGGCTAACCTCGAACGTTGCTATGCGCCTCAGTACCGCATGGCGTCGAGATCGGCGATCAGCGTCGGCCCGGTCGGATGCCAGCCGAGCCGCGCCTGGGTCAGCGCGCTGGAAGCCGGCAGGTCCATGGGAGCGAACATCGCCATCCAGCCGAAATGCTCCGCCGCCTTTTCCGGCGCGATCGAAACCACCGGCAGGTTCAGGCCCCCGCCAAGCGCCTCGGCGATCGCCCGCACCTCGACGCCTTCCTCGCCGACCGCGTGATAGCGTGCGCCCGGCTGCCGCTTTTCCACGGCAAGGCGATAGAGGCGCGCCACGTCGAGGAGATGGCCCGCCGCAAAGCGATTGCGGCCTTCACCGACATAGGCCGAGACGCCCTTCTGGCGCGCGATTTCGACGAGCGGCGAGATCAGCCCCTGTTTGACCGTGTCATGGACCTGTGGCAGCCGCATCACCGACACGTTGATGCCTGCCTCCAGCAGGGCATTCCCGGCGAGTTCCGAGGCGACGCGCGGATTGGGATGGCTGGGATTGAAGACGTCCTCGACCGCCAACTCACCATGTCCGGCGGCGCCCATGCCGGTGCCCGACGTGATCACCAGCGGCCGGTCGGAGCCGGCGAGTGCCTGGCCGAGTGCCGCGATCACGCGCCTGTCCTTTTCGCAATTCTCGGCAAACCGCGAAAAATCATGGTCGAACGCGGTGTGGATCACGGCCTCCGCCTTCGCCGCGCCTTCGCGCAGCCCCTCGGGATCCTCGAGGGTTCCGCGATACACCTCCACGCCCGCGGCGGCCAACGCCTCGGCGCCGGCATCGGAGCGGGTGACACCGACCACCTGGTGGCCGGCCTGGATGAGTTCGGGAACGAGCGCCGAACCGATGAAGCCGGTCGCGCCGGTAAGAAAGATACGCATGCAAATCTCCTGCACAGTTGCCCGCGCAGTATCGCTGCTCTATTATTCCATTAAAGTAGTGATCTTATCATGGTATAATGACTACCAGCTTGAAGGCTAACAGGATGCCCAACAATTCCGCCGGTTCGCTCGCGGCATTTCTGAAAGACCGGCGCACCCGGCTCGACCCCGCATCGTTCGGCTTCTCCGGGCGCAGGCGCACGCCGGGACTGCGACGGGAAGAGGTCGCCCAGCGCGCCAACATCAGCCCGACCTGGTACACATGGCTGGAACAGGGCCGCGGCGGCGCGCCTTCGGCCGACGTGCTGAACCGGATCGCCAAGGGGCTGCTGCTGACCGAGGCCGAGCGCGAACATCTTTTCATGCTCGGGCTGGGGCGCCCGCCGGAGGTCCGCTACGTCGGCGCCGAGGGCGTCAGCCCCCGGCTGCAGCGCCTCATCGACACGCTCGAGGCGAGCCCGGCCCTGATCAAGACGGCGACCTGGGATGTCGTTGCCTGGAACCGCGCCGCGCAGGTCGTGCTCACCGACTACAGCGTCCTGCCCCCCGGTCAGCACAACATCCTGCGCTTCATGTTCCTGAGCCCCACCATCCGCGCCAAGCAGCACGATTGGGAAAACCTCGCCCGCTTCGTGGTCGGTGCGTTCCGGGCCGACGCGGCACGCGCCGGCGCGGTGTCGGAGGTCGCCCAGTTGGTGGAGGAGCTTTGCGGCGCCAGCCCGGAGTTCGACGCGCTATGGCGGGAAAACGACGTGCTCAGCCATGGCGACGGGACAAAGCGCCTGAAGCACCCCGAACTCGGAGACATCGAGCTCGAATATTCGGCCTTCGCGGTCGACGGCCGGCCCGATCTGAGCCTGACCGTCTACAACCCGGTGGACGGCAAGGTCGCCGATCGAATTCGCGCGCTGGCCCGGCACCACGAACTGCAAGAGGCGGACCCATCGTAATGACGCTGGATCCGTTCAAGGGCGTTCGCACATCGCCTTCAGGATCTGCAAAGTCGGCCCCCAGTAAAGATTGGCATGCGGGCGGATCGACGGTTCGGCGAAATCGCTGAGCGTCAGCGAGGCGTCTGGCGAATCGGTCATGGACGCAAGGCCTGCACGATTACGGCCGAGTTTGCTCGACAGCCGATTTCCCTCACAGGATGTTTGTCGCCAGCCGGTCGAGCCTGGAGTCTTCGCGGTATATGGCGCGGGCAAGCACGGCGGCGGCAATGCCGGTCAGAGCGCCGCCAAGCACATCCGTTAGGTAGTGGGTGCCCACAAACAGCCGCGACCAGCAAACCAGCAGCGCCATTGCTCCGAAAACCAACGCGCGCCCCGGAAGCGCCTGTAGGGCGAATGCGGCAACGATGGCGAAAGCCGCTGTCGCGTGATCCGAAGGAAACGACCAGTCGATGCTGGCGGGAATGATGAGGTGGGTCACGCCGGCGTCGTAGGGACGCACGCGATGCACGAAAAGCAGGATGATCTGGTTGGCGCCAAGTCCGAGCAGGAAAGACAGTCCAGCTGCGATCGCGGCATGTCGCACATGCGTCCTGTCCGGCCTGCTCCACCATTGCAGCACAACGCAGGCCACCAGAAGCGGAACACCGAATTTCGTTACGGCTATCATGATCTGATCCAGCACTGGGCTTATTCCCGCCGCCGAATTGATCCAATGTGTAATCGTCACGTCCATCAACTCACCCTGTCATCGACGCGCCACGCCAAACGCCAGGAGACTGCATGAACGAGCAGCGTGTCCACCAGATTTTCGAGGTCAGCCTGCTGCTAAAAGGCGCACACGCCCTGGTCGAATGCGTCGGCGGCCTGCTGCTCGCCGTCGTCGGCACCGGCACGATCGTGTCGCTGGTGAACAGGCTCACGCAGGAAGAGCTGGTCGACGACCCGCACGATTTCATCGCCGGCCATTTGATGGACGCGGCAGGCCATTTCTCTGTCGGCACGCAGCATTTCTACGCATTCTACCTTCTCAGTCACGGCCTCATCAAGATTGCCCTGGTCGCAGGCCTGTTGTGGGGCAAGCTATGGGCCTATCCGGCATCGCTTGTCGCCTTGCTGGTCTTCATCGTCTACCAGCTCTACCGCTTCAGCTATACCCACTCGGCCGGGTTGATCGTGCTCACCATATTCGACCTGATCGTCATCTGGCTGATCTGGCATGAATATCGCCTCGTTCTGCGGCACAAGGTAGCAAGCCGCTAGCGGTACGGCATTCGCCCACCGGATCAAAGTCCATGGCTGCAATGTCCCCCACCGGAAGGTGTCCTGCGCGGAATGCCGGTAGGTGGATCTGGGAGTTCTGCTGCGACGATCGCGAGGTCAGGATCGGCGAAACCGCAGCCCTTACAGGCCGGCTCGAAGACACTTCCGGGCGACATGCATTAAAGGCCATCGACCCGCGCAAATTCCGATTGCTCAGGCAATCCATCTTGCGTAGCCGGCCCGCCACCAGCCCGGTGGCGGGCCAGGCGCCGTTACTGGATGATCTTGACGATCTTGCGGGTGCCTGGATCCACGATCACGGTATGGTTGTCGACGACGGTGTAGCGGTACTTGACGTTGGGAACTTCGTGCAGCTCGACCGTATCGGGCAAAGCCGTGCCGACATTGAGTTCCACGCCGGGAATCTTGATCGAAGCCAGCGGCTGCTTCTTCACATATTCCTTGATCACCGTTTCCTGCTCGGGCTGGATGACGACGTCCTCGGCCGCGGCCGCGCCGACTCCTGCGAGCAACAGAACCGCGGCTACGGCGGCAAGATTCTTTTTCATGAATTCCTCCATCTGCAATCCGCACAGCCACAACATTGTCACTGCGCTGCGGATCGAACTTCAGGTAGCATCGAATGTTCCAGGCTTGGGCTTCGGTCCCATCGGCCCAAGACTTAAGTCCCATATAAAAACGCAATAGTCCTGCCGGAACCGTCGCCGGGAACGGCTGCCTTTCGCGCTCGTTGTTCGCTGCGAGGACACGGCGGGTAGTTGCTAAAAGCCGGACAGTAACTGCGAATTTTTTTGCAAATTGGCGCAGCTACGTCCCTTCCTGCGCCAATAGGGTTCGCTCACCGCTTCCATGCGGTGGGCGAACCCTAAATTCCCTGGTTTTGGGCCGAGATGTGAGGAGATTCGGATGTTCGGCGACAAGCAAACCCGCCTTATCGAGGCGGCGCTATTGATGGCGGTCCCGTTATCGGCCTTGATTGCCGTCCTGCTCGTCAGCTTTACCTTAAGCTGGTAGCAGCCCTCGCTACCGGCTGGCCGCCGGTGCGCAGGCTGTGCCCTTATCGTTCGACCCGCAACTCGGACCGAAGTCCGAAGTGCCGGGCGCATTGGTCCTAAACGTTGAACGTAGTCCGCTGGTGCTCGTTGCCGATTGCAGGTGCGTGATTTGGAGGAAAGGCAATGCAGCTTGGTGAGATCATAGCCAACATCTTGGCCATCCTCTTGCTGGTCTGTTTTCTCGCCGGCACGTTCGTTCTTTTCGGAAAGCCATTGTGGCCAGAGCAGCATGTGCGCATGGTCATCATTCCGCCGGTCGACACGATGTCGACAGCCTCGACCGACCGGAATGACACACCTGTCCTCCCGGGCACTTTCGACACCAACCTTGCCCATCCAAGGCCGTCCTGACGGGCATCATGGGTGCGCGCGGCAGCGAACGCAGGTGCGCGCAAACAGCCGGAACCAAAATGACCGGCAACGGTTTCCCACTTGAAGGGACCGTAGCCACGGAAACAGCAGTAATGGAACTTCTTCTGACCTTGGAACTGGCCAGGGCTAGGCAGCGACTTAACCGAGCGGAACTCGCCCTCGAACGTGCAAACGCGATGTTGGACGAACACTGTGGCGTTGGTATCAATCTGACGCTTTGTGACAGGATACGATCCGCGCAACAACGTGTCGGCGAGGCGAAGGCTCGTCTTGTGAAGCTCGATCACGCCAGCACGGATTCAGTTCGCACCGGTTGAAGCTTGCACGCCACTTGAGAGAGGTGCGCGCCCGGATCCTCGTTCAGGCACTCGCCAGTTCAGCCTCGATCCAAATTCTACTGGCAACCCGGTGCCTGGGAACGCTCATGTCTTGCGCCGCGAACCGGTCGAGCGTTGGCCGCTGAGATGCGGACGCCAGCCATGCACCCGGTCCCGCCCGGCGGCCTTGGCGCCGTAGAGCGCCTCGTCGGCGCGGCTCAGGAGATCGGCGATCTCCATGGCGGCGTCGGCCTCGAAGGTGCTGACACCGATGCTGACGGTGACGATGCCTTTTTCGCTGCCGGCATGCCCAAGAGCGAGGTCGCGCACCTTGCTCCTGAGGTTTTCGGCGATGACGAAGGCCCCCCGCGCGTCGGTCTCGGGCAGGATGAGCCCGAACTCCTCGCCGCCGTAACGGGCGGCGGCGTCCGCCGGCCGGCGGGCTGCGGCCTCGATGCAGCGGCTGACGACGCGCAGGCACTCGTCGCCAGCCGGATGGCCGTAATGGTCGTTGAACCGCTTGAACCAGTCGACGTCGATGATGAGCAGGCTGAGCGGCATCGCGTTGCGGGTGGCGCGGGCGAATTCGCGCGCCAGCGCTTCGTCGAAGGCGCGCCGCGTCAAGAGTTCGGTCAGGCCGTCGCGGTGCGCCAGGAGGTTCAGCTTCTCATTGGCGGCCATCAGTTCGGCCTCGATCTGCTTGGCTTCGGTGATGTCGGAAAACACGCTGAGGCTTCCGCCATCGCCGGTCGGCCGGGTGCGCACATCGAGCCAGCGCCCGTCGGCAAGCCGGACCAGGCGGTGGCTGACGAGCTTCTGCGAGGCCATGATGTCGGCGATCCAGTCCTCGACCGCGTCCGGCGGTGTGGTCCCCTCGCCGCGCGCCGCCGCGGCGCGCAGGATGTCACGGTAGTCGGCACCCGGAACTCTTAATTCGGCCGTCTTCGGAAACATGGCGCGATACTGTGCGTTGCACAGCACCAGCACGCCATCCGGGTCGAACATCACCAGGCCGTCGGCCATGTGCGTCAAGGCGTCTCCGAGCCGGACCCGGCTTTCCGCCAGCTCGGTCTCGAGTTGCTTGCGCGCGGTGATGTCGCGATTGTGGGTGATCAGGCCGACGACCGCCCCGGTCCTGTCGCGGAACGGAGCTTTCAAGGTCGCCAGCCAGCCATCGGTGCCGTCCTCGTGGCGAAGGCGCTGTTCGATGGTGGCCGAGGCGCCCGACGCAAGCACGACAAGCTCGTCCTCGCGGAAGCCTTTCGCCGTCTCATGCGGAAAGAAGTCGAAGTCCGTCTTGCCGATCAGTGCCTTGGCGTCGGGCGCATGCAGCAATTCGGCCGTTGCCGGGTTGGCCGCGATGAACCGTCCGTCGAGATCCTTGACGTTGAGGCAATCGGGCAGCGTCTCCACCACGGTCTTGTAAATGCGCCGGGACTGCAGCGCTTCGAGGCGACGCCGCTCCTGGTAGAGCGTCAGCCCCGACAGCACCACCGAGACAAAGATGAGCAGGGAGGACGGCAGCGCCACATCAGGCAGAACCACTTGCAGGACATTCCGCGGCAGGACGCTGAGGCCAAGCAGCGACGCGGCTGCCGCCGCCGCGCCAAGGATCATGATGTCGACCATGGTGGCGTGGCGGCCCTTCAGGGCCAGGTTTCCGGCAACACCGACCAGCATGGCTGCCGCTATTCCCACCGCGCCGGCGAAGGTGCCGATGCCGCCCTCGAATGTCCGGAAGGCGCCGGCCATGACCCCGGCGACGATGCCGGCGACAGGACCGCCGAAGAAGCCGGCAATGGCGATCATCGTCGCCCTGAGATCGGCGAGAACACCAGGCTGCAACTGCATGGGTGTGAGCATCAGAACGATGGCGCCGGCGCCCATCAGCACGCCGAAGGTCGCTGCCTTTACGGCGGCCGGCCAGCGATCCAGCCACACATGCGTGTGGATCCAGACCGAAACGAACATCGCCACGACCGCGAGATTGGCCAGCAATTCGGACCAGGGCGAACCCATTGCGCGCCTTTTTCCCTTCATCGGGCTTTCGCCGTACCGCCTCTTCGATAGACCTCCAATGACAACAAAGTGTTACATCAGGGGATTTGCCCTTTGGTCGAAGGGGACCATGACGGCAGGGTCGAAAAGGCCGGCACATGCCGCGGAACGATGTCGGTCAGGTATCAGTCCCACCGCATCCCACCGACAAAATCGATGAACGCCCGCAGCGGCGCCGGCGTCAGGCGCCTGCCGGGGTAGTAGAGGAACGGGCCGGAAAACTGCTGCCACCAGGGCTCCAGCACCGGCTCCAGCCGGCCGTCGTCGAAATACGGGCGCAGCCAGTCCTCGAACAGCGAGACGATGCCGCCGCCGGCGACCGCCACCTCGAGCGCAAGCGCCATTGCCGTGCCGGTGCTGACCAGCAGCGGTCCAGTCGGTTCGACGCTCACCACCTCGCCATCGCGCTCGAATTCCCAGGGCGGCGTGAATCCGCTGGCGAAGCGGCCGCGCAGGCAGGCATGATCGAGCAGGTCGCGCGGATGGCCGGGCCGGCCGCGCCGGTCGAGATAGGCCGTTGCGGCGGCTGTGGCGAAGCGCTGCCGGCGCGGGCCGATCGGCACGGCGATCATGTCCTGCTCCAGCCGCTCGTCATAGCGGATACCGGCGTCGCAGCCGCTCGCCAGTATGTCGACAAAACTGTCCTCGGCGGTCACTTCCAGGCGAATCTCGGGATAGGCCGCGAGAAAGGGCGGCAAAAGGCGCGGCAGCACCAGTTTCGCAGCGACGACAGGCACGTTGAGCCGCAGCGTGCCGGCCGGGCGGCCTCGAAAACCGTTGACCACGTCGAGCGCCGCCTCGACCTCGCCGAGCGCGGGGCCGAGCCGCTCGAGCAGCCGCGCACCGGCCTCGGTCGGCGCCACGCTGCGCGTGGTGCGGTTGAGGAGCCGCACGCCCAGCCCGCTCTCCAGCCGCCGCACCGTCTCGCTGAGGCTGGAGGCGCTGACGCCGCCCACCCGGGCGGCCTCGCGGAAGCCGCCGGCGCGCGCCACCGCCATGAATGCCTGGAGGTCGCCCAGATCCGCCATTGTTCGCCTTTCCGCACAGGCCGTACCGATTGCACCATATTATCGTGCAGGCAGGCGTTGTCTATATCTGGCTGATCCAACGGAGATGAGACCATGACAGACATCAGCAAGGCCGGAAGCTTCAGGCTCGGCGACCGCAGCGTGAAGCGCCTCGGCTACGGCGCCATGCAACTGGCCGGACCGGGCGTCTTCGGCCCGCCGAAGGACCGTGACGCCGCGCTCGCCGTGCTGCGCGAGGCTGTTGCCAGCGGCGTCGACCACATCGACACATCGGATTTCTACGGCCCGCACGTCACCAACCAGATCATCCGCGAGGCGCTGCATCCCTACCCCGCCAACCTCACCGTCGTCACCAAGATCAGTGCCCGGCGCGGCGCGGATGCATCGTGGATCCCCGCAATGTCACCGCGGGAGCTGACGCAGGCCGTGCACGACAATCTGCGCAATCTCGGGCTGGACGTGCTCGAGGTCGTGAACCTGCGCTCCATGCACGGCATCCACGAACCCGCCGAAGGCTCGCTCGAGCCGCAACTCGACACGCTCGCCGAACTGCAGCGACAGGGCCTGGTGCGCCATATCGGCATGAGCAACGTTACCCGCAAACAGATCGTGCAGGGACGCGGCATGGTCGACATCGTCTGCGTGCAGAACCAATACAACATCGCGCATCGCCAGGATGATGGGCTGATCGACGAGCTTGCCGCCGACGGCATCGCCTATGTGCCATTCTTCCCGCTCGGCGGTTTCACGCCGCTGCAGTCGGGCACGCTTGCCGACGTCGCGCAAAAGCTCGGCGCCACCCCCATGCAGGTGGCGCTCGCCTGGCTGTTGCAGCGCTCCCCCAACATCCTGCTGATCCCCGGCACCTCGTCGGTCGGGCATCTCAGGGAGAATCTGGCGGCGGCCGAGCTGACGCTACCGGCCGACGCGATCGAGGTCTTGAACGGCATCGCGGCCGAGAAGGCAGCCGCCTGAGGCGGTTGGCGGCGGCCGGGTTGGAAACGTCCTTCCCGGCAGGCGCCCTATCTCCAAGCGCTCGCAGGCTTCCCGAAGCTTGTTGACGGACTAGGTCAAACCATTTATAGAACCAACTAGTTCCAGAACTGAGTGGTTCTATAATGGCTGTTGAATTCTCTCTTGACCACACGTTCGCCGCCCTCGCCGACCCCACGCGGCGTGCCATCCTGGCCCGGCTGCTCGACGGTGAAGCCTCGGTCGCCGAACTGGCGCAGCCCTTCGCGCTCACCGTGCGCGCCGTGTCCAAGCATGTCGGCGTGCTGGAGCAGGCCGGCCTCGTCACCCGCAGCCGTGCGGCGCAGAAACATCTGAGCCGCATCGAGCTGAAGCCGCTGCGCGGCATCGACCGCTGGCTCGACGATTACCGAAAACTCTGGGAAGGCCGCTTCGACCGCATGGAGGATCTGCTGCGCCGCGACGCGGACAAGGTGCCATGAGCGATCGCGTGCGAGATGCGGCCGATCTCAGCTTCGCCATCGAACGGGTGTTCGAGGCTCCGGTGGCGCGTGTCTTTCGGCTGTGGACCGATCCCAGGCTGGTGGCGCAGTGGTGGGGCATCAGGGACTGCACCATTCCCCATTGCGAACTCGACGTGCGCGTCGGCGGCCGCTGGCGCATCGACATGCTGACCGCCAGCGGCGCGCTCTACCGCAACCAGGGCAGCTATCTCGAAGTCGTCGAGAACGTCAGGCTGAGCTATCGCGACGACCCGGATCCGGAAATCCGCGAATGGGCGGGCAATCCGCCGGGCCAGAGCCGCCATACCGTGACCTTTACGCCCGACGGTATGCGAACCCATGTCCATTTCGAGGTGACGCTGGCCAGTGCCGCCGACCGCGAGCGCCTGCTGGCGCTGGGTATGCGTGGCGGCTGGATGCAGAGCTTCGACCGGCTCGAGCAGCTGATAGATCGGGACAACCATGCTGGCTGAGAACGCGAAACCGTCCACGCAAGCCGTGTTGTCGCGGGATGGAACGCCGATCGCCTGTGAGCGCCGGGGCCACGGCCACCCGCTCATCCTCGTCGACGGCGCGCTTTGCTCGCGCACCATGGGGCCGAGCGGTCCGCTGGCCAAGGCGCTCGCGGACAACTTCACCGTGTTCCGCTATGACCGGCGCGGCCGTGGCGGTAGCGGTGATACCGCGCCCTACGCGGTCGAGCGCGAGGTCGACGACATCGAGGCCGTGCTGCGGACCGCCGGCGGCGAAGCCTATATCTGGGGCATGTCGTCTGGCGCCATGCTGGCACTGATGGCGGCGGTCCGCCTGCCCGGCATTAAGAAGCTCGCGCTCTACGAGGCGCCGCTGATCATCGACGACAGCCGCAGGACAACGCAGGCCGACTGGGCAGCCATCAGGGATGCCGGCGCGCGAGGCCGGCGCGGCGAGGCCGTAGCCGCCTTCCTCAAATCGGTGGGCATGCCCCGCCTGCTCATCGTCTTCATGAAGCTCACGCCGATCTGGCGAAAGCTCAAGGCGGTGGCGCACACCTTGCCCCATGATTGCGCCATCGTGGCCGGCGACCAGCTTGGCAAGCCGCTCGACCCCACCCGCTGGGCATCGCTGCGCGTGCCGGTGCTGGTGACGGATGGTGGCAACAGCCCGCCATGGATGCAGCATGGCAACAGGGCGCTGGCCGAAGCACTGCCCAATGCAAGCTACCGGACGCTGCCCGGCCAGAACCACATGCTGAAACCCGCCGCGCACGCCTCGATGCTGACGGCGTTCTTCAACAGTCGGGATCAAGCGCGGACGCCAACACCAGGCGAGTAAAAGGAAATCGACGATGCAGCTTCGCCATATCCTCATCAAGGTCGACGACCAGGACAAGGCGCTGGCCTTCTACACCTCGGTCGTGGGTTTTGTGAAAAAGCATGATCACGACAGCGGTCCGATCCGCTGGCTGACGGTCGTGGCACCTGACGATGCCGGCACGGAACTGGTGCTCGAACCCAACAGCGCGCCGCCGGCGCGTGCCGCGCAGCAAGCGCTGTACGACGCCCGTTTCCCGGCGGCGCTCATCACCGTCGGCGACATCCACGCCGAGTTCGACCGGCTCACCGGGCGCGGCGTGAAATTTCTCGGGCCTCCGGAACGCACGGGCCCGGTGACATCGGCCTTCTTCGACGACACCTGCGGCAATTTCATCGTGATGGCGGAGCCATCCGCCTGAAGCGCTGATGTTGGGGCAGGAATAGACCGTCCGCGCGCAGCTTGCGATGCGCCTGCCAGCCGTGGCATCTGTCCGATGAAACGGACGAACAGCATGGCCCCACGACCACCACCGCCCGGCAGGCCGCCACCCGGCAAGCCACGCAGCGCCGGGCCTCCCGGCGTCAGCCTGAGCCGCGCACTGTCGAAACTCGGCCTGTGCTCGCGCACGCAGGCGCAGGTGCTGATCGCGGATGGCCGCGTGCGCGTCGGCGGCAAGGTGGTGCGCGATGCCTCGCTGCGCGTCGACTTGAACCGCGACCGCATCGTCGTCGATGGCGAAGCGGTCGTTGCCGAGCGCAAGGTCTACGTCATGCTCAACAAGCCGCGCGGGGTCGTCACCACCCGCGACGATCCGCTCGAGCGCGACACCGTCTATGCCTGTCTCGAAGGGCTCGGCTTGCCCTACGTCTCGCCGGTCGGCCGTCTCGACAAGGCGAGCGAAGGCCTGCTGCTGATGACAAACGACACGCAGTTCGCCAACCGCCTGATGGACCCGGCCTCGCATCTGCCCAAGACCTATCACGTGCAGGTCGCCACGGTGCCGGATGAAACGCTGCTGGACCAGCTCCGCGCCGGCGTCACAGTCGACGGCGAGACCCTGGCGGCAAACTCGATCCAACTGCTGCGCAGCGGCGGCCGCACCGCCTGGCTGGAGATCGTGCTCGACGAAGGCAAGAACCGCCACATCCGCCGACTGCTCGCCGCCCACGCCATCGAGGTCAAGCGCCTGATCCGCATCGCCATCAGCAGCCTGCCGCTCGGCGACCTCGCCAAGGGCATGGCGCGGCATTTGACGGCGGAGGAACTGGCATTGCTGGCGGGCTGAAAAAACGCCCCTGCGCGCCAGGCCGAAAGCGGCCTGGCCATTCATTGCAGCACTGGCGATCAGATCGAACAGCTAAAGCAGTCGATCAGGCCTTGTTGGTGATCCACATGGTTGGCGCGCCTACCACGCCGGCGCTCGCCATCGCCTCTTTCAATTTTGGGTTTTTGATGAAGGCCTGCGCTTCGGCGGCACTGGCGAAATCATGCGTTACGGTGACGTCGTTGGGGTTGTCCGCCGCCTGATAGACGGCCTCTGCCTTCACGCCATTGGCCTTTTGAACCGGGGCGAACCCGTCATAGACTTTGCGCCAGGCCTCGTAGTCGGACACGGTATGTCTCACGAACAGCGTCGTCATCGTACATTCCTCCCAGGCTGTTGCTTGTTGGTGCCCAAGAGATCGGCGATGGGCCGTCCAGTTTATCGCCCCAATCATATCCTTGGCAAACCGACGAACGAATGAGAGTCGCACAGGCCTCCTGACGGAAAGCTGGCAGGAGACCTGGGTTATGGATCGGTCGGGAGCCCGGTCGCGGCTTCGAGATCAAGGAGCCAATGCGATGAATTTCGTCTCCGTCCGCATCATCACGTCCGATGTCCAGCGCCTCGTGCGCTTCTACGGTGAGATTGCCGGCATGCCGGTGACGGTATACACCGAAGACTTCGCCGAACTGGCGACGCCGGCTTGCACGCTGGCGATCGGGAGCACGCGCACCTTGATGCTGTTTGGCGGCGACATCGCCCGTCCCGCCGACAATCACACGGCCATCCTCGAATTCCGCGTCGGCGACGTCGATGCCGAATTCGCGCGGCTGTCGGACTTCATCAAGAACACGATCGTGCAGCAGCCCACCACCATGCCCTGGGGCAACCGCTCGCTGCTGTTCCGCGACCCCGACGGCAATCTGGTGAATTTCTTCCAGCCCGTCACCGCCGAGGCGATCAGGAAGTTCGAGAGGTAGGTTCCCTAATTTCGTCGTACCAGGGCGGAGCAGCCGCGATGCGGCGTCGCGGAGACCCTGGTATCCATGCCGTGACATCGATCGAGGAGTGCAGCGGAGCAGGATCGGCACCGTTGGCGACGCCTTGAGCTCGCGGCATGGATCCTCGGGTCTGCGCCACGTCGCTTCGCTCCTTGCTCCGCCCGTGGATGACGAAGCGATTGATGTCGGCGCTAAGCTGCCAGCCCTACCTCAGATTCCACTTGCGCACGACCGGCTCGCCGAGGCCATGCTCGTAACCGAGCACGCTGATGCTGGCTGTGTCGAGCACGAACAGCGCCCCGCCTTCCGGCGGCAGCCCGAGCCAGCGGGCGGCGAGCACGCGCAGGAAATGCGCGCTGGAAAAGATCAGTATGTCGGCATTGGCCTTGCGCAGGCGGTCGATGATCCTGTCGGCACGGGCACCGACATCGGCCGCCATCTCGCCTTGCGGGCAGCCATCGCGAAACACGTTCCAGCCCGGCCGCTCGGCCAGAATTTCCCTGGTCGTGCGCCCTTCATAAGCGCCGTAGTCCCATTCCTGCAGGTCGTCCATCCTGACGCTGCGCTCCCCAAAGCCGGCGAGCACGCTGGTGTTGTAGGCGCGCTGAGAAGGGCTCGACCAAACCTGGGAAAACGACAGGCCCTTGAGCCGATCTGCGACGCCGTGCGCGGCCGCCTCGCCGGCCGGCGTTAGCGGCATGTCGGTGCGCCCGGTATGCTGCCCCGAAAGGCTCCATGCCGTCTCGCCATGCCGGACCAGATGGATCTGCGGAAACGCGTTGCTCATGGGGTGCCTTTCGGAGTTGTCGGCACCTTAGAGGACGATTCCGCCAAGGGGAATCCGGCTGGCTAAATCTGCGCGGTGCTTCTTCTCGATAGGTTGGCGCCGCCCCTCATCTGGCTGCCGCCATCTTCTCCCCGTATAGTGACGGGGAGAAGGACGCATTCGTCGATGATTTCGCGAATCTCCAGCGCCGCAGAAAGAGCGCCAAGGTCGCAACTGCCCTTTCTCCCCGTCTCTATACGGGGAGAAATGCCCGGCAGGGCAATGAGGGGCGGCGCCGACGCCAACAATTGACCGCGCGAGAAACCAAGCTCTGGATATCAAGCCACATTTCTGGCCCTGATGCCCGCCGCATTGGCTCAATGAATGAGCGCGGGGGCATAACTATCTCTGTTGGATAGTCATCACCGGAACATGTCCGCCCGCGGACAATCCTCGCACGACAGGTCGGATCATCATGTACAAACATCTGCTCATCGCCACCGACGGCTCGGAACTGGCCGACAAGGGCGTTGCCCATGGCCTCACGCTGGCCAAGGGCATCGGCGCCGCCGTCACCTTCATCACCGTCTCGGAACAATTCCCGATCTTCGCCTGGGGCGGCGCCATGGCCGGCTATGCCGCTGGCGATGAACTGGCCGCCTACCAGGAAGAAGCGCGCCGCTACGGCAAGGAAGTGCTCGACAAATGCAAGGCATCGGCCGAGGCCGCCGGCGTGTCCGCCAAACTGATCCATGTCGAGGAGAAAAGACCCGCCGAGGCGATCTTGGAACTGTCGCGGGCGCAGGGCTGCGACCTGATCGTCATGGCCTCGCACGGCCGCCGCGGGCTGGGCAGGCTGCTTCTGGGCAGCCAGACGGCGGAAGTGCTGTCCTACACCGAGATCCCGGTGCTCGTGGTGCGGTAACGGCTGGTCCCGCAACTCACTTTTTACAGAATGGCGCGGTCGATCAAGGCTGCTTCAGGCGCGCAATGGGCGATGGTGCTGAGCGGTGCGCAGTCGGCCCTTGCCGGCGGCTTCTTCATCAAACAGGCAATCGGCGCCGCGGCGCCTGACATCACCGATATCGCGCCTTACGCCGCGTTCGGCGCCTTCTATTTTCTCGTCTCGGCGGCATGGCTGAGCGTCACGCAGGCACGCAAGCGCACCGTCTGATCCTCCAAAGTGCTGGGCCTGGCCGAAACACGCGCAAGACGGTATGCGGCCGGGCCCCTTTTTACCCCCGCAGCACAGCCTCCAGCGCGAGATAGGCACCCAGCACCAGCAGGCCGGCGAAGAACACCGTGCGGAAGGTCTCGACGCCCATCCTCTGGCGCAGCGCCTGGCCGATGACCATGCCGGCCAGCGCCGGCGCCAGGGCCAGGACAGACCCCGCCAGTTGCCCGGTCGGCGAGAGAAACGCGCCGGTTCTGAACAATCCGAAGCCAAGGGCCACGGTCGATACGGTGAAGGACAGGCCGAGCGCCTGGATGAGGTCCTCTTTCTCCAGCCGCAGCGATTGCAGGTAAGGCACCGCCGGGATGACGAAGACGCCGGTGGCGCCGGTGACCAGTCCGGTCGCCACACCGACCAGCGGCGACATCCAGGCTTCGTGGCGCGCCGGCGTGGTGAAGCCGACCTTGGCGAGGCCGGCCAGCGCATAGAGCACCAGCGCGGCGCCAAGCCCGGCCGAGGCCATCGTCGTGTGAGCGCCGGTCAATAGGCCGGCGCCGGTTACGGTACCGATGACGACGCCGGCCATCATCGTCCACAGGCGCCTGCAGAGCCCGCCGAAGGACAGGCCAGTGAACAACTGCCAGAGATTGGTGAGCAGCGACGGGATCAACAACAGGGCGGCGGCCTGCGCCGGCGGCATGGTCACCGCCAGCAGGCCCATCGCCACGGTCGGCAACCCCATGCCGACCACGCCCTTGACGAGGCCGGCAGCGAGGAAAACGGCGCCGATGAAGGCTATGGCCCCGCTCAGCATGGATGGACCTTGGGCACGCCGGTTCCTTCAGTCATGCAACAGCATGTCCGTCGCCTCGGCATCCGGCTTTGCGGGCACGGCATCGCGGCTGACGGAAGCCGTCGTCACCGCGCATCCCCGCAAGCCAGATTGCGCTTGGGCGGTGGCAAGCGAAGCCACCGCGAGCGCCAGCACGATCGCCGCGCTTTCAAGAATCCCGAGCCCTTGCCGGCCTGATGTTTTTTCACGCATCACACATCTCCATCGCAAATGATTTGACTGACATGCAGGCCGCCCGCAATGTGGAAGTTGCGCTGCCAGCCTTCGGCCTGAACGAAGGCTGATTGGGGCACGATACGATTGCGGGAGCGAAAAAATGCGCTTCGACCTCACCGATCTCCGGCTGTTCCTGTTGGTGGCCGAACGCGGCAGCATCACGGGTGGCGCCGAACTTGCCGGCCTCGCCCTCGCCTCAGCCAGCGCGCGCATCAAGGGCATGGAGGAAAGCCTGGGCGCGCCGCTTCTGGAGCGGCGACGACGCGGCGTGGTGCCGACGGCGGCCGGACAGGCGCTGCTCCATCATGCGCGGGCGGTGCAGAACCAGATCGAAGCCATGGCCGGCGACCTCGGCGCCTATGCCACGGGACTGCGCGCCCGCGTGCGGCTGATGGCCAACACGGCGGCGACCAGTGAGCTGCTGCGCGACACACTGCCGGCTTTCCTGGCGGCGCATCCCGGGATCGACATCGACCTCGACGAACGCCCCAGCCATGAGATCGCCGAGGCGGTGGCGAACGGTGCGACCGATCTCGGCATCGCCGCCAGTTGGGCCGGCCTTTCGCATCTCGAGCAGAAGCCGTTTTTCGTCGACCGGCTCGTGGTGATCATCGCGCGGACCCAGCCCGGCCTAGAAAGCCATACCGCCGCCCTTGCCGACGTTCTCGGCGAGCCCTTCGTCGGCTTGAGCGCCGGCCATCCCTTGCAGGAGCACATAGCCCGCCAGGCTGCCCGGCTCGGCGGCCACCTGCACTTCCGCATCCGTGTGCCTGGCCTCGACAACGTCTGCCGGCTGGTCTCGCAAGGCGCCGGCATCGCCATCGTGCCCGAAAGTGCCGCGCGCCGCGCCGCCCGCACGCTGCGCAGCCTGCGGCTCACCGACGACTGGGCCACGCGCCAGCTCAATCTCTGCGCCCGCAGCTTCGAGGCGCTGACGCCGCAGGCGAAACTGCTGGCGGCGGCGCTGACCTGAGGTCAACCGCACCGCCCGCATTCACACCACCGCCAGCACCTTGCCCGTGTCGTGCTGGCGCACGAAGTCGACGCGTCCGCCGTCCCAGTGGTAACTGTAGTGGCGGCCCTGGACCGGGACATCGATGACGTCTGGCCAGAAGATGCCGATGCACTCGCCATCGGGCATGCGCACGCTGTTCCACACCAGCCCGTCGCTGCCGGCGGCCCGCAGCGCCCGCCCTTCCGCCTGCGACGCCGTATAGTCGTCCGGGTCGAGCACGCCGGGCACGGCGTTGACGTCGTCGAGATCGCGGTCGACGCTGCCGATCAGCACGCGGAAATCGGCCGTCCAGCCGGGCGCCTCGTTGGTGGCGCGCATGAAGTTCTGGTGATGGTGGATGGTTTCGGTCAGCGCCACGTCCTCGCTGTCGCCGGCATAATAAATGCCGTAGCTGCCATCCGAGAAGCGGCCGGGCCGTAAGGTCGAGCAATGCACGAAAGGCGCCATGACGAAGCTGGCGCCCGGGCCGGAAACCCGCCTTGCGGCCGGCACCTTGCCGAGATCACCGAGCTCGAGCCGGATGCGCGGGTTGGTCTTCTCCTCGACGGCGGCCAGCGCCTCCCAGTCGCGCGGGTCGGCGATGTCCTCGAAGAGGTCGATCGGCGGATGGATGGAGCGGATGATGCGATAGGTCTGGGGCCAGTGGACGCGGCGCCGGACCGCAAGTCCACTCACCATGCACCACGCTCCGCGTCGAGCCATTCGCGCATCGCCGCGAGATCGGCAATGTCGCCGCGCAGCATCAGGTCGAGCGCCGACTGCCCGCCGAAGGCGGCATTGGGCTTGCGGATCCAGGCATAGCCACGTGCCGGCTCGGTGAAGAGGTAGCGCAGTCCTTTGTGGATGCCCATCAGATGCGCCATGCGGGTGCGCAGGTCGCGGTCGATCCGGCCGATGCCGCCCTCCTTCCACCGCGCCCAGGTGCGCGCCGAAATACCGCCAAGCAGGACGCAGGCTTCGAGGTCGCTGAGATTCCACGCCTTGAACAGATTGACCGTGGTCCGCGCCAAGGCGCCCGCCTCTTCATCCGATATGGCTGAGCCGACCGCAGCCGGCGTGGTGACGATGGACTGAAGTTGCATGTCTAGACCTCGCTAATGGCAGATATATAGCATGTACCTGCCAATTGGCAAGGATGAGGCGGGATCGAAGGGCCACTGCAAAACAAGTTTCGAACTTGGAGGAGACAGCATCGCCCAAGTCGGCGCTGCCCCTCACCTGCCTGCCGGCATCCTCTCCCCGTATAGGGACGGGGAGAGGAGCGCTGTCGTCACCGCCTTCGCCAAATCATCAGCATTGCAAGAATGGCGCCGGCGTTGCTGGCGGCGTCTTTCTCCCCGTCACTATACGGGGAGAAATGTCCGGCAGGACAATGAGGGGCAGCGCCTGCGCCTGTCCAACCGGGGATAGCAGCCAAGAACTACTCCGCCGCCTGATACCCGGCGATGCCCTTGATCTCGAGGAAATCCTCGAGCCCGTATTCGGCGTACTCGCGGCCGTTGCCTGACTGCTTGTAGCCGCCGAAGGGCAGGCCGGCGTCCCATTGGGGATAGTTGATGTAGACATTGCCCGAGCGCATGCGCGCCGCCACGTCGCGCGCCTTCTGCAGGTCCTTGGCCTGGATGTAGGAGGCAAGGCCGTAGACGGTGTCGTTGGCCTGCTCGACCGCCTGTTCGACGGTGTCGTAGGGCAGGATCGCCAACACCGGGCCAAAAACCTCTTCGCGCGCGATGCGCATGTCGTGGGTGACGTCGGCGAAAACGGTCGGCCTGACATAGTAGCCGCGGTTGAGCTCGGCCGGGCGGCCGGGGCCGCCGGCGACCAGCGTCGCACCCTCGTCGATGCCGCTCTGGATCAGGTCCTGGATCTTGTCGAACTGGACCTGGCTGACCACAGGCCCGAGCTTGGTGTTGGCGCCGTCGGCCGGGCCGACCGTAAACTTTTCAGCCGCCGTCTTGGCGTATCCGGCGGCCTCGTCGTGGCGGTCTCGCGGGACGAACATGCGCGTCGGCGCGTTGCAGGACTGGCCGCTGTTGCTGAAGCAGCCGGCGACGCCCTTGCTGACGGCGGTGGCGAGATCGACATCCGGGAACAGGATGTTGGCCGACTTGCCGCCAAGCTCCTGGTGCACGCGCTTGACGGTGTCGGCGGCGGCCTTGGCCACCAATATGCCGGCCCGCGTCGAACCGGTAAACGACATCATGTCGATGTCGGGGTGGCTGGACAGCGCCTGGCCGACGCCCGGGCCGTCGCCGTTGACGAGGTTGAACACGCCCTTCGGCACGCCGGCCTCGTCGATGATCTCGGCGAAGATGATGGCGTCGAGCGGAGCGATTTCGGACGGCTTCAGCACCATGGTGCAGCCGGCGGCGAGTGCCGGACCGACCTTGCAGGTGATCTGGTTCAGCGGCCAGTTCCAGGGCGTGATCAGGCCGACGACGCCGATTGGTTCCTTGACCACGAGGTGGTTGCCCTTGACGTGGCGGAATTGGAAATTCTTCAGCGTCTCGGCCATCTTGGTCAGATGTGCGAGGCCAACGCCGACCTGGCTGTCGAGCGCCATCTGGCGCGGCGCGCCCATCTCGCGCGACACGGCGAGCGCCAGGTCCTTGCTGCGCTTCTTGTAGACTTCGATGACGCGGTTGAGGATATCGAGGCGCTCCTCGACCGAGGTGAAGCCATATGTGTCGAAGGCGCGCTTGGCGGCGGCCACCGCCTTGTCGACATCGGCTCTGGAGCCGAGTGAAATCTGCGCGAAGGCATCTTCAATCGACGGATCGATGACGTCGAGCGTGTTGGGCACAACAGGATCGACCCATGCGCCATCGATATAGAACTGCAGATTGTGTGACATGGTTACTCCTGGGGTGTGCCGCATTGCCGGGCGGGCCGTCATATCGGGCAAGAAATAACGATGCGCAAACGGCGCTGTCAAACGCAACCCCCGAAGTGGTTGAGCCAGCGCGCCAGTGATTGAGCCAGCGCGGTTGGGCCGGCGAGCAGTGCGATCAGTTCGGCTTTGAACCGATATCGCATGGAACCTCGAAACCTGCATTGGCAAGCCGCTGGCGAAAGCGGCGAACCCAATCGTTGCCTTCGTCCCGAAGCATATCCCACAGCGGCCATTCGGGAGCCGTTTCGACAGCACGTAAAATGGACCAGTTGAGCCCGTAGCCTGTGTCGCCGTCGGCAGGCAGCAACGATATCAGGGCGCTGACGTCATCGGCGGACAGTGGGGGAAGCAGGGATTCAATGCACGTTTGCGCCGCGGTAATTTGCTCGAGAGTGAGATCTTCCGTCAACTTCGGAGCAATCCCCCAGAGATCGCGCACGGCTTTCTGCATCACGCCAGCCTCCCTATTTGCTCAGAGGTAAGCGTATGACCCGCCTCGCCCAACAGCCGTCTCGCCGCTTCCTGATCCGACGCTTTCACCAGCAGGTGGTCGCCATCGAAGGTCGACACCAGGAAGATACCCAAATCGTTTTCCGACAGCGGCCTTATGACCGACAGCACGATGCCGGTTTCGTCGAACGCAAAGGGCCCCTGCAATTTGAAGGCGACCCAGTCGCGATCGTGCTTGACGGCATCCGGTACGCGATCCTGGAGGCAGGTGATCGAGAGCTCGTCGTCGGTTCTGGTGATGCTGACGAAGCCCGGTCCGTCCGCCCAGGCAGGAATGCCGTCACCGGCTTCAAGCCGCGAAATCGCATAAAGGCCGGGGAGTTGCTTGAGCTTGATCCTGGCAGCCATGCTCACGCTCCGATTGGTGGGCATCCAACTGGCCGCTTGCTCATGTAGACCGTCGTTCCGTTCATGAACGGCTCCTCCCGATCGATCGTATAGCCAAGCTTGCGATAGAGCGACACATTGGCTTCGAAGGCGCCGTTGGTCAACAGGCGGAGCTCCGGGCGTCCTGCCTCGCGCGCCTTGGTTTCCGCACGCTCCAGCAGCAGCCGGCCGATGCCCCTGCCCTGCGCCTCCGGCGCGACGCAGACATTCTCGATCCAGAGGTGATCGTCCTCCAGCATGGTCTCGATCATGCCGACGATGCGGTCCTCCGCGATGGCGAGCTCGAACTGGTGTTCGGCGACGGCCTTGTCGTAATCGGCGCGCATCGGCAGCGGCTCGCGGCCGATCACCGGCACCCATCTGGCATAGGCGGCACGGACGATGTCGCGGATCGCTGCGGCGTCAGCAGGTTCGGCCGGCCGAAACCGGATCGAAGAATTGGCAATCATCAAAAGGCTCCAGGCATGAAAAAACCCGCCGGCGTTTTTCGCGGGCGGGCTGGGGAAACGAAGCGGATCTATAAAGCCGATCTTCCTCGTCGCGCAATCAGCGTGCCCTTCCGCACCGTGCGGGGGCGGCGTCGCTTGGTGTCGGCGGGCGCGAGAACGAACATGGTGGCAGGCTGGGGCAGCAACAGCCATGCGTCAAGGCACCGTCCAGGCCGATCGTTAGGCCAACCATCGGCAGCGCTTTGCCCAGCCGCCAGCCGCCAGCGGCCTTCCCGCCGCTGGTCGATGCCTTGCGATATCGCGGGTAAAGCGGCTGGATTGTATCCGTGGCCGTTCTATCTTCCCGATCGGGCGTTCTACCAACGGAGCCATCGCCGTGACCGAAACCGATCTCTATCGAGGCTATATCGACTGCCTCAACAATCAGGATTGGCAAAGGCTGCATCGCTTCGTCCATGACGAGGTGCATTATAATGGCGACCGGGTTGGACTGTCGGGCTATCGCGACATGCTGGAACGGGATTTTCGCGAAATCCCGGACCTCTATTTCGATGTCCAGCTGTTGATCTCAGACCCACCGTTCATAGCGAGCCGCCTCCAGTTCAATTGCACGCCCAAGGGAACTTTCCTCGGACTGCTCGTCAACGGCAGGAAAGTCTCCTTCAGCGAGAACGTCTTCTACGAGTTTCTGAACGACAGGATCAGGAACGTCTGGTCCGTGATCGACAAGGCGGCGATCGAGGCGCAGCTTTGATGTCATGCGCCACCTATCCTCTTTGCAGCCGGTGGTAAACTTGCCTACTTTGTCCAGATAGGAGTAGCCGCCGATGGCGAATGTCGAGAAAGTGAGCGTTGCCCTCACGCCCGAAATGGCAACCATGATGCGCGAGGTCGTTGCGGCGGGCGAATACGCTTCGGCGAGCGAAGTCATGCGCGAGGCCTTGCGCGAGTGGAAGTTTCGTCGGGTGCAACGCGACCAAGCCATCGACGAGTTAGGCCGCCTATGGGACGAAGGCATGGCAAGCGGCGATCCCGTAGATGGACGGGATGCCTTCGCCCGGATCAAAGGCAAGCTTGATGCGAGGATTGCCGAGCGCACATCGCGATGACGCTGCGCCTAAGACCGGAGGCCGAAGCTGATATCGAAGCCATCGCGCTTTATATAGCCGAGGACAGTCCCTCGGCGGCATTGCGTTTGGTATGACGAAATCCATGCCCATTGCGAACGCATCGCCGACATGCCGGGCATGGGCATTGCCCGGCCGGAAGTGCGAGCAGGCTTGCGCACGTTCCCCGCGGGAAACTACTTGATCCTCTATCGCCAAACGGACGACGGTGCGGAGATCGTGCGTGTTATTCATGGCGCACGGCGGTGGCAGGAATTGTTGTAGCCCGACGGCTTGCGTCCTCGAAGTTCGGTGCGCTTGCATGATCGCCAAGGCACCAGCAATGCGCGCACGCGTTCTTGTGGCCGTCTTTGACCGCGATCGTTCGAAAAATTCGATCATTCTAACTAGAATAATTCGTTGGAAAGATCGATTGTGAAATGGCATTTCCCCGGCATGCCCGCCTGGAGAATTGCATTGTCTTCCCTGACCCGCATTGCGAACGATATTCCGAAAAGCAGGATTTCCGCCGATCTGGTCGCCGGCCGCAAGCGTCTCGATTCCCTTTGGAACGGCATCATCCCCGGCATCGTGCTGGTGGCGATGATCACCGCCGTCGCCTTCTCCGCGCGCAATGTCTCCGGCTTCGCCTTGTTCAGCCCCATGATCCTGGCCGTCGTCGCCGGCATGATCTATTCCAACGTGCTCGGCACGCCGGCGCACGCCAAGGCCGGCATCGCCTTCTCGCAAAAGCGCCTTTTGCGCTTCGCCATCGTGCTGCTCGGTTTCCAGCTGACGCTCGGCCAGGTCGTCTCCATCGGCGCCGGTGGCGTCGGCATCGTGGCGCTGACCCTTGGCGCCACCTTCCTCTTCACCATCACGCTCGGCCGGCTGATCGGCGTCGACGCCAAGCTGGCGCGGCTGATCGCCGCCGGCACCTCGATCTGCGGCGCCTCGGCGATCGTGGCCACCAACATCGTCACCGATGCGCGCGACGAGGACGTCACCTACGCCGTCGCCTCGATTACTTTGTTCGGCACCGTCGCCATGCTCGGCTTTCCGCTGCTGGCGCCGATGCTCGGCCTCGACCAGCATGCGTTCGGCCTGTGGGCGGGCGCTTCGATCCATGAGGTGGCGCAGGTCATCGGCGCCGGTTTCCAGAACGGCACCCAGTCCGGCGAGATCGCCACGGTGGCCAAGCTGACGCGCGTTGCCATGCTGGCGCCGATGGTCATCGCGCTCGGCCTGACGGCGCGCCGCGGGAGCAACGACCAGTCGGCGGCGCGACCGCCCATGCCATGGTTCGTCGCCGCTTTCGTCGCCGTCGTGGCGCTGAACAGCCTGGTCGCGATGCCGGCTGAGGTGAAGCAGGCAATGGCGATCGCCACCACCATCATGCTCACCATGGGACTGGCCGCCATGGGCCTTCAGGCCGACATCTCGCAGTTGCGCTCGCGCGGCCTGCGCCCGCTGGCGCTCGCCTTCTGCGCCTTCCTGTTCATCGGCTGCTTCAGCCTGATGCTGGTGAAGTTGGCCTGAGACGGGCTGAGCCCTATCGCCGGAGCAATTCCAAAAGTGCGTAGCGGTTTTCCCGGGAGAAGCGCGTAGCGCTTCCCCTTGGGAATTGCGTAAAAACAAGAAGTTAGAGCTGGCCGGAGATTCTATCGAACACCGAAACGCGCCAATTGGGAATCGAGACCACTTCGGCTAGGGTCCGCCTGTCAGCACAGAGCCTCGCCCCATGCCGTTCGTTCCCCTACCCTTCGTCGTCGCGCTGTTGCTGTTCATCCTGCTCTGGGTCGTCGCCAGGCGCGAGGATGAGGCTGCGCCCAACCTGCCGCTTCTTGGCCTGATCCTGCTTGCCGCGCTGCAATCCGTATTGACCGGCCTGCGTTGGGGTTATGGCATCCGCGAGGTCGGCTACATCGCTCCCGTCTCCGCCGCCATCATGCCCTCGCTACTCTATGCCGGCGTCTCGAAGCTGGTGCGCACCAGCGACCGCCGGTGGCCGGCCTTGCTGATGCTCCATGCGGCGCCGGCTGCAATCGTCATGCTGCTGATCATCGTCTGGCGCTACGCGGTGGACGTGGCGCTCATCGCAATTGACTTTATCTACGCAGCGGCCATCCTGTGGCTGTTGCGGTCCGGTGCGGATGGGCTTCGGCTGGCGCCTTTCGACGGCGCTGTGCCTGCCTACAGGGCCATCATCGCGGCGGCATCGGCACTGTGCCTGTCGGCCCTGGTCGACATGCTGGTGTCCTTCGAGCTGGCATCGGGTCATGGCGACCGTGCCGCGACGATCATCGGCATCGCCAATCTTTTCATTCTCGTCATTGTCGGGGTGGCGGCGGCAGCGGCCAGCCAAAGCCATGTTCCCGGCGCCGTCGCCGATCCGGTGGACGTTTCATCGCCGCCCTCTGCCGGCGAAGACGCCGACACGATCGCCCAGGTGAACGAGCTGATGCAGGAGAAGAAACTCTATCGCGACGCCAATCTCAACCTCAATCGGCTTGCCCGGCGCGCCGGAATTCCGGGGCGGCAGATCTCGGCAGCCATCAACCGGGCGATGGCCAGGAACGTCTCGCAATATGTCAATGAACACCGCATCGCCGAGGCCTGCCGGCTGCTCGGCGAACCCGGCCGGTCAGTCACCGAAATCATGTTCGCCGCCGGCTTCCAGACCAAATCGAACTTCAACCGCGAGTTCCGCCGCGTGACCGGCACGACCCCGCTCGCCTGGCGCGAGAAGAACGCGCAGGCGCCATCCCTTGCGAGCCCCGCGAGCGGCTGAATACGCCGTTCCGCGGCGGCCGTACCAGATCGCGATTATGGACGTCCTCGATCGCGATCGAGGTCGCGGGCGCTGCCCGGATCCGGCGACATCGCGTCATCGACACGGCGACCGAAGCTGTTGCCCGTAGCCTTCGGGGTTTCCAGCGATGGCGCGCTTTCGGCGAACGGAGGACTTGATGAAATTTCGAACCATGCTTTGCGCGATCATCGTTTCCACGCTTGCGATGCAAGAGCAGGCCAATGCCGGCGACGCCGTCGGCGTTCGCCATATTGCCGCCCGATCGGTGGAGCGCGGCAGCGATCTCGACGTCACCGTCTGGTACCCGGCAGAACCGGGCGGCGTGGCTGTCACGCTCGGCGACAGCCAGCTCTTCACCGGAACCTCCGCCGAGCGCGATGCGCCGATATCCCTCGGCAAATTCCCGCTCATCCTGCTCTCGCATGGGGCCGGCCTGGCCGGCACCCCGCAAGCCCTGAGCTGGATAGCGACGCCACTGGCGAGCCAGGGCTTCATCGTCGCCGCGCCCACCCATCCGGGAAATGGCGGGAAAGACAGGTCCGCCGCCGAGACGATGAAACTGTGGCTGCGGCCCGCCGATCTCACGGCAACCCTGGACGCTATCGAGAAAGAGGCCTCCTTCCGGGATCGTGTCGAGCAAGGCAAAGTGGGCGCCCTTGGCCTGTCCATGGGCGGCGGCACGGCGCTGGCCATTGCCGGCGCGCGTCTCGACCCGAAGCTGCTGGCGGCCTATTGTGATACCGACCTGCTCAACGCCTCGCTATGCGGTTGGGTGAGGCAAAGCGGTGTCGACCTCCACACCATGGACATGCGGTTCGCCGGACGGGACAACAGCGACCGGCGCGTCCGCTTCGTCATGGCGATCGACCCCGCGCCATCGGATGTCTTTGAAGCCGGGAGCTTTTCCGGCATCAAAATCCCGGTCGATATCGTCAATCTTGGCCAGCCGGGGAAAATTCCCGCGACGGCCGATGCGTCGGGCATCGCCAAGGCGATCCCCAATGCCAGCTATGCGACGATCGGGGATGCCAGCCATTTCAGCATGTTCGGGGAGTGCAAGCCCGGCGCGCCGGCGCTGATCATATCCCAAGAAATCGGCGATCCCGTATGCGACGACGGCGCGGGCCGATCACGCGGCCAGATTCATGCGCAGCTAATCGAGATGGCACGCGCTGCCTTCACGCGCGCGCTGAAGGCAGAACCATAGGCTTGCAAGGCAGCACTCTGCGGCGACGCTTATCTCAATGGCGAGCGCTCAGTCCTGGAACGAACTCGCCGCGACATAGATCGCCGCCAGCGCCTCGATGCCGGCCTGGTCGGCACTGTCGAAACGGCCGGGCGTCGGGCTGTCGAGATCGAGCACGCCGAAGACGCCCTCCTCATCTTCCAGCAGCACCACCAGCTCGGAGCGCGAGGCGGCGTCGCAGGCGATGTGGCCGGGGAAATCATGCACGTCCTTGATCAGCATCGAGGTGCCGAGCTCGACCGCCGTTCCGCACACGCCGTTGCCGACAGCGATGCGCACGCAGGCCGGCTTGCCCTGGAAAGGGCCGAGCACCAGTTCCTCGTCCGATGCCAGGAAGTAGAAGCCGGCCCAGTTGAGGTCGGGCACCATCTGGAAAATCAGCGCCGAGGTGTTGGCGGCGTTGGCGATCGAAACGCCCTCGCCCTCCAGCAATGCCTTCAGTTGCGCGGCGAGGTCTCGGTAGAACGCGGCCTTGTCCGAGGTGTCGATGGCCTTGGCGGCGAACATGGCTTGTCTCCGTATTGAGGATCGCGGTTCCGTTTTTCCGCAAACGCCCTGCACCAAACGACCACCGGACGATACTAGCTTGAATTCCAGTCGCCGCGAAAGTCGGAAGAAGATGCCCTGTCGGACTTGGCAGCACGGCACGTCCATCGAACCGTGCTGCCTTGATCAAGAAGGCAAGTTCGTCAGCCGGCGGGTTTGTACGCGCCCGCAGCCTTTTTGGCGGCCGCGAGCACTGCCTTCATATCGAGTTCCTCCAGTACAACCATCTCGGTCAGCGAGCCGCTCGCTCGCACCGCAACGGACATGCCAATCCCCGCTGACTGGTCCGGCACCTCGCCATTGACAACGACGTCATAGATGCCGCGCGTGAACATCACGCTGCTCACCTTGCCGCCAACGCTTTCAAAAAGCGCCTTGACCGCAGCCTGCCTGTCCGAGCCTTGCATCAATCCTTTGGCGGCATGAGGCGCATAGTTTGCCAAGATAGTCACTTTCATGGGTATTTCCTCCAAATGTCATTGTCTCGTGCTGCTCCATAATTCGAGCGGCACGGAGTGATTTATTTTTCGGAACAATCGCAGGCGCCCCCGGGACGCGTCGGCGGCCAAGGGCTCGCTGCCAGATAAATATGCTCTCAAGCTAATATAATGACAATACCGGACACTCCGACGCTGCCGACAGGAAGTTGTCTGGCTGGACCACGCTCGGCCAACGGCATCGAGCTGGCGCCGTGGACGCGCGATGTGGTCTGAGGTTGAACGGCCAGTAGCGGCGCGGCCTTACACCGGGCGCTTGGGTTCGCCCTTTTGTGGCGTTGCCGTATCTGAATCGGACTTCTTGTGCTTGTCGGCGGCAATCCTGCGGATGCGGTCGAAGCGGCTTTCCTCGGTCGTCTCGGTCGTGACGACCGTCTCTGGCTTCTGCGCGAACAGGATCATGGATCGATCTCCTGGGCTAGAGGCCAGCGCGCCGGAAGAAAATCCCCCGGCGGTAATATCGAACTTCAGTGAGCAGCCGGCGTGGCTGATTGAGGCAGGCCTGGAAAGCGGCTTCGATGAAGCCACCCCCGCAGGTCGACCGAACCCTTACTAGCCGCCCATTCCGCCGCCACCACCCGCCGGCGCCGCATCCTTCGGCGGGATGTCGGTGATCATCGCTTCGGCGGTTATCAGCAAGGCCGCGATCGAGCCGGCGTCCTGCAATGCCGTGCGCACCACCTTCGCCGGGTCGACGATCCCAGCCTTGATCATGTCGACATAGACCTCGTTCTGGGCGTCGAAGCCCTGATTGTGGTCCTTGCTGTCGGAGAGCTTGCCGACAACGATCGAGCCCTCGACGCCGGAATTCTCGGCGATCTGGCGGATCGGCGCCTCAAGCGCGCGAAGCACGATGGAGATGCCGGCGGTGACATCGGCATTGGCGCCGTTCAGGCCTGATAGCGCCGACCGGGCACGAAGCAGGGCGACGCCGCCGCCTGGCACGATGCCTTCTTCCACGGCCGCACGGGTGGCGTTCAGCGCGTCGTCGATGCGGTCCTTCTTTTCCTTCACTTCCGATTCGGTGGCGCCGCCGACGCGGATCACGGCAACCCCGCCTGACAGCTTTGCCAGCCGCTCCTGGAGCTTTTCCTTGTCGTAGTCCGAGGTCGTCTCCTCGATCTGGCCCTTGATCTGGGCGACGCGCGCCTGGATGGTCGCCTTGGTGCCCGCGCCGTCGATGATCGTGGTGGTGTCCTTGTCGATCAGCACGCGCTTGGCGCGGCCGAGCATCTCGATGGTGACGTTTTCAAGCTTGATGCCGAGATCCTCGGAAATCATCTGGCCCGATGTGAGCACCGCGATGTCTTCCAGCATCGCCTTGCGACGGTCGCCGAAGCCCGGTGCCTTGACGGCCGCGACCTTGAGGCCGCCGCGCAGCTTGTTCACGACCAGGGTAGCGAGGGCCTCGCCTTCGACGTCCTCGGCAATGATCAGCAGCGGCCTGCCGCCCTGCACCACCGCTTCGAGGATGGGCAGCATCGCCTGCAGATTGCCGAGTTTTTTCTCGTGGATGAGGATATAGGGGTCCTCGAGTTCAGCGCGCATCTTGTCGGCATTGGTGACGAAGTAGGGGCTGAGATAGCCGCGGTCGAACTGCATGCCTTCAACGACGTCGAGTTCGGTGTCGGCGGTCTTGGCTTCCTCAACGGTGATGACGCCGTCATTGCCGACCTTGTTCATCGCCTTGGCGATCATTTCGCCGACACTGGCGTCGCCATTGGCGGCAATGGTGCCGACCTGCGCGATCTCGGCCGACGACTTGACCTTCTTTGCCTTCGCCTTGATTTCCCCGACGACGGCGGCGACGGCCTGGTCGATGCCGCGTTTCAAATCCATCGGGTTCATGCCGGCGGCGACCAGCTTGGCGCCTTCGCGCAGGATCGAAGCGGCCAGCACCGTGGCTGTCGTGGTGCCGTCACCGGCGAGGTCGTTGGTCTTCGAGGCCACTTCGCGCACCATCTGCGCGCCCATGTTCTCGAACTTGTCCGCAAGCTCGATTTCCTTGGCAACGGCGACGCCGTCCTTGGTGATGCGCGGGGCGCCATAAGCCTTGTCGATGATGACGTTGCGGCCCTTGGGACCCAGAGTCACCTTCACCGCATTGGCGAGGATTTCGACGCCGCACAGCATGCGGTCACGCGCATCGGTGGAGAATTTGATTTCCTTGGCAGACATGATTTTTTCCGTTCGAGTTTGAGGGGGCCAGTCGCCGCGCCGAACGCGCGGCGCTCCAGTCAGGCGGCCTTCTTGGCTTCGACAGCCCTTTCGATGACGCCCATAATGTCGGCTTCCTTCATGATCAGCAGGTCTTCGCCGTCGATCCTGATCTCCGTCCCCGACCATTTGCCGAACAGAACCAAGTCGCCGGCCTTGACGTCGAGCGGAACGAGCGCGCCCTTTTCGTCGCGTGCCCCCGGACCGACGGCAATGACTTCGCCTTCCTGCGGCTTTTCCTTGGCATTGTCGGGAATGATAATGCCGCCCTTGGATTTAGTATCGCCTTCGGCGCGCCGGATGACGACGCGGTCGTGGAGTGGACGGAACTTCATGGGAACTTCTTTCTGGGGCCGGCATAGGCGACCGCGCCCTCTCCTATAGGCGGTTTGGCACTCGATAGATAGGAGTGCCAAAATTTATCGTGAGACGAATTAAATATTAGAAGTATTATTTCAGCGCTCGGTTTCTCCACGCCGGCAAGGGCCCAAATAATTCGAAAGATTGAATTTTTCCTGCCGAGCCCCTATTTATCTGACAAGTTCGTTTTCACGATTTCAGCATGAAGGAGATTTGTTCGATGGCCGATGGCAATCACACTCTGATGGAAAAAGCCCAAGCCCGCTTTGTCGACAAGCAGAAGAAGACGGCCGAGCACAACAAGGCAACCGCTGAATACATGTCCGAGGCGCGGGCCAGGGAGATCAAGACGAAACGACTGAGAGAGTTGCGGCTGGCCAAGGAAGAAGCCGACCGCATGGCGGAAGCCCAGAACCCGGCACCGAAGAAGAAACGGGCGGTAAAGAAGGCCTGATGCATGTCGCCCAAAAGTGGCCTCGGCTTTGGGAAACGACAATGAAGCAGGCTACCTAGCCACATTCGACACCGAGAGCAGCGTCGAAGGTCTACGGTCGCTCCCGCGAGAGCATCTATGTGTTGGCAGCCGACGATTCGGCTGAGAGGGCAAAGGAATAATTCCTGGGGAGGTTCTTTGGAGGCCTCGCCTGGGGATCGAACCGAGGCTTCGGATATCTGCAGTCTCCAGCGTAGCCGCTCCGCCACGCGGCCATCGCAGTCGAACTAGCGGGCAGTTGCCGCTCCGCTTCGTCGCAGCCCGCCGGCCGTCTTGATGGCATAGGGCGGAGCCGCTCATCGGCCCAGCATGGAATCCAGCACCGGAAGGCTAACGATCGACGCCATTGCGATCAGACCATAGCAGGCCCAGCGATAGCCGCGTTCGCTCGTGCGGCCAAACAGATGCGAGCCGAGATAGAGACCAAGCCCGTAGGATGGGCCCGCCGCCAGCGCCAGGGCGAGGACGGGCCGCGTGATCAGCCCGCCCGCAAGGTAACTGGCCGCCGCCAGTGCGCTCGACAAGGCGAAATACAGGATGATGTTGGCGCGCACGACTTCGCCATTGCCGCCTCCGCCAAGCCAATAGGCCACGACCGGCGGGCCGCCGACCTGAGCGGCGCCGGAGAAAAAGCCGGCGAGCCAGCCGACGCCGACCGTCAGCGTCGTTGCAGGGCGGCCATGGTATCGCCAACCCGACATCAGAAGGCCAAGCAGCACCACCACCAGCACAATGATGCCCCAGCGCAGCGCCAGCGGGTCCATCCGCGTCAGCGCATAGGTGCCGAGCGGGACGCCGACCAGCGCGCCGAGCGTCATCGTGCCGACACTTGGTCGGTCGGCCAACAGCCAGCCGCGCGGCAGCAGGCCAAGGGCCGCGACCGCATCGATGATCAGCAACAGCGGGGCCGTCGATTTCGGCCCGATGATCGAGCTTGCCAGCGGCATGAAAATCAGGGCCGCACCGAAGCCGGAAAACCCGCGCGCCAGGCCGGCGATGAAAGCGACGGCGCGCTTCTCTCCAGGGATGGACACAGCGACCTTACCGCAGCATTCTCACAGCATCATCCTGAAATATCTCCTGGCAAAGCTGCAAAAATGCACGATCTCGACTGGAATGACTTGCGTCATGTGCTGGCGCTGGCCCGTGAAGGGTCCTTCGCCGCCGCCGGCCGCCGGCTTGGGCTGGATCCGACAACGGTAGCGCGCCGCCTGCGCGCGATCGAGCGTGCGCTCGGCGTGCGCCTGTTCGAACGCGGCGCGGAAGGCGAGATGCGGCCGACGCAGGCCGGTGAGATCGCGGCGGATCGGGCCGAAGCTGTCGAGGCAGAGATCAGCGGGCTGGCCCTTGCGGTCGAGGGGGCCGACAGCGAGATCATCGGCACCGTGCGTGTGACCGCCGTGCCGATCCTCATCAACCGGGTGCTGATACCTGCCATCGCCAACCTTGTCGCCCGCCATCCCGGCCTGCGGCTGGAACTGGTCGCCGATCCCCATGATGTCAGCCTGACCCGCCGCGAGGCGGATATCGCGCTTCGGCTGGCCCGGCCCGGCCCGGAAACCGGCAGCCGGATCATCGCCAGGCGCATCGGCACGCTCGCCTATGCCCCCTATGCCGCGCGCCACCTGTCGGTGCCTGATCTGCCCGGGCAGATCCCCGATCTGCCCTGGCTGACCTATGAGGACGGCATGGCATCTCTGCCGCAGGCGCGCTGGATTGCCGGCGTCGCCCGCAAGGATGGTTATGCCCAACTCGCCGTCAACGATGCCGAGCCGCTGCTGCAGGCGGTCCTCGCCGGCCTTGGCCGTTCGCTGCTGCCCTGCATCGTCGCCGATCGCATCGCAGCGCTTGCGCGAATGCCGGCGGACCCGTTCCCGACGCGCGAACTGTGGTTGCTCACGCATCCCGACCTTCGCCACCTCGCCCGCGTCGCGGCGGTCACGGCGTGGATAGAAGCAACGATCCGGCGGCTCGAAGACGACACCTAGCCCTCATGCCGCGGCGCTGTGCCCTTTCACTTGCCCCTCGGCCTTGAAGATGCGGAACGTGTTGCGGCCTGCGGCCTTGGCGGCATAGAGCGCGGTGTCGGCCTGCATGAACAGGTCGCAGGGCTGGCCGGCCTCGGTGAAGGCAATGCCGACCGAGGCGCCCAATCTGAGCGACTGGCCACGGACGGGAAGCGGCTTGGCCATCGCCTCGATGAGATGGCGCGCCATGCCGGAGACGGCAGCTCGATCGAGATGCGGCCCAAGCAGCACCGCGAACTCGTCGCCGCCGACGCGCGCCACCAGTTCGGCCTCGCCGCAACCGCCGGCAAGGCGTTCTGCCGCGGCCTTCAGGCACTCGTCGCCGACGACATGGCCGAATGTGTCGTTGACGGCCTTGAAGCCGTCGAGGTCGATCAAAAGCAGCGCGCCGACGGGTCGGCCCTCCTCCGTATGCCCGAGCCGCGCCTGGAAGCGGGCGCGGTTGGCAAGCCCGGTCATGGCGTCGAATTCGGCCAGATAGCGCATCCGGTCCGAGAGGATTTTTTCCTCGGTGATGTCCTGCTTCATGCCGAAGATGCGCACGGGCACGTCAGCCTCGCATTCGACGGTGGCGGTGATGCGGATCCAGCGGCGATGCCCGGCCACGGTCGTGATCTCGGCATCGAGGGTGAAGCCGCTGCGCTCGGCAATGGCCCGGCCGCGCAGACTATCCAGTGCCTTGCGCGATTCAGCCGGATAGCACTTGATGATCTCGCCGCGGTCGAGCACCGAGCCGCGCGGCAGGTCGAACAGGTCGTAGACCACGTCGGTCCAGGTAAGTCGCTCGTCGGGCAGGCTGCATTCCCACACGCCGATGCGCGCCGCGGCCGACGCCCGGTCGAAGATCTTGCGGCTGTGGGCCAGCGAAACATCCTGACTGGCGATCAGCGCCGCCTGCGCGGCAAGTTCCGCCTCGAGCCTGGCGATGGTCGCGGCATCGTGGCGCGGTTCGTCGGCGCTGCCTTGCCCCATCCGCTTGCCGGGTAGCGAGGCCGGGTCTTTCGGAGTGCAGGATGCATCGGGCATGGAGGAACTCCTGGCGGGCGACCACCATGGCGCAACAGCCCTTAAAACTTCGCTGACGGCAGGCCTGGTTTTGATGGAGCGATTGTCGAAGTCGGCGCCGCCCCTCATCTGCCTGCCGGCATCCTCTCCCCGTATAGGGACGGGGAGAGGGGCGCTTATTGATGGCTTCGCCAATCGCCAACGTTGCAAAAGAGGGCGCCGAGGTCGCGGCCGCCCCTTCTCCCCGTCACTATACGGGGAGAAGTGCCCGGCAGGGCGATGAGGGGCAGCGCCACCGCTCGGAATGGCGTGGTGGAATGGAGGAGCTTATCCAACACTTTTCCCCTTGAACCCACACCCGATCTGGCCTAGCCTTGAATGAGAAAAGGTTTTTCCAGACATTTCCGATCGGGCTCGGCCGCGTGCCGGGCGTTGTTTCGGACAATAAGGGAAAACCTTTTCCCAGATAAGGATTCTCGGCCCGATGGCATCGGACGATCCGCCAGTTCCGGTCTTTCCTAAGCCCGTCACCTTGCGTGACGTGGCCGCCCGGGCCGGCGTCAGCGTCGCCACCGCCTCGAAGGCGCTCAACGACCAGGGGCGGATGACCGCCGAGACCCGCGAGCGCATCCGCGACACGGCGCGCAGCCTGGGGTTTCGTCCCAACAGCCTGGCGCAGAGCCTGCTGAGGCGCCGCTCCTTCACCGTCGGCCTGCTCACCAACGATACCTATGGCCGTTTCTCGCTGCCGCTGATGTCGGGCATATCTGACGCGCTTGTCGATGCCGGCGTCTCGGTGTTCCTGTGCAATGTCGAGGAGGATCCGCGCCTCGGCCAGCTTCATGTCGAGGCCATGCTCGACAAGCGCGTCGACGGCATCATCGCCACCGGCAAGCGCATCGATCGCCATCTGCCCGTCGACCTCTCCAATCTGCGCGTCCCGGTTATCTACGCCTTCACCCAGCCCGATCCCGACGCCGTCGCCTTCGTTTCCGACGATGCCGGTGGCGCGCGGCTGGCGATCGAGCATTTCTGCCGGCTCGGCCGCAAGCGCATCGCCCATGTCACCGGCCCGGCGAGCTTTGCCGTGGTGCACGAACGGGCGCAGGCCTATAGCGCCGCGCTGACCGAAAACGGCCTGCCTGCCATCGAGCCGCTGCTCGGCGCCTGGTCGGAAGCCTGGGGACATGAGGCCGTGGCAAAACTGTTCGACACCAACGGCGAAAAGCCGGACGCCGTCTTCTGCGGCAACGATCAGATCGCGCGCGGCGTCATCGATGCTCTGCGCGAACGAGGCCTCGGCGTGCCCAATGATGTCGGCGTCATCGGCTTCGACAATTGGGAGATCGTGGCCGAGGCGACCCGCCCGCCGCTGACCTCCATCGACATGAACCTGGCAGCGCTTGGACGCGAGGCCGGGCTGACCCTGCTTTCCCTGGTTGGCGGCAAGCCCGCCACGCCGGGCATTCGAAAACTGCCGTGCCGGCTGGTGGTGCGGCAGTCCTGCGGCCGCCTGTCAAATGGCTGAGAAAGACGGCTGAAGAACGAAACGCCGCGATCGGCGGCAAGCCGCGCATCGCGGCCAATGTGGAGGAGGAGAACATGAGGACTTTGATTGCCAAACTGGCCCTGACGGCTGCCGCTCTGGGATGCGGCCTGCAATTTGCCGCCGCCGAGACCGCCAACATCTGGGTACGTGCCGACGGCTCGAACTTCATGCCGAAGATCGTCGACGCCTTCAACAAGGCGAACAAGGACCAGGTCAAGCTCGACATCATTCCCAATGCCGAGATCATCCCGAAATATGGCGCGGCCGCCGCCGGCGGCACGGCGCCCGACGCGTTGTCGCTCGACCTGATCTATACGCCCTCCTTCGCCGCCGCCGGCCAGCTGGAGGACATCACCGACTGGGCGAAATCCCTGCCCTATTTCGCCAGCCTGTCTCCGGCGCATGTGAAGACCGGCACCTACAAGGACCATATTTACGGCCTGCCCTTCTCGGCCGACGCCTCGGTGCTGATCTGGAACAAGAAGCTGTTCAAGCAGGCCGGCCTCGACCCCGAGAAAGGTCCCACCAACTGGGCCGAGATCGAAGCCGACGCCGAGAAGGTCAACGCGCTTGGCGGCAACATCAAGGGCTTTTATTTCTCCGGCAATTGCGGCGGCTGCAACATCTTCACCTTCACGCCGCTGATCTGGGCCTCGGGCGGCGACATCCTGTCGGAGGACGGCTCGAAGGCGACGCTGGACAGCCCGCAACTGCGCGGCGCCATCGATCTCTACCGCTCCATGGTCAAGAAGGATCTGGTGCCGGCGGGAGCCCAGACCGACACCGGCGCCAATTTCTTTGCCGCCTTCGCCGCCGGCAATATCGGCATCTCTCCCTCCGGCGCCTTCGCCATCGGCGCGCTCAACACGCAATATCCCAATGTCGACTACGGCGTCACCTTCCTGCCGGGCAAGGATGGCAACTGGTCGTCCTTTGCCGGCGGCGACAATTTCGTCGTCACCAAGGGCACCAAGAAACTCGCCGTGGTGAAGGAGTTCCTGGACTTCGCCTATTCGCTCGAAGGCCAGACCATCCTCGCCAAATACGGCAGCCTGCCGGTGCGCGGCGACATCGCCAAGGACGCGCTCAAAGATCTCGACCCGCGCTACCAGATCGCCGCCGAAGCCATGGCCAAGGGCAAGACGCCCTATTCCGTGGTGTTCAACGACCTGATCAACTCCGCCAATGGCCCGTGGACGCAGATGATCAACGAGGTCTTCTTCGGCGACGACGTCGACGGCGCGATCGCCAATGCACAGGAAACCATGCAGTCGATCATCGACCAGGCGCCGCAGAAGTAGCGCGCGCCTGTCCGGCCGCCCGCCTGTCTCCCTGGGCGGGCGGCCGGGAATTTGCATCGCTAACGACAGGGCTATCGCGTTGAGACAAGACCCTCTCATCCGGCCGCTACGCGGCCACCTTCTCCCCGCTGGGGAGAAGAGGCTGGCGCCCGTGCCGGCGCCCTCCTCTCCCCTCGGGGAGAGGTCGGATTGCCCCGAATTGCCCTTCGCAATCCGGGTGAGGGGGTACGTGGCCGATGCCCTAACAGCATCGAGCGCTCAACCATGACCACCATCACCGCAACCACCGCCCCGCCCCGCGCTCGCAAACTCGTCGGTGCCGGGCGCCGGCAATGGATCGGCCTGCTCTATGTCGCGCCAGCGATCGCGCTAGTCATGCTGTTCTTCGTCATTCCGCTCGGCATGACGGCGTGGATGTCGCTGCACAACTGGCCGCTGATGGGCGAGCACTCCTTCATCGGCCTCGGCAATTACTGGGCGATCCTGCGCGACACCAGGTTCTGGAACGCGCTGAGATTCACCGGCTACTATACGGTGGTCGTCACCATCGCGATCTTCGCCGTCGCCTTTCCGCTGGCGATCTTCATCGAGCGGCCGCGCCCGTTCACCAATCTCTATCGCACCATGTTCTTCATGCCGGCGGTGGTCGGCTTTGCCTCTGCGAGCCTGCTCTGGTCGTGGCTGCTCAACGTCGATTCCGGCCTGTTCAGCCCAGCCGCCTACGACCTCGGCCTGATCGACAAGAAATTCAACCTGCTCGCCACCTTCCAGCCGGCCTTCTGGTCGATCATCGCCATGGTGGTGTGGAAGGTCGCAGGCTTCACCATGATCATCCTGATGACCGGCCTGCAATCGATCCCGCAGGACCTGCAGGAGGCCGCCGTCATCGACGGCGCCGGGCCGTTCGCCCGGTTCAGGGCAATCACCCTGCCGCTGATGCGCCGCACGCTGGCGCTGGCGCTGATCCTGTCGGTGGCCGGTTCGATCCTGGCCTTCGACCAGTTCTACATCATCCTGCGCGGCGGCCCGCGCAACCAAACGCTGACGGCGGTGTACTGGATCTTCAACCAGTCCTTCGTGTCGTTCAAGCTCGGTTACGGCGCCGCACTCTCGATGGTGCTGCTGGTGATCCTGGTGACGCTCAGCCTCGTCCAGCTCTGGCTGCTGCGCAAGCCAGAGGGGCTCGACTGATGGCGCAGGCGATGTCAGGCACAGGCAAGCTCGCCGCGCGCTTCGCCAGGCACTCCACCGGCATCATCGCCTCGGTGTTGTTCGTGGCGCCGATCGTCTGGACGGTGCTGTCGGCCTTCAAGCCGGGGCAGGAGGCCCGCCTGCCACCGCTGCCGCCTTGGCCGACGACGGGATTCTCGCTCGAAAACTACGCCACGTTGAACAGCTTCGGCGACGGGCTGTGGGTCTCGGCCCAGAACAGCATCTACGTCTCGGTGATGACCGTAATATTGTCGGTCATCATCAGCGTGCTCGCCGGCTACGGTTTTTCGCGGTTCCGGTTTCCCCTGAAGGATCTGTTCTTCGTCCTCATCCTGTCGACGATCATGATCCCGTTCCAGTCGATCCTGACGCCGATCTTCCTGGTGCTGACCAAGCTTGGCCTGCACAACACGCTGACCGGCCTGGTCGGCGTCTATGTGACGCTGCAGCTGCCGTTCTCGATCTTCATGATGCGCAACGCCTTCGACGCGGTGCCGCGCGAGATCGAGGAGGCCGCGCGCATGGACGGCGCCGGCAACGCCACCATGCTCATTAAGGTCATGCTGCCGCTGGTCTGGCCGGGCGTCGTCACCATTGCGCTGTTTGCCTTCCTCGGCGCCTGGAACGAATTCCTCGCGGCCCTGGTGCTGATGACCGACCAGTCCAAATTCACGCTGCCGGTGATGATGACAGCGCTTCAGTCGGGCCGCTTCGGCGCCATCGACTGGGGCGCCGTGCAGGCGGGCGTCACCGTGATGATGGTGCCGTGCCTGATCCTGTTCCTCGCTTTGCAGCGCTTCTACATCCGCGGCCTGATGGCCGGGGCCGTCAAATAACAGATCGAATGGAGTGAGTTCATGACCGGATCGCAAACCGCAAAGACGGCTAGAACGGGCAAGCCGAAGCTCGCCTTCCGCCCGCTGCCGGTGCCGCAGGTCGACGTGCACGGCTTCTGGGGCGACCGCGCCGAGGCGGTGGCGACGCGCACCGCCGACATCCTTTACGACCGCTGCGTGGAGGCGCGCATGCTGGAGCAGATCGACCCCGACCGCCCCTCGCCCGGCATCGTCATTCCGTTCCATTCGCCTTCGCCCGACGAGGCCGCCTCCCCCGGCTTCACCGGTTCGACCGTGACCACGCAGATGTTCTGGGATTCCGATCTCGGCAAGACGATCGAGACCGCGGCCTATTCGCTCTACCGGCGCAAGAACCCTGAACTGGAGAAGAAGATCGACGCCGTCATCGACATGTACGGCAGGCTGCAGCAGGAGGACGGCTATCTCTCCAGCTGGTATCAGCGCATCCAGCCCGGCAAGCGCTGGACCAATCTGCGCGATTGCCACGAGCTCTACTGCGCCGGCCACCTGATCGAAGGCGCGGTCGCCTACTACCAGGCGACCGGCAAGCGCAGGCTGCTCGACATCATGTGCCGCTACGCCGACCACATCGCCTCGGTACTGGGCCCCGAGCCCGGCAAGAAGAAGGGCTATTGCGGCCATGAGGAGATCGAGCTGGCGCTGGTCAAGCTGGCGCGGGTAACCGGCGAACAAAAGTATATGGAGCTGGCCAAATACTTCATCGACCAGCGCGGCCAACAGCCGCATTATTTCGACGAGGAGGCGCGCGCCCGCGGCGCCGACCCGAAGGCCTATCATTTCAAGACCTACGAATACAGCCAGTCGCACATCCCGGTGCGCGAGCAGGACAAGGTCGTCGGCCATGCGGTACGGGCCATGTATCTCTATTCGGGCATGGCCGACATCGCCACCGAATATGGCGACGACACGCTGCGCGTGGCGCTCGACCGGCTGTGGGACGACCTCACCACCAAGAACCTGTACGTCACCGGCGGGCTCGGGCCGTCGGCGCACAATGAGGGTTTCACCAGCGACTACGACCTGCCCAACGAGACCGCCTATGCCGAGACCTGTGCGTCGGTCGGGCTGGTGTTCTGGGCGAGCCGCATGCTCGGCATGGGCCCGAACGCCCGCTACGCCGACATGATGGAGCGCGCTCTCTACAATGGTTCGATCTCGGGCCTGTCGCTCGACGGCTCGCTGTTCTTCTACGAGAACCCGCTGGAAAGCCAGGGCAAGCATAACAGGTGGAAATGGCACCGCTGCCCTTGCTGCCCGCCCAATGTCGGCCGCATGGTGGCCTCCATCGGCAGCTATTTCTACAGCCTGGCGGACGACGCACTTGCGGTTCATCTCTATGGCGATTCCACCGCCCGCTTCGACATGTCGGGCACGCCGGTAACGCTGACGCAGGCGAGCCGCTATCCCTGGGATGGTGCCGTCGAGATCGCGGTCGAGCCGCAATCGCCGGTGGAGTTCACGCTGCATTTGCGGGTGCCGGGTTGGAGCTCCAAGGCCGGCCTCGCCGTCAATGGCGAGACGGTCGACCTCGAGGAAGTCACCAGCGACGGATATACCGCGATCCGGCGCAACTGGACAAAGGGCGATCGTATCCGGCTCGATCTCGAAATGCCGATCGAGCGGCTCTACGCCAATCCCGAGGTCCGGCAGGATGCCGGCCGCGTCGCGCTGTCGCGCGGGCCGCTGATCTACTGCGTCGAGGCATCAGACAATGACACCAGACTGCATCGCCTGACCTTGCCGCGCACGGCCGGCATCGATGCGCATGACGAGCCGGACTTGCTGGGCGGTGTGGTAACGCTTTCAGCCACGGCGAAGGCCGACGCCGACGACGGTTGGCAGGAAGGGCTCTACCGTTCCGAACCGCCGGCCAAGGTCGAGACGCGCCTGACGGCCATCCCCTATTTCGCCTGGGATAACCGCGAGCCCGGCGAGATGCTGGTCTGGCTGCGGGATGGATGAGGTTGGCCGTAACGCCAAGGCCGTTTCCGTGAAACGGTGAACCGCTATCGGTTCATGCTGGGTCTGAGTCAGAATCCGGCGCGATATGAAAGGATCGGTCGGAAAACGACATCGAAGCGGATGTGGATAAGCCAAAGCCAATCGGGTAGCTGGGCTAAAGGTCTTTCTTGCTCAGTCGCGCGCTGCAGGCTTCGGCGTGAAGCTGAATTGAACCTTGTCGTTCAAACCTATAGCGACGTGGACATCTGCAGTGTCTGATAGGGCACTAAACGTCATCTGTCTGAAGTCGGTGGTTCTGCGCGGACCGAGACCGGGTTCAGTGGAACTGAATCCGGCTGGATGGTCGAAGTCCGGTGGCCCGAAAGCTCCCACAACATCGTCCAGCGTCCTCAGACCGCTTGTTGCCTTCCTAAGCCTTTCGAACTCTTCACGGGTCACATGCATGAAAAGATCACCCCTTCGTGAGGCTGGCGTTTGGCCGCCGCAGAAGATGCAGTGATAGATCAGGACCTGCTGTTGAGCAGTTCCAACGAGGTGATACTCATTGAGCTCGGCATCGAACAAAATGGGGATCGACGGTTCCTGGGAAAGCGCCTCAAGTGTCCCGCATTCACATCTGGGGGCCTCGAAATTAGGTGTACTCACCAACTGACCTCCTTGTGTGATCGAACCATTAGGTAGGACGCTGAGAAGCTCACTCCCGAATTTCTAGCACAATGGGCGCTTGCAGCGTAACTGTCGGCTTCCATTTCGCATTTATGATCACGGCCTAGGTCCCGCTTCATTGGGCTGCGACAGGCTGCGACGCATTCAGTGCCGCGGCGCTCCTGTCGACATGCGCCCAGGCTGGCCGTTCGAATAGGAACATGCCGAAACCAATGCGCTGGACGATGAAGTAGAGCACGACGGGGCTTATGATCGAGACCAACAGCACTGCCAGGCTGAGCATGCCCGTGTCGGTCAACAGGCCGCTTGCCAGCGCAGCGCCGCGAAACAGCGACATCGGGATGGTGAAGGCGACATAGACGACCAGTGAGTGTTCGCCGAGCCACCGCAGCCATTCCATGGCGGGAAATTTCGACAGGAAGCCGCCAAGCACGCAAAGCGCCACCGCTCCAGCGACGGCCAGCACCAGATGCAGCGGCGGCCATGCCGCCAAGCCCATCCGCATGCCGACGGGCTGCATGGCATAACCCGGCGAATACACCAGCAGGCCGTTGACAACAGCCCACAGCAGCAGCCCGGCAACGGCCAGCGCCGGGCGGGCTTGCGTCCATTCGACGAGCCGGAACACCAGCGGCGCCATCACGAAGCCGACGTAGAAAAAGACGAAATAGGCCGCGAATTGTTCGACCGCATAGCTGTCCGGATGGGGCGCCCACATCTGCAGGCAGGCGGCGATCGGGATGACGATCCAGGCAGGGACGGCGAACTGCCGCAGCAGTTTCGCGGCAAGGCCGAACACCGCCAGCATGTAGATGAACCACAACACGCCATAGGGCTGGACGACGGCCATTGCCAGGTCGTGCAGCATGCCGGCGGGATCCCGGCTGAAAATGCCGATCTTCAGCCCGATCGAGATGATCGCCCACAGCACGTAGAAATAGAGATAATGGACGACGCGCCGGTCGATATAGCGCCGCCACGGCCGGTCGATCACCTGCGACAGGAAAAGCCCCGAGATCAGGAAGAATTCGGGCATCCGAAACGGCGTCGCGAAGCCGATGACGTAGTGGAGGAAGCCGACGCCGCCCGTGTACTCGCCGGTGTTGTAGGCTGAGTACATCATGACCACGAGGATGATGGAGAGGCCTTTGGCCGTATCCACCCACGGCATGCGCATCGGGCTTTTCATGGCGGCGAATCCAGACCGGGCCGGCCCGGCTGGCCAGCCATCATCCGGCGATGTCTACCACCATCAAGCTTCCCAGATCGTAAACGCGCCTTTCTTCTACGTCGGCGCTGCCCCTCACTGTCCTGCCGGACATCTCTCCCCGCAAACGGGGCGAGAGGCGCTACCGCAACGCCGGCGCATTTATTGCAACGTGGACAATTGGCGAAAGCAGCCACGATAGCGTCCCTCTCCCCGTCACTATACGGGGAGAGGATGCCGGCAGGCAGGTGAGGGGCAGCACCGACGGCGACCGCTAAATGATAGGACCGTGACGCAGCGGATTTAACGCCGCGCCTTCGACTTGTTCAGCGCCACGGCGGCGTGTACCAGCGCCTTGAAGGCCTCCTCGTTGACCTCTTCGCCTTTCTGGAAATCGATGGCGCGGCGCGTATTGCCTTCGAGGCTGGAGTTGAACAGGCGTGCGGGATCGGGCAGCGCGGCCCCCTTGGCGAAGGTCAGCTTGACGACGGCCTTGTAGGTCTCGCCGGTGCAGATCATGCCGGCATCCTCCCACACCGGCACGCCGCGCCATTTCCACGTCTCGACCACATCGGGATCGGCTTGATGGATCAGCGCGCGCAGCCGGCCCAGCATCTCGCCGCGCCAGTCGCCCAATTCCCTGATCCTGCCGTCGATCAGCTCGGAGGGAGTTTTGCTGTCCTGCAGTCCGGTGGTCGTCATGTCGTTTCTCCTTCGAACGCTGGAAATAGCGCGCTCACATGCGCTCGCCAGGCAATTGGCTGGCCTGCTTCACCCAGGCGCTGAACTGCGCCTCGTCGAACGCATCGTCCTCGTGGATGTGGAAATAGCGCGTATCCCTGCTCTTGGACGCGACCGGCGGCACCGGATCCAGCAACTGGCCGCGAAAGAAAGCCACCTTGATGTACTTGGTGAAGCAATGGATGTTGAGGAACCAGCCCTCGCTTTCGACGCCGTAGAAGGGCGAGTTCCATTTGACCGGCTTGTGGACACCGGGCACGGCGCGCTCGATGAGCGCGTCGAGGCGTTGGCCGATCTCGCGCTTCCAGCCCGGCATGGCCGCGATATAGGCCTGCACCGGTGCATCGCCATAGCCCTTGGCGATCTGCGGATTGCCGCCGGAAAGCAGCTTCGGCTCAGCCTTGGCGGGCTTGCTCGATTTCCGCTCGGTCTTGGCCATGCCGCTGCCTTCCTATCCGTTGGCCCGCTGCACGCTGCGTCCCCTGGAAACATAGGGCAGCACGAACATATAGAGGCCGCTGAACAGCAAAAGGAACAGCGGCAGGAGCGGCGAATAGACCAGCCAGGCGGGCGGCTGCCCGAACGCCATGGTGGCGAAGTTCGCGGCGACGGTGATCGTGAAAATAATCGACAGCCAGCGATGCGCCTGCCGTATCCATTTGCTCCAGTCCAATTCTGCCTCCTTTGCACTATGCGTTGAAACCCGGCGCCCTACCAGCGCGCCAGCTCTGTGATCTGGACGAGATTGCCGCAGCCATCATTCACCTGCGCGATGGTCGAGCCGGTCACCGCGGTCGGCGCCATGGCGAAGGCACCTCCATTCGCCTTGATGCGCTCGTGATCGCCCTTGATGTCGTCGGTGAAGAGCATCAGCGCCGGCTGTCCCTGCTTGAAGATCGCCTGCTGGTAGGCCTTGGCCGCCGGATTGTCGTTCAGCGCCAGCTGCAATTCGGTCCCGTCGGGCTCTTCGGCCGAGACGACCGTCAGCCAGCGGAACGGACCGTTGCTGAAATCGGCTTTTTTGGTGAAGCCGAGCACATCGGTATAGAAGGCGAGCGCCTTTTCCTGATCGTCGACATAGATGCTGGTCAGTTTGAGTTTCATCGCTTTTTCTCCATAGGTTTTGCTGGCGGAGGACCGCCCTTTACTACCGCTGTGTGGCATTCGGCCTGGCCGGAGACCTCAGTCGGTCCGCGCCAGAAGCTCTTCCAGCTTCTCCAGGAATTGCGGCCACCCCACCTTGGCGCCGCCATAGGCCCGTCTCTGGTCGGGCCGGAAACCGGCCTGCTCCATGCGCAGATGGGTTCCCGTCGACGTTGGGGTGAGCGTGAAAGTCACCACGCTCCTGAGATCGAAAGCCGGATCCTGGTGCGCGAGGTTCCAGCTGTAGGACAGCGTCTTGTGCGGCTCGACGGCAAGCACCTCGCAATCCAGCACGCCGCCCCAGTCGCCGCGGAGGTTGAAGCGATGGCCGACGACCGGATTGAAATCGTTCTTCATCAGCCACTCCTCGATCAGATGCGGTTGCGTCAGCGCGCGCCAGAGTATTTCAGGTGGATGGGAGATTTCCCGCTCGACGACGACAGTGCGGGTCTCCTGGGCACTATCGTTCACTGGTCCATCCTTTTGAGCAAATCCTCGAGGTCGTCGAACCGGCTTTCCCAGAACCCCGCCATCTCACGCGTCCAGTCCATCAGCGGCGCCAGCGCGGCAAGCTGCGCGCTGTAATGCGTCTGGCGACCTTCATGCCGGTCGCGCACCAGCCCGGCCTGCTTCAGCAAGCCGAGATGCTTCGACACCGCCGGCTGCGAGACGCCGGACTGGCTCGTCAGTGCCCCGACCGTCTGCTCTCCCTGGCGGCACAGCCGTTCGAAGATCGCCCGCCTGGTCGGGTCGGCGAGCGTCCTGAAGAGCATGTCATGAGCGTCTGGCATCCGAAATCGATAACCCATTGGCTATTGGTTGACGTATAACCGCAGGGATATATGTTCGTCAAGTGGAAGATTGGAGCGACAGGAATATCGGTGAGATGGACGGCAAAGCCAACATAGTTCCTTCGGCGCTGGACGCGATCGCCTTCACCCGTTGACAGCGGCTTCGTCCAACCGGACGAACAGACTGTTCATCTTGGCCAAATCAGCTATTATAGGTAAGGGCCTGCCGCAACGTAGTTTGCTCAATCCATGGCCTCTTCCGCTCAGGCGACCGTCGATACCCCGCCCCCAGCCCTTCGGCGGTCGTCAGCTATTTCCTGTTCACGCAGACGCATTCGCGCGGCGCCGGCTCCGGTTTTTCAGCGGACGTGGGTGCGGCCAATTTCCTGCGCCACCAGTTCCTGCAATTGCCACAGATTGCGGTCGCGGATACCGCAGGCGTCGAGATGGCGGATCGTCTCGAACAGATACTCAGCGCCCGAGCCCCAATGGCCGACGGCTCTGGCCAACGTCGCCGCGACCGCCTGCTTGTCGAGCTTGCCGGCATAGCGCGGATTGGCGGAATCGACCACGAAACCCAGCGCCAGGCACGGCCCGCCTTCGGTGCTGACCCGCAGCCAGCGCGGCACGTTGACGGCGGGCAGGATGGTCATTTCGCGGCGCAGCAGCGCCTCCAGATTGGCGGCAACAGGTTCGGCGATCTCGAACACCATGCCCTGGCACTGGCCGCCGCGGTCGAGCGCCATCATCAGGCCTGGCTGATCGAGCGTGCCGCGAAAGCGCTGCACCGTGAAGCAGAACGACCGGTGCCAGCCTCGCGCCACCGCATGCTCGCCACCCCGCACCTCCCCCGCCGGTTTCCACAGCAGCGAGCCATAGGCGAACAGTTTCGGCGGCCCGGGCGGTGCCGAGGCCATGATCTCGTCACGAAAACGCGCATAGTCCTGGTCGGTCATATAGACCATGCCCGGCGTCGGCCCGGCATCCTCGACCGCGCGCAAGGTGCGCGCCACCAGCGCCTCGGTCAGCGCCATCGGCGCTTTGCGCGGCGGTGCGGCGGAAATGGCCTTGCTCATCCTTGCGCTCCCAGCCTTGCCGCCATCTTGCCGAAGGCTGGGAGATTCTCAAGAGGCCTCCTTGCGACCGGCGCCAAATCCGCCGGCTAGAGCATGATGCCGAAAAAGTGTGAAGCGGTTTTCGGACGACATCATGCTCTATCCATTTGATTCAGAGGCGTGCGCGGCCCGCGCCCGGCAGCTCTGTTCTAGTGCTTGGTGCCCTTGCCGCCGATGGGGATGCGCTTTGCCTTGTTCTGCGCCTTCTCGGATTTCGGCAAGCTCACGGACAGTACGCCGTTGCGGAAATCGGCGGCGATCTTGTCCTCCGCGACTTCGAAGCCGATCGGGATACGACGTTCGAAGCGGCCATAGAACCGCTCGGAGAACTGACGCTCCTTGTCCTCGGTTTCGGCGTGTTTTTCGCCGCGCAACGTCAGGACGCCGTCATCGAGCAGCACTTCGACGTCCTTCTCCTCCATGCCAGGTATCTCGGCGGTCACGCGGAGCTCCTTGTCCGTTTCGGAGATTTCCACGCTGGGCCAACCGGTGCCGGCCAAAGAGAACCTGCCCATGGAAGGAAGCCGCGAATCGAAGCCCCGGAACATGTCGTCGACTAGGCGGCTCATTTCGCGATGCAGACCCATGAACGGGTCCCGGTCGCCTTCGCGAAAGCGGGTCGCGGATTGGCTGGTGTCGCGGCTCCATGGCATGAGATCACGAATGGTCATTGCATTTTCTCCTTTTCTTGATCCTGTTTCTGGCACGCTTGCATACCCTGGCTGCCATGCTCCGGGGACAATGCGCCGTCTGACGCAGGCATCGCTGCCGACCCCGTTTGCGCTCGCTGTTTTCGCTCTGCTTTGGTCCGATCCGCTCCACCTTTGGGACCGCCCTTGCCCGGTCGCGGCCGGTCGCGCGTCTCGCGAGACGTCATCGCCTCCGGCACATGATGCCCGAGTCCGAACGGTCACCCGACGCGCCGCCATGAAGCGCCGACACACGTTCCGGAACGGCCCCGTCTGAGCCGGCATGGTCGATCTGGGCTTCGTTGCGGCGGGGTCAAGACCTGGTAATGCAATGTGATCGGCGCGATTGTTCGAAATGGAGCGGGACTAAAAATCAAAGCTCCACGCCGCATTTGGATAGACATCTTTGCCAGACCCAGTCTCTAACTCACGACACCGGCCGGCTGGTCGCCCGCGTCACGACACGGCGGTCGTCATGGAACGAGATCGCTCCCGGAACGTTTCATCGGGTTGGGAGGAAGCCATGAACGATGCGCCGGCAACGCCCGTCGGCAGGACGCTTTCGCCAGGCGAACTGGTCACCGTGATGTCCCATTTCCATCGCGCCGAGATCGCACGCATGGCCGGCTGGCGCGACCGCCTCGACCGCACCAGCAATTGGGCGATCACCGTTGTCGCGGCGATGCTGTCGGTGTCGCTGTCGACGGCCAGCGCCCATCACGGCGTGCTTTTGTTCGCCATGCTGCTGGTGCTGCTTTTGTTGTGGATCGAGGCGCGCCGCTACCGCTTCTTCGATGTCTACCGCGCCCGCGTGCGCCAGTTCGAGCGCCATTACTTCGCGCAGATCTTCTCGCCGCAGCCCGACTTCGCCTCGGACTGGCTGCTGGTCGTCGGCGAGAGCCTGCGGACGCCAAAGTTCCTGGTTTCGCAACGCGTGGCGCTGGCGCGCCGTTTGCGCCGCAACTACCTCTACATGATGCTGATCCTGCTGCTCGCCTGGATCCTGAAACTGTCGACCCCGAGCCTGATCGACCAGGCCGCGCCGGCCGGCTTTGCCGGCACGTTGCGCGAGGCCGTCGGCGCCGCGGCGCTCGGTCCCATTCCGGGCGCGGCCATCGTCGCCGTGGTTGCGTTCCTCTATGCCGGCCTGCTGGCCGCCGCCTTCCTGACGACGGGCGACGACGGCGAACTCTCCATCGGCGACGTCCACGTCTGAGCCCGGCGCCCCTGAGCTCTGCGTCTGGCATCGACATCCGGCGGCAGGCGGCTGCAACGCAAATGCCAGCCGCGCGTTGTGATGGTCAGTCCGTCGCGGCGTCTTGAGGGAATCCATGAACCGTCAACCGGCAACGAGGTCGCACGGCGCTGCGGTCGCTCTTGCGCTGGCCATTCTCGTCCTGGCACCGGCAAGCCACGCGCTGGCCGCGCGGCCGGCCGGTCACGCCTCGGGAATGGGCGGCTCGGCGGAAGGGCTGTTCGTCGCCGAGATCGTCCTCCTGCTTCTGGTTGGTCGTGGCCTTGGGGAAATCTTCCAGCGCTACCGCCAGCCGGCGATCATGGGCCAGCTGATCGGCGGCATCCTGCTCGGGCCGTCGCTGTTCGGCTGGCTCTGGCCCGACGCGCAGCATCTGATCTTTTCCACCGACCCCGCGCAGAAAAGCATGATCGATGCCGTCTCGCAGCTCGGCATTCTGCTGCTCCTCCTGCTCACCGGCATGGAGACGGACCTGCGCCTCGTGCGGCGGGTGGGCGCCGCCTGTTTTTCGATCTCGATCACCGGCGTCGTCCTGCCCTTTGGCTGTGGCTTCGCGCTGGCGCAGGTGCTGCCGGCTTCCCTTCTGCCCGAGCCGGCCGAGCGCGTCGTCGCCGGACTGTTCCTCGGCACGGCGCTGTCGATCTCCTCGGTCAAGATCGTCGCCATGGTGGTGCGCGAAATGAACTTCATGCGCCGCAATCTTGGCCAGATCATCGTCTCCTCCGCCATCATCGAGGACACGATCGGCTGGCTGATCATCGCCGTCACCTTCGGCATCGCCACCAATGGCAGCCTGCAGGTGCTGCCACTGGTGCTGACCGTGGCGGAAGTGGCGCTGTTCATGCTGTTCTCCTTCACCATCGGCCGCCGCCTGGTGTTCACGCTGATCCGCTGGAGCAACGATAGTTTCCGCAGCGAATACGCAGTCATATCGGTCATCCTCATCATCATGGGGGTGATGGCGCTGATCACCAACCTGATCGGCGTGCACACCGTGCTCGGCGCCTTCGTCGCCGGCATACTGGTCGGGGAATCGCCGATCCTGTCCGACCACATCGAGGGCCAGTTGCGCGGCGTCATCACGGCGTTGTTCATGCCGGTGTTCTTCGGCATGGCCGGCCTGTCCGCCGACCTCACCGTGCTTGCCGACCCGACGCTGGCGCTGCTGACACTGGCGCTGGTGCTGATCGCCAGCATCGGCAAATTCTCGGGCGCCTTCCTCGGCGGCCGGCTGGCCGGCATGTCGCTGAAGGAGTCGATCGCCGTCGGCAGCGCCATGAACGCGCGCGGCTCGACCGAGGTCATCGTCGCCTCGATCGGCCTGTCGATGAACATCCTCTCCCACAATCTGTTCACCATGATCGTCACCATGGCCGTCATCACCACGCTGGCCATGCCGCCAATGCTGCGCTGGGCGCTCGGCCGGCTGCCGGTCGGCAATGCCGAGAAGCAGCGCGTCGACCGTGAACTGCTCGACGAGCGCGGCTTCGTCTCCAAGCTGGAGCGGTTGCTGCTGCTCGTCGACGACAGCCCGGTCGGCAAGTTCACCGCCTATCTCGCCGGCCTGGTCGGCGGCGGCAGCGGCATGCCGACCACGCTGCTCCACCTCGAGGGCGGGGAACTGCCCGGCCCTGCCCGCGACAAAGGTTCCGAGCGGGCCTCGCGGCAGGTCAAGAAGGGGGCGGCCAGAAGCGCCAGGGCTGTTCGCAAGGCCGAGGATACGCCCGTCGACAAGGTCCACCTGACAGCCCGAACCGAGCTCGAGGCCACCACTGAGACGATCGCCGCGGAAGCCCGCAAGGGCTACGGCCTGCTGCTGGTCGGGCTGGACAACGCGCTGACCGACAAAGGCACCTTCAGCGGCACGCTGAACGATATCACCAGCGGCTTCGACGGCCCGCTCTGCCTGGTGCTGAACGGCGCCAAATCCAGCGGCAGGATGCCGTTGCTGCGCACCAGTGCGACCATTCTGGTTCCCGTCAACGGCACCGAGGTCGCGCGGCGCGCGGCCGAGTTCGCGCTCGCCCTGGCGCGGCCGCACCGCGCCCGCGTGAAAGCCCTCTATGTCTCGCAGGCCCGCAAGGGCAGCCCGCCAAGCTCGGTTTCGCACCGCCGCGAGGAGGCCGTGCTGAAGGATGTCGCCGATCTCGCCGATCGTTATGGCGTCGCCGTCGAAACCGCGATCAGGACGCGCGCCACGCCCGACAGGGCGATCGCCAGGGAGGTGGCCAAGGGCGCCGCAATGGTGGTGATGGGCGTCACGCAGCGGCCGGGCGAAGAGCTGTTCTTCGGCGACACGGCGACCGCGGTGCTGGCCGCCGTCGCCTGCCCGGTCGTGCTTCTGGCCACCGATCGCATCAGGCGAACGGAGGCCGGCGCCGAGGAGGCGACAGCCGGGACCGGCGTGTGATGCCCCACAGTGCTACAGGCCGAAGAACTGCCGCCCGATCATGTAGCCCAGTGCCGCCACGATCAGCGGGAACAGCGACGGCGCGACCTTGCCGAAGAAGGAGACGCTTGTGTCCTTGGGCGGCACATAGCGTCCATTGCCGAGATTCTTGGTCATTGCGTACCCCGAACCGATAATTAGCGGATGCTTATTGACGCATGGCCGCATTAACGGATTGCAAAGAAATTCGATCGAATAGCCGACCATTCCATGCGACCCACAGCCATTTGTCGCCAATCTCGGCGCAAGCCGCGCGGGCTACAGACAAGGCGCCCGGGCTTCGGCTAGAGTTCCGCCAGACGCCAGACTAAGGGGAACATCGAGATGAGCGAAGCCAGTCCAACGCCGGCCGGGCAGCCGAGACAACTCGCCGAGATCGCCAGCTACCACGCCCATATCTACCATGACGGGCAGGCCGAGCGGCGGCATGCCGAATGGCTGCGCCAGCGTATCGCCGAACGTTTCCGCGTGCGCCTCGGCAACTGGCACGACGGACCGGTCGGCCCGCACGGGCAGGCCATGTACCAGGTCTCCTTCGCCACCGGGATTTTCGCCACGCTGGTCCCCTGGCTGATGCTGAACCACCAGGGCCTGAGCATCCTCATCCACCCCAACACCACCAACCCCAAGCGCGACCATCTGGTCGACCCGATCTGGATCGGCCGGGCGTTGGAAGTGCATGGCGAGGTTCTGGGCGAGGAGCATGAAGCGGAAGAGGCGCTGGAGGTGAATACGGAGCCGACGCTGGAGGCGTGAGGGGCGCTTATGCCCGCGAGTGCAGCTCAGCTTTGCCGCCCAACCGGTTTTCAAGGCGTTCGCACGATAATCGAAGCAGGCTCCGGTTGCGCTAAAATCGGCAAGGCGGGCGGGGCAAACAAGTGCCCTCGCCCGCCCACCGTGAGTTACACCAGTTCGGCCAGGGCTGCTGCTTCGAAGCCGTTCAGCGAATCGTACTTGCCGCCCTCGACCTTTGCCACCCAGTGAGGGTCGCTCAGAATGGCCCGACCCACGGCGATCAGATCAAACTCGTCGCGCTCCATCCGCTCAATGAGGCGGTCCAGGCTTGCGGGGGTCGATCCCTCGCCGGCAAAGGCGGTGGCGAAGTCTTTTTCGAGACCGACCGATCCGACGCTGATCGTCGCGGCGCCGGTCACCTTCTTGGCCCAGCCCGCGAAGTTGAGGCCGTTCTCGCCATCGATCTCGGGGAATTCCGGCTCCCAGAAGCGACGCTGCGAGCAGTGCACGATGTCGACGCCGGCTTCCACCATCGGCAGCAGCCAGTCCTCCATGATCGCCGGCGTTTCCGCGAGCTTCACGGCGAGGTCCTGCTGCTTCCACTGGCTGAACCGCATGATGATCGGGAAATCAGGGCCGACCGCCGCGCGGACGGCGGCGACGATCTCCCCGGCGAAGCGCGACCGTTCCTTGATCGTCGGGCCGTTGTAGCGGTCGGTGCGCAGGTTGGTGCCCGTCCAGAAGAACTGGTCGACCAGGTAGCCGTGCGCGCCGTGGAGCTCGACCGTATCGAAGCCGAGCCGCTTGGCGTCGGCGGCCGCCTTAGCGAAGGCCGCCACGGTATCGGCGATGTCCTCTTCGGTCATCGCGACGCCGCGCGGTTGATCCGGCGCGATCAGCCCGGACGGACTCTCGACCGGCGCGTTTGGCTCCCAGCCGTTGAGATAACGGGTGGAACCGGTATGCCAGAGCTGCGGCGCCATGCGGCCGCCGGCCTGGTGGACGGCGTCGATGATGTCCTTCCACCCCGCCAGCGCCGCCTCGCCGTGGAAAAGGGGAATGCCGCCATCGTTGCGCGATGCCGGACGATCGACGACGGTTCCTTCGGACAGGATCAGCCCAACCTGTCCTTCCGCCCGACGCCGGTAATAGGCCACATTCGCCTCGCCGGGTACGCCGTCGGGAGCGAAGAGCCGTGTCATCGGTGCCATGACGATGCGGTTCTTCAGTTTGAGCGACCCGATGGCGAAGGGACGGAACAGGGTACTGGTATCTGCGTGGGACATTAATCGAAACTCCGTTGTGATCGATGCCGCACAGGTATATTACGTAGACCTGACGTCAATTAGGCACTTTAAGTCGCTCTGGTTTATCGAAGGAAACCGCAATGCCCAATCTGGACCCGAAATGCTTCTCGTCGGACTGTCCGAGCCGCGTGCTGTTCGATCAGATCGCCGACAAGTGGTCGATGATGGTGCTGACCGTGCTGGAGGACGGACCGCACCGGTTCAACGGGATCCGGCGCCGCCTGGAGGGCGTAACCCAAAAGGCGCTCACGCAGTGCCTCCGTCGCCTTGAGCGCAACGGCCTGATCTCTCGGCAAGTGTTGTCGCTGTCGCCCGTGGCGGTGCAGTATCGGATCACGCCACTTGGCCACACATTGCATGAGCCGTTTCGGGCACTCTATCAGTGGACGCTTGCGAACTTGGCCGAGGTCGATGCCGCTCGTCAGCTCTTCGACGCGTCCGCCGGCGGAATGACGCCGATTGACGCTTCGCGGCTCAAATCGGCCGCTTGACCCGGCGACAATCCGGTCCCGTATCTTGCCAGGGCAGGCGATATCCTGAGCCCTACCAGCGCTACTCCAGGTGCCTGATTGACGCCAAGTCTATGATGTATACTGGTGAGCACGGTGGAGTTGCTACCGCTCGTCGCCCGGCCGCGTCATTGGCTTGACGCTGGGCGCGGGCGGGGCACGGCCCATCGGCGATGCCGTGATCGACGTCCGACCCATTGTCGCCCGCGAGCCGACATCGAACAATTTGAAAGGAACAACATGAAGATCGGTATCATCGGCGCGGGCAATATCGGTACAACGCTCGCGCGGAAGCTTTCGGCGAACGGCCACACGATCAAGCTCGCCGCGACCAGGACCCCCGACAGGCTGCGCGAACTCGCCAAGAAGGTTGGCGCGGAACCCGTCACCCCGACCGAAGCGGTGAAAGACGTCAACGTCATCGTCGTGTCCATCCCGTTTGGGAAGAACCCCGAGCTGGCCGAGCTGTTCGCCGACGTGCCGGCGAACGGGGTCGTCATCGACACCTCGAACTACTATCCTGTACGCGATGGCAACATTGCCGAAGTGGACAATGGCAAGCCCGAGAGCGTCTGGTCGAGCGCCCAGTTCGGCCGCCCGGTGGTGAAGGCTTTCAACGCCATTCTGGCTGGCGTGCTGGCGGACGCGGGAAAACCGCGCGGCGCGGCCGACCGGATCGCAATTCCCGTTGCCGGCGATGACGCGGCCGCCAAGGCCGTTGCGCGGCGACTGGTGGACGAAACCGGATTCGATGCGGTCGACGCGGGAAGCCTTGCCGACTCATGGCGCCAGCAGCCGGGCACGCCGGCCTATTGCACGTCACTGCCGGCGGGCGACCTGCGCGACGCGCTGGCGGCAGCGGACAAGGCCCGAGCACCGCGCAACCTCAGCGATCTCATGGCCAGGCTCGGCGCCTACACCACCTTCCCCAGCACCGAGGACATGACCGCGCTGAACCGGGAGCTTAACAAGGGGAGGTAGGTGGGGCGCGAGGACGGTGAGGCGGAAGTTGGGGCTTAGGGGGAATTCAATGGGCGTGTAGCCTGCCGAAAGATCGGCTGATGAGGGGTCGCTCCTTGGACGGTTTTCAAACTAGCTTGCCGAAATCACCATCAAATTGGACGGCGACAGATTCCGTTCTAATAAAATCGCGTATCTTCTCTCTGGTATTAGCAGAGCTATTTGCTACCATCACATCAAGAATCCCTCCCACTCTGGAGTAATGATCAATCATTTTTTGTTCATCAGAAAAAATTTCTATTATATCGTTGCAAATCAACTCCTGACGCGACTTCTTCAGGGAAAATATTTCTTGGCCACCCGTCAATTTCTTTCCCAGAGCCGAAAGGACATAATACTTATATATTCCCCACGAACTAGGAACTCGCTTATTCCTAATTGCAAAATCGGTGCGATACGCAGCAAACGCTGCCGCATGATACGGGACAACCAGATGAGTATCTTGAAAAATCTTACTGGAGAACTCTCTACGTATCCCACGATAGTCACGCGCTGAACGATGCGGTTGGAACAAAAACATCGCCGAAATCGCTTTCACCAAATCGCTTGGCCGGCATATCCTCGTTCTTTCAATTGCTTCGTTTCTATATTGGTTCTCCCGGCGCTCAATAAAGATACGCAAATCACCCAACTGCTCTCTGCAATATTCCTCAAGATCTTTCATGAACGGAGTTAGAGCCCAAAACTGATCGTCCTTTACCTCATTTTGCTTATTAGTTCCCACAATTATGCTAGAGATAAAATTGGCATCCTTGCTTCCGATAAGTCTAAATGGAACAAAAACGCCAACAGCATCATAACCAGCTTGAAACAATATGTTGCTCGTCTGGCATCCATTAACGATTTGGTAATCATCCAGATCAAAGGTATCGCCTTTTCTGGTGATCTCCTTTGCCACGACTGTCACTCCATTGTTCTTGAAGATAAAAGATTCCTGATTTCCTTCCTTAAGTTCTTGCAAGATGCCCTTGTTGATCGACGAATTCGGATTGAAATCTCTGATATTGTCGAAGAAGACCGCACGGTTAATTCGGCGGTCAGATTCGTCGCTCTGCGATATGGTTGCCAATTGAACGAGCTGTTCCGCTGAAACAAGGCCTAAAAAAGCCTGCTCAACAGACGGATGCTCAGGGAGCGTAATTGGCTTGATTATGTCAATCTTCTCCGAAATCGAGTTAGTCGCAGAACGATATCCGGCCTGTATGTCTTTTGCACCAAGAATAGAGATTTCAACTTCGTCAAATAGATTTAAATCAAGTAAACGGGTTTTGTTTGTATCAATTAACTGCCTTAGCTGCTTACTTACTTCGCCCGGTCCGGTTGTAACGAAAAATAGGTGCAAAATTGGATTTCTCTTGAGGGCCGCCCCATAAACCGCTTCTTTTGCCGACATCAAATCGGAGAGCTTCTCCGTTGGGTGAACGAAGTCCCCGATAAAAAATGAGTGAGAACCGTCAAAAAACTTAGATAGGTCGCCATAATCGAGCTTTTCGCTAGTTTTCGATTGAAATAAATTGAATTCGACCGAATGATTTTTTCCCGAACTAAGGGCACCATTTACCTCATCAGAAGTTTGGCAGAGTTCACCCTGAACCATTATAGCAATGCCATCTAGTCCGAACTCCTCTCCTCCGAGATGTGCGGAGAAAGGATCAATGTTCTCTGTTAGTATGCCATTCGCGGTAGAAAAAATTGAAAACACCTCGAAAAGAGCGTTCTCCGACAAACCTGTTGATGGATTAGCCTTTTCAAACGCTTTCAACTGTGCCTTTACGACCGGATTCAAGTGCCACCCCCGCTTGCGATTTCTGCAGAACTGCAAGAGTCTAGAGTGCATCCACTGGTGAAATCAACCGTCCGTGTGTACGGCGAACAGGAATCTTCCTCGTTGGCACGAATGATGGCAAGAAACTTGTCGATGCGATTTCGCTAGGATAGCGCTGAGACGGGGGGATATTGAGTTATGGCAAAAAGTCCAGTGCGAAGAAAGAGAGAGCGACCACTTGTTATTAAGCCTCCATCCACAGAGTTTGGCGCCATGGCGTTGGCACCGCCAGATTTTGGCGCGTCTACCGCACCGGAAGCACAAAGCCCATAGTGAAGTGCTTTCCCAATCCCAGCAAGCTTTTAGGGGCTTCAGGATTGCAACTGGAGCTTGGAACTCTTCGCGCCATTGTAGAGGGATGGAATGAAAAGCATCGGCTGGCTCGTGTCCATTGAAGTCCTAACCCTGGATCGCCTATAGCAGCCACAACGCCCAATCTGTTATGGAATATCAATAACTTACCCTGTTCGTGGGCAGGCGTCGAATGAACCAATCACCCCCCAGCCAGCCGAGGCAGCAGAAAAATCTCCGCCCCCTTCGGCAGTTCCTTCGACCACGTATCCCGGTAAATCGTCCCGTCGATCGCCACGGCTATGCCGCGGTCGATCCATGGCTCCAGGCCGGGATACTGTTCAGCCAGTTTCCTGAACAGCTCCCTTATGTCCTTGGCCTCGACCTCGACCTTGCTCTTGCCTCCGGCGACCTGGCCAAGCGCGCCCCAGAGGGTGACTTCGACCATCGCCGCTTGCCCCTCCCCTAGCCTTCCCGTTCCGCCTCGATCGCCGCCAGGATGCGGGGCGGCGACATCGGGATGTGGGTCATGCGCACGCCGGCCGCGTTCGAGACCGCGTTGGCGATCGCCGCCAGCGGCGGCACGATCGAGGTTTCGCCGACGCCGCGCACGCCATAGGGGTGGTTGGGGTTGGGGATTTCCAGGATCTGCGTGTCGATCATCGGCAGGTCGGAGCAGACCGGGATGCGGTAGTCGAGGAAGCCGGCGTTCTGCAGCCGCCCGTCCTTGCCGTAAATATACTCCTCGTTGAGCGCCCAGCCGATGCCTTGCGCCGCACCGCCCTGGTACTGGCCCTCGACATAGGTCGGGTGCACCGCCTTGCCGGCATCCTGCACCACCGTGTAGCGGATCACCCTGGTCGAACCCGTCTCGGGGTCGACCTCGACGTCGCATATATGGGTGGCGAAGGAGACGCCGGCGCCGTCGGCGACGAGTTCGCTATGGCCGGCGATCGGCCCGCCGGTGGTGCCGGATTTGGCCGCGATCTCCTTCAGCGACAGCTTGCCGAGATTGCCGTGCTTCTCGCCCTTGGCGACCGCGTGGCCCTGTTCCCAGACGACGTCGTCGACGGAGATATCCCACATCTGCGCCGCGCGCTCGCGCAGGATCTTGATCGCGTTGCGAGCGGCCGAGATCGTCGCCATGGACGACGAGAACGTGCCGCGGCTGCCGTCGGTCATGTCGTTATAGCCGAGGCTCGACGTATCGGCGACGATGGCCTTCAGCTGGCTGTAGTCGATGCCGAGCTCCTCCGCCGCCACCAGCGACAGCGAGGCGCGGGAGCCGCCGACATCGACCGTGCCGACGGCGAGCGACACCGAGCCGTCCATGCCGATGTTCAGGTCGACGCAGGTCTGGCCGCCGAAATTGAACCAGAAGCCGCAGGCCATGCCGCGCCCCTGGTTCTCCTTGAGCGGCGCCTTCATGTGCGGATGGACTTTCACCGCTTCCAGCGTCGGGCCGATGCCGATCGGGCCGTAGACCGGGCCGTAGGAGGATCGCGTGCCCTCCTGCGCGGCGTTCTTGATGCGGAACTCGACCGGATCCATGCCGAGCTCCTTGGCCAGCTCGTCGACGGTGCTTTCCACCGCGAAGGCCGCCATCGGTGCCGACGGCGCGCGATAGGCGGCGGTCTTGGGCCGGTTGACCAGCACTTCGAAGCCGACGGTCTTGACGTTGTCGAGACGATAGCAGGCAAACGCCGTCATGGCGCCGATCTCGGCCCATGAACCGGCATAGGGACCGGCGGAATAGCGCAGCGTCGCTTCGGCGGCCGTGATGGTGCCGTCCTTGCGGGCGCCGATCTTGACGTCGATCGAGGTGGCGCTGGTCGGACCCGAGGCGCGGAACACCTCGTCGCGGGTCATCACCAGCTTCACCGGGCGTCCGGCCTTGCGCGACAGTGCGAGCGCCACCGGCTCGGCCCAGACATGGGTCTTGCCGCCGAAACCGCCGCCGATCTCCGAGGAGGTGACGCGCAGCTTCGAGGCTTCCATGCCGAGCAACTGTGCGCAGTGCTGGCGGTAGACGAAATGCCCTTGCGTGCAGACCCACAGGTCCGCCGTGCCGTCGGACGAGACGCTCGCCACGCAGGCATGCGGCTCGATATAGCCCTGATGCGTCTGCTCGGTCTTGAACGAGCGCTCGACGATGAAATCGGCGTGGCCGAAACCTTGATGGACGTCGCCATGGCCGAACTGCGAGCGCTTGGTGACGTTGGACGGCTTGACCGGCTTTTCCTCCAGCCCCTCGGTGAAGATCGTGTCGTTGATCAAGGGCGCGTGGTGCTGCATCGCCTCGTCGACATCCGTGACATGCGGCAGCACCTCGTAGTCGACCTCGATCAGCTTCAGCGCTTTTTTCGCCGTGTGGGCATCGATCGCCGCGACCGCTGCCACCGCATGGCCGTCATAGAGCGCCTTGGTGCGCGCCATGCAATTGTCGAGGATGTCGTACATGGCGGCATCGCCATCGGTGAGATCAGGCAGGTCGGCGGCGGTGATCACCGCCTTCACGCCGGGAAGCGCTTCCGCCTTCGAGGTGTCGATCTTCCTGATCTTCGCGTGTGCGTGCGGGCTGCGCAGCACGCGGCCGACCAGCTGGCCGGCCATGTTGAAGTCGGCGCCATAGCGGGCGCGGCCGGTCACCTTGTCGACACCGTCGGGACGGATCGGACGCGTGCCGACGGAAGCGAATTTACGCCCTGAAAAACGCGGATCGAAATTCATCTTCAGGCTCCCTTCATCACATGTGCGGCGTCCTGGACGGCGCGCACGATCTTGTCATAGCCGGTGCAGCGGCAGAGGTTGCCGGCGAGGCCGAAGCGGATTTCCTCCTCGGTCGGGTCGGGATTCTTGGCCAACAGGTCCTTGGCCGCGATCAGGAAGCCCGGCGTGCAGATGCCGCATTGCAGCGCCGCGTGCTCCAAAAACTTCTGCTGCAGCGGGTGCAGCTTGTCGCCATGCGCCATGCCCTCGACGGTCTCGATGCGGCGGCCTTCCGCTTCCGCGCCGAGCACCAGGCACGAACACACCAGCCGGTCGTCGATGATGACGCTGCAGGCGCCGCAGTCGCCCGTGCCGCAGCCTTCCTTGGCGCCGGTCAGCCCGAGCCGGTCGCGCAGCACGTCGAGCAGGGTCTCGTCGGGCTGGCAGAGATACTCGATCGTGTCGCCGTTGATCGTGGTTGAAACCGCTACGCCAGCCATCATTTGCCTCCTGCACGTGCATAGGCGGTCTGTGCGGCCCGCCTGGCCAGCACGCCCGCAACCTTGCGCCTGAATTCGATTGTGCCTCTCTTGTCGTCGATCGGCCGGCAGGCCCCGGCGCAGACCTTGGCCAGCCGCTCCAGCGCTGCTTCGTCGAGCTTGCGGCCGACCAGGGCCTCGGCCCCTTCTTCCACCAGAAGCACGGTCGGCGCGGCGGCGCCGATCGCCACGCGGGCCGCCGTCACGACGCCAGCCTCGTCCAGCGTCAGGTTCACGCCGGCGCTGACCACGGCGATGTCCATCTCGGTGCGCGGAATGAACCTGAGATACGCATCGGCCGAACGCGCGGCGCGCTTGCCGAGCAGAATCGCCTCGATGATCTCGCCCTTGGCGAGCGAGGTCCGGCCCGGCGCGGTCGGCACGGTCTCGACGGCAATGGTGCGCTTACCCGAAGGACCAACAACCACCGCCTTCGCGCCCGCCGCCACCAGCGCCGGCACGCTGTCGGCCGCCGGCGAGGCATTGCAGAGGTTGCCAACGATGGTGCAGCGTCCCTGCACCTGCTTGGAGCCGATCAGCTTCGCCGCCTCGACAACGCCTGGCCACGCCTTCTTCAGCGCGGCGTTCTCGCCCAGCACGGCGCAAGGCACGGCGGCACCGATGCTGAAGCCGTCGGCGGTTTCCCTGATGTCGCGCAAGCCGGCGATCGACTTGATGTCGATGATCAGTTCGGGTTCGACAAAGCCGCCCTTCATCCTCACCAGCAGGTCACTGCCCCCGGCAAGGATGGCGGCCGGACCGGCCGATCCGGCCAGTTGGCCTACGGCGTCTTCGATTGAAAGCGGACGTATGTAGCGCATCGTCTCCCCTTGGTATCGCGATTTCAGCGACCGTTATAAACAATCGTCTCATAATGACCATCCGTTTCCCGGGCCGAGGCGATTGGGCCAGGTGCGGCAAAATGCGGTCCACCTGAACGGAAGTCCGCCAAGGGAAGCATAGGTGCAGGGCCGCATTAAGGCTTGACCGGATGATGCCGCGCGTCAATCCTTCGCTCCAAGGGAGGAGTTTCCATGCGACGTCTCTTGGCTGTGCTTTGCGCCATGCTGCTGGCCTCGCCGGCTGGCGCCGCGACGCTCTATTACGGCTCCAGGGTCGGAATGGAGCTTACCATCGTCAAAAAGGCGGGCATCGGCTCCACGCACGCCAGCATCCTGGCCAGACACGACAGGCGGAAGGCGCGCGTCTACTGCCGCGAATATGCCCACGACTTCACCGAGGCGTGCATCGACGCGGAGATGACGGTGCCCCTGCATTTCGAAATCACCGCCAACTGCAAGACCGGCGAGTTCACCACCTTCTATGGCGCCAAGATGCTGTTCCAGGGCCGCAACAAGGGCACCGACGTGACGACCGATTACCGGATCACCGCCGTCGACGAGAACGTGGTGCTCGATGGCTCCGGCGCCTCGGGCTACGACTATACGCTCGACCAGTTCAAGGCGCTCTGCCCCAACCGCGTGAGATAGCGGGCGCGAACGTTTCTGGCCCGCCGAAGCCCGGACCTTGGACCGTGGCAGGCACGGCCGTTTATCGCTAGCACAGGACCGCAGTGGAGGCGAAAAAGCATGACCCTGACCAATCGCGACATCGTCGAACTGACCGGGTGGCGGCGCAAGCTGCACCGGCAGCCGGAAATCTCGAACGAGGAGGAAAAGACGGCGAAAGAGGTCGTCGCCTTCCTCGCCGACACCGGGCCGGACAAGGTGCTGACCGGCCTCGGCGGCCACGGCGTCGCTGCCATCTACGACAGCGGCAAAAACGGACCGACCGTCCTGTTTCGTTCCGAACTCGACGCGCTGCCGATCGAGGAACTGTCCGGCGTGCCGCATGCTTCGCAAGTGCCGGGCAAGTCGCATATGTGCGGCCATGATGGACACACCGCCATCCTGGCTTCGCTTGGCCGCCAGTTCGGCCGGGAGCGGCCGGCCAGCGGCCGCGTCGTGCTGATGTTCCAGCCGGCGGAGGAAACCGGCAATGGCGCGGCCGGCGTCGTCGCCGATCCGCGCTTCGGCGAGATCGCGCCCGATTTCGCCTTCTCGCTGCACAATCTGCCCGGCGTGCCGTTCGGCGAGGTCAGGCTCAAACCCGGCGTGGTCAACTGCGCCTCGCGCGGCATGCGCATCGTGCTGGAGGGCAAGACCGCGCATTCCTCCATGCCCGAGACCGGAACCTCGCCCATGCTCGCGATCAGCGAGCTGATGCCGGCTCTGCCCGCGCTCGGCCGCGCAACCTTCGCCGACGATGATTTCTCCATGGTCACCGTTACGCATGCGCGGATGGGCGAAGCCGTGTTCGGCATCGCCCCCGCCCATGCCGAGGTCTGGGCGACGCTGCGCACCCGCCGCGACGAGCGCATGGCCGATCTCTGCGCCGCCACTGAGGCGCTGGTCAAGCAGATCGCCGGCCGCCACGGCCTCTCCGCCAGCTGGGATTATCACGAGATCTTCGTCGCCAGCGTCAACGCGCCGGACGCGGTCGAGCATCTGCGGCGCGCCCTCGACGAAGAGAGCGTCGCGCATGGCGAGGAAGCCCTGCCGATGCGCGCCTCGGAAGATTTCGGCCTGTTCGGCCACAGCGCCTCGTCGGCGATGTTCTTCCTCGGTGCCGGCGAACGCCACCCGGCGCTGCACAATCCCGACTATGACTTTCCCGACGACCTGATCCCGATCGGTTCGAAGATCTTCATGCGCACGGCACGCAACCTTCTCGGCTGATTTCAGCGGAACCCGGCCAGCACCGTCGCCAGCACCGCCACGCCCTGTCGCAAGGCCTCGGCCTGAAGCCCGGCATAGCCCAGGATGAACCCCGCCAGGGCCGGCTGCGGCCCGGCCGGGTCGTAGAGCGGCAACACCGGATGGAGGCCGATCCCGGCGGCGTGCGCGGCCGTGACGATCGCCGCAACGCGGTCGGCGCCGACGCCGTTCACCCAGATGACGAGATGCAGCCCGGTATCGGCGCCCTCGATGGTGACCGACGGGCCGAGATTGTCCGCCAGCGCCTTCAGCAGCAGCGCCCTTCGTTCGGCGTTCTTCCTGCGGATGGCGCGCACGTGGCCCTCATAGGCGCCGCCGGCCAGCATGTCGGCCAGCGCCTCCTGCTCCAGCAGCGGAGAGTGCCGGTCCGTCAGCCGCTTGGCGGCGCTGAAAGCCACGCGCAGGCCGGCGGGCACGACGAGATAGCCGAGCCGCAGCGTCGGCGACAGCGTCTTGGACAGCGTGCCGGCATAGATGACCATGTCCGCGTCCAGCGTCTGCAGCGGCGGAATGGGTGCGATGTCGTAGCGGTATTCGCCGTCGTAATCGTCTTCGATGATGTAGGCGCCTTCCCGCGCGGCCCAGGCCAGGAGCGCGCGCCGGCGCGTCGCCGACAGGATGCCGCCGAGCGGAAACTGGTGCGAGGGCGTCACATAAGCGAGCCGAGCCGGCGGCAGCGCGTCCGTCCTCAGCCCGTCGCGGTCGACGGCGACGGGCGAGGCAACTCCGCCCGCCGCCGCGAAGGCCTGGCGGGCAAGCAGGTAGCCGGGGTTCTCGATGACGAAACGGTCGCCGGCGTCGAGCAGCAGCCGGGCGCAGAGGTCGAGGCCCTGCTGCGAGCCGTTCACGATCACGATCCGGTCCGGCGTGCAGCTGATGCCGCGGGCCCGCCGGAGATAGCCTTGCAGCGCGGCGCGCAGAGCGGCCGACCCCTGGGGATCGCCATAGGCCAGCCGCGCGCCGCGCCGCACGCTGGCCCTGTTCATGGCGCGCCGCCAGGCCAGCACCGGAAAGTCGGCGCCCGACAGGTCGCCATAGCGGAAGTCCGCGACCCGCGCCGGCTGCGCGAGGTTTGGCGCCGGCAGGGCAAGCAGGCGTTGCGCGAAGGCCGAGAGGTGCCGGGGCACGGCCGCCATGGCGGGCTTGGGCGCCGCCGCGGCCCCCAGCCCCTGCGCCACTTCAGCGCGCGCCCCCGCCCGCGAGGTCAGGTACCCCTCGGCGATGAGCTGGCCGTAGGCCGCCGTCACGGTCGTGCGCGACGCGCCCCATTCGGCGGCGAAGACCCGCGTCGACGGCAAACGGTCGCCCGGCTGATAGGCGCCGCTGTGGATCTGTTCCTTGATCGCGGCGATGATGCGGCGCGCGGTTCCGTCGCCAGTCAACTGGACCACCTCAACTGGACCATCCAAACTCTTTAAAACTGGATATTCCAACAGGCCAGATTGTGTGGCATCTTCCCCTGCAATGCAAGGAGTTCGAAAATGTACACGCCGCCCGCCTTCCGCGATGACGACAAGGACAGCATCCTGGCTACGATCCGCGCCGCGCGGCTGGCCAACTTCGTCACCGCCACGGCGGACGGGCCGCTCGCCACCCCCCTGCCCCTCTTTCTCGACGAGACCGAGGGCGAGCATGGCGTCATCCATGGCCATATGGCCAGGGCCAACCCGCAGTGGCATGTTCCTGCGATTGGCGACGGGCTCGCCATCTTCATGGGGCCGAACGCCTATGTGACGCCGGCCTGGTACGCCACCAAGCAGGAAACCGGCAAGGTCGTGCCGACCTGGAACTACGCTGCGGTCCACGCCTATGGGCCGGTCGAGTTCTTCGACGATGCGGACAGGCTCCTGGAGGTCGTCACCCGGCTGACGAACCTGCATGAGGGCGCGCGCGCCGCGCCCTGGGCGGTGTCGGACGCGCCGCCCGACTTCATCCAGTCGCAGCTTCGCGGCATTGTCGGCCTGCGCATGCCGGTCGTCAGGCTCGAAGGCAAGCGCAAGATGAGCCAGAACCGCAACGCCGCCGACCGCGCCGGCGTGGTCGCCGGGCTGGCCGCCAGCGAGCGGCCGTCCGACCGCGAGGTCTCCGCCCTGATCCCGTCGTGAAGGCACGACGCCTCGCCTGATCCGGCGGCCCGCGTCAAGCGTCGATCCGGCCCGCGACCTATCGGCGTCCACCGCCGCCGCTGGAGTATCCGGCTTCCCTTGCCAGCACCAGTTCCGCGTCGTCGAGAACGTAGCTGGTATAACGGTAGTCGCGAATGAAGCTGATCCGGCCGTCGCGCCATTCCAGCCACATGAAATGATGCGGCTTCGGGGCGGCCCGGTCCTCGAACACCGCGATCACCTCGCGGCCCTCGACCCATGCCGGCCGGAGCCACAAGCCGTCGCTCTTGGCATAGATCGTGAAGAACATGCCGACGTCGGCGGCGCCCGCGCGCGGCGGGTGCATGGACTGGTGGAGCTTCACATCATCGGCGAGCAGCGCGCGCAAGCCGTCCCAGTCGCGTTGGTTGAACAGATTGACGTAGCGCACGGTGGCCGCCGATGCGATGCGTGCATCGGGAAGCGGCTTGGCCTCGGCGTTGATCCGCCGAAGCCGGGCGCGGCCGCGCGCCAGATGCGCCTTCACCGCATCGACCGTGACGCCAAGCAAAGCGGCGATGTCGGCCAACGGTTCGTCGAGCACATCCTTGAGGATGATGACGCTGCGTTGCGGCACCGGAAGCTCCGCGAAGCGCGACACGGCGGTTTGCACGGCTTGCCTGCGCATCAGCATCTCCGCCGGGTCGGCCTCGTCGGCAATCTCAAGCGCCGCCTCGATGGGCTCCGCAGCGCGGATCGCGCGGCTGCGCAAAAGATCCAGCGCACGATTGTGGGCGATCCGGAACAGCCAGGGCCGGAGCTGCGGCACCTCGCGCAATTCGTCGAGCGCAACGAAGGCGCGCGCGAACGTGTCCTGCACGACATCCTCGCCGTCGATCACCGAGCCCATCAGCCGCGAGCAATAGCGGTGCAGCTCCGGCCGCAAGGCCGCCGCAAGGGCAAGCAGCCCTTCCTGCCGGTCGCGCTCCACGGGTCGCTTTCCGTCGCTCAAGGACCCTCCATGATCGTTACGCCCGCGTCGCCGCTGAGGCCGAAGACGACGCCCTCGGCATATTGCGGGTCTTCCAGCACGGAAACCACCCTGTCGCCGAACGCCCGGGGCGGCATCGGCGCGCCGAAACGGGTGACGAATTGTTCCGGCGTGATGCCCATCGAGCCGGCATAGGCGCCGGCGCCCGCATCGCCGATCCCGGTACCGAGGATCATCTGGCGGGGCAGGATCGCCTGAAAGCGTATGCCGAGGCCCTTCTCCTGCGCCACGCCATTGGCGTATTTGGCCATGAACCAGAGCATCCGCTTGGAGCCACCATAGCCGCCCGACATCTGCGACCCGGTGACGGCGGCACCGCTCGACCCGACCAACACCCGGCTGCCCGGCTTGAGCGGCAGGTTCAGCGCCGCCTGCAGCCAGTAGAGCCCGGCCTTGACGTCGGTCTCCCAGGTGACGGAGAAATCCTCCCACTTCAATTCGTCCAATCGCCCCATCCGGGGCGTGGCACCGGCGTTCAGCACCACTATGTCTGGGCGGACCTCGCCAAGGATGCGATAGGCCGCGTCCTCGTCCGTGACATCGGCCGCGATGGTGGCGACCCCAAGCCGCGCACCGACCGCATCCAGCGCCTCGGCGCCCCGCGCGACAACGGTCACGCTGGCCCCTTGCTCGACCAGCGCTTCGACCAGTCCGAGGCCAAGCCCCCGGCTGCCGCCGGTGACCACGATATTCCTGTCCCTGAGGCTCATTGGATCCTGCTCCAGTGTTTCACTGTAGCTAAGACGTTTGAGGGTCGGGAAAAGAGTCACGCGATTGGGCGTCAGCCGCGACCAGGTCGACAGTCCGCGCCGCCGCCCTATGGACCTTGACGAAAATTGGTGCGCCTGTTTGAGACACTGGAGCGTGATCGGGACATGTGCTCCCATGGGAGGTGACGAAGTGGTGGGGAAGCCGTGAAGCGCATCTTTCGATTGTTTGCCGTGGTAATCATGGCGTCCGCGGTGAGCGGTTGCACCAGCATTTCCTACTACGCGCAATCGTTGGAGGGTCATGTCCGGATCATGGCCGCACGCGAAGACGTCGGAAAACTGATCAAGGCCCCTTCTACCCCTCAGGCATTGCGCACCAGATTGACGTCGGCGAGCGCCATAAGGCGGTTCGCGACGGACGAGCTGGCACTGCCCGAAAACAGCAGTTACCACAGCTATGTCGACATCCACCGGGATGCTGTGACCTGGGCCGTTTTTGCCGCCCCGCAATTCTCGCTCACGCCAAAGACGTGGTGCTTTCCGGTTTTCGGCTGCGTTCCGTACCGGGGCTACTTCGATCGCAAATCCGCAGCCGAAAGCGCTGTCGCACTTCATGGACGGGGGCTGGACGTCTATGTCAGCGGCGTCACCGCATATTCCACACTGGGCTGGTCCAGCGACCCGCTGCTCAGCACCATGCTGCGTCAGGACGACACCTATCTGGCGAGCCTCATCTTTCATGAACTGGCGCATCAGCGCCTCTATGTGAACGGCGATTCCGCATTCAACGAGGCCTTCGCGGTTGCCGTCGAAACCACCGGCACGAGAAAATGGCTCCGTGCGGCCGGCGATCGCGCCGGATTGCGCCGCTACGAAGCCGATCGCAAGCGCAGCGCCGATTTTGTCGCACTGGTGTCGAAAACGCGCGACGAGTTGCGGCAGGTCTATGAAAGCTCCCGTGCCCCGGATGAGATGGCGGCCGCCAAGGCCGCCACGCTCGACAGGCTTCGGATGCGCTATCGGCAAATGCGCGACAAACGATGGGCCGGATACCGGGGATACGACGCCTGGTTCAATTCCCCGATCAACAACGCAAAGCTCGCCGCGACCGCCGTCTACGGCGAACAGGTTCCAGCATTTCTTCGCCTGTTCGACCTGTGCTCCGGCGATTATCCGAGGTTCTATGCATCCGTTCGAAGGATCGCGAATTTGCCCGAACCGGCTCGTGCCGAAGCGCTCAAGGCCGCGAGGTCGTGTGATTGACTTGAATAACCACGGGTTTTTTTGGCGTGCTCCGATCTCAGCCCGGAGCCGCGAGCGGATGGCTCTGGAGCAATTCCAGGAAAAGTGCGTAGCGGTTTTCCCGGGAAAAGCGCGTAGCTCTTTCCCTATGGAATTGCGTAAAAACAAAGAGTTAGAGCGGTTCGGCGATTCTATCAAACGCTGAACCGCTCTAAGTCTGGCTCGCCAAGAGTGACGTTCCGATGTCTGCGTCGAGCGCAAAACGCTGGCAATGCTCGCCGTCGGACTCATCGATGAAGCTCTCGATATGTTTGAAGCCGAGCTTCGCCAATATCCGCAGCGACGCGACATTGCGCGTCACCGCCTCGGCCGTCACCTGTTCCAGAGCCAGGGTTTCAAAAGCATAGCGAACGACTTCGCGCGCGGCCTCGCTGCCCAGTCCCTGCCCCCAATGCGCACGCGCCAGCACAAATCCCAATGCGGCCGCCTTGGCGTCGGTTGCGAAGGACAGGGTTATCGTCCCGATCACTTCCGATGCCCGGTCTATGGACCACTGGATCGCCTTGCCGTCGGCGAAGCGCTGACGCGAAAGCGCGAGCCATCGCGCGCCCGCGCTTATGTCGTCGGGAACGGGATCGCCGGCAAGGGAGGCGGATTCGACATCGGTGGCGCGCGCAAACCATGCCGGGATATCGCGTTCGCTCGGCGCCCGTAGAACGAGCCTTGGTGTGGTGAGCCTGGGAACTGCTTTCATCGGAGGCATTTTCGACCCGGGGCGGCGCCAAATGCAACGGCGATGGCAGAAGCGGCGGCTGAGCGCCAAGGGCAACACTTAAACGAGGTAACTTGGTGTGGCCGCCATGGCAAAACCGATGGTGTTTGGCAAGTCGTAGTGTCGAACGGGCTTGGTCAAAAAGTCGGACGCTCCCGCCTTTATCGCCCATACGCACATGGTGACGTCTGCGTAGCCGCTGATGAAAACGATCGGAAGCCTAACGTCGGGAAATGCCCAGCGCATCGGCCTTGTCGGTTACGGTGGCGAGACGAACAGGATACAATGCTATTTGGCAGCAGCTGGTCGAGGAAAGCCTCACCGTCATGAAACCGATGAACGAAGAGCATCTTGCGGTTCTGCGCAGGCACATGGTCGAGATGATTGCGATCCATGCCGACCTTGCAAGCGAAGAACTCGGCAAGGCAACGCTCGATGAGCGGGTGATGGCATCGATGCAGCGGGTCCCGCGACATCTCTTCGTGCCCTCTGCGGTCGCGCCCTATGCCTACCAGGACATGCCGCTGCCGATCGGCTTCGATAAGACTGTGTCGCAGCCCTTCATGGTCGCTCTGATGACCGATCTCCTTACTCCCCAAGCGCACGAAACGGTGCTCGAGATCGGGACTGGCCTGGGCTATCAATCCGCCATCCTCGCTGAACTCGCAGGACAAGTTTGGAGCGTCGAAATCATCGAGGAATTCGCGAGCCATGCCGAGGCTCTGCTGCAGGGCCTTGGCTTCTCGAATGTCGCCGTTCGTGTCGGAGACGGGTCTCGCGGCTGGCCCGAGCACGCCCCATTCGACAAGATCCTGGTTAGCGGAGCAGCTGAGCGGACGCCGCCGGCTTTACTGAATCAGCTCAAGCCAGGGGGACGCCTTGTTCTGCCTTTGGCCTCTGAAGAAGTACAGTTTCTGACTGTCATCGACAAGGATGCTGCTGGGCAACTCGAGACTCGGAAACTCATCCCGGTTCGGTTCAGCCGGCTTGAAACCATCTAACGAGGTGCGCACCGTCAGCCGGGTGCCGGCAGCTCCGCACTCTTCTCGTCGCAATCCTCCGACTGTCAAACTCGATCCTCGTAGAACTCAATGGGGAGACCGTCGGGGTCTGCCACGAAGGTAAACGAACGTCCTGTGTGAGGGTCTATGCGGACCGGCTCAACGTCGACGCCTCTTGCCCGAAGCAACCGGGCCCACAGCAATTGACAAGCCAGGACTCCCCGAAAAGGCCGCTGCCGAAAAGCGGCGAGTTTTTTTCACGGTTGGCAACAGCCCGACGAAAGGCAAGTTCGGGCGAACGCAGCCGTTGTCCCTTCGCTGCTGGCCATGCGGGCAGCTTGGCCGGCCCGCGCCTGTCGACGGAATCTTCCGTCCTGGGAGCCAGGGATGATCGGCATTAAAGCATAATCAGGGGTCTGATCGGCTGGCAAGATGTGGGGCGGCGATATGGATGACGGTCACTGGGACGAAGGTTGGCAGCGGCGCAGGATTCGGAGCAACCCCTCCTCCGCCCGTTGACCCAACCGGCCGATATCCTCATCACCAACGACCCGATGAAGCCTCCTCGGAATCAACGCGCAACAAATGCGCTGACTGGGTTCTGCCGCGTTTGTCGAGTTGGATAGCTCAGCCGACGGCCTTTTGCCAAAGTACCGAAAAATTGACATAAATTAGTAATCACTAATACAGAATACACTGCTATTTTATGTGACCGTAGAACATGTGCTGAGAGTTCGAGCCGGGTACATCCGGTTCGACCTCAACAAGGGGTGCAGATTGCGAAGGCACGCAGCTGTTGCTGGACGCAAGCCGAACGGCGGCGCCGCAGAGGATTGGGGCTCACTCGGGGCATTGGTTGCGTGCTGTGCTTCAGGCCCTATCTGTCCAGGTGCCAATGATGGCCGATGGTAAGCGGACTCATACTGAACCGGAGACGAGTTCTTGGACCGGCCGCAACAGGCGTCTCGACCCATCGCGCCTGCCGGAGACTGTGAGCTATACCACGCGCGACGACTATGGCGACGTGACCTTCACGCTCAACCAGCGTGGTGTGGTGGTCCGCCGCACGCAGGATTTAAGCAGCGTGCCGGCAATCATTGCCCTTCCCGCCAAGACTTTCCGCGGCGTGGCCGCCTGCGCGATGGAAGATCCGGATGGAAAGTTCACAGCGGAGCTCAAGCTTCTGCACAACGATCCGATGCTGATGGTGCCGCTGCTGGTGTCCGACGACCTCGAACTTGTTGCCGCCGACTGGCGTGCCTGGGCCGAGGCCTACCGACTGCCTATGATTCTGCTTGGCGCCGACGGCATTGCCCGAACGCTTGAGGAAACGCTCGGTCCCAACGTCAACGCGCTCTCACCCCAGCAACCGCAACATGGGCCGCGTCTCGACCAAGCGCCCAGGCTTTCCAAGGCTGGCCTGATGAACAAACTGACGTCACTGGTGTAATCCAAATTACGGCAATCAGGATTACGCTAGTCCAGGCGACCAAAGTAAGGACGGCTATGCGGCCGCGAAAAGCACTAAGGCCGGGACAAGCCACTGGAAAGAAACCGCTTTCGGAGCGCCAAGATTCCGATCGACTCCCATGGAGTGTCCAGGAAGCGTGGCCATGCAAAGGCTCATACGAACCGCGACGCTCTGGCGAAGGTATCGGCCGTTGCCGCTGTCCGCAACGCTGCATCCAATTCTGCGCGGCTCTATCCGAACGGCGGGACAAACCAGGATTCAGCATCAGTTCACCGCCGACGGGAGCACATCCGCACGTTGATCCGGCTCGCTAATGACGACCTCGTCCTGGGACTACGCGAGAGTGTTTTCAAAGCCGACGATGTGTTGAATTGGCAGGGTCCAGCCGGACCAAGCGCCTCACCCGAGATCGTTTGATAGATCAGCCGTCAGATGTGTCCGGTCCCTGTTGACGATGCCTGACAGCTGGTTTGAAGCCGTCGACGCCTCTTTCGTCAAAAGTCCGCTGTACTGGACCGCTATCTGCGCAAAAGCCTGGATCGCATGGTTGTTGGTAGCATCTGGTGAGGCGGGAGGGATGTGACTGCCGGACCCTGGCCGCCAATGCAGGGCACCTGAGCCTCGCGCTGCTTAAGGTCACGTCGGCGGCTGGACGAGCTGCGGCAGGACTTCGGTTCAGGCTGGGTCTCCGCGCCCTTTGGTGCCTCGAATGGAGGCGGCGAATGGCGTTCACCGTTATTTGGTATGGAAGACAGGGCATCATCGACAAGGTGATCTTTGACGCCGAAAAGGTGGGAAAACCCAATCGCTATGTTTCAGACCCGAAGGGGTGACGAGGGGATCATTTGCGTTGAAGTTCGCAAGGACAATGGAACTGTCGTCTTCAGCCATGCTGAAAATTAGGACGTAGTGACGATTTAACGGGTTGGGATTCCCAAGGAAGCGCAAATCAGATTCAACGCTGATTTTTGGAGGTC
>NZ_JAIUGW010000019.1:0-105663 GCF_020164795.1 Mesorhizobium sp. ES1-3
TCGCAACCGCGATTGCCGCATCATTTGGCGCACGCAGGATCAAACCATCCATGGGTGCGGTGTCAGAGGATTTCGTCGGGACACTCCATCCGCTTTCCTTGAACGCGCCCTGGCTGCAATCGATGCGGCGGCCGATGGCGATCACGGTGTGACGTCCGGAACTATCTGTCGTCGTCCGGAATTAAATCAGAACGGCGTCGCTGTGGCGCGCAAGTTGCCTACGCTGAGATTCTGACGCCACTGTCTCAAGGGATTGTGGGGGAAGTAAAGAGCTGAATCTTGGTCGATAGGGCTGCTGCTTCGGTTTACCAATCGTGGGCTTTTGGGTTGACCAATTCGTTGCCGACCGCAAGCGGGTTTACCAATAAGGGCAGTTATGTTCTATGCAAATCTAATCACTTAATGCCAATCCAGAATTAACTGTCCTTGGGTCCATTGGTAAACTCGATGTTAGGGTCGGAAAACTCCTGTTTTCAATCACATAGTTCACCCGCCGCCAACTCATAATTCCGGACTGGTAAACCCCGTGAAATGCCAAACAATTCCGGACATCACACCAGACTGCCAATTATGCGACTTTCGAAGCACAAAAGGCGAACGGCGTGTGTTTTCGTCGTCAGTAGCCCTGCCCGCTCCGCAGCTCCGGCGAGCATTACCAATGGCCGCGATGGGGGCCGTTGGTAGTGCTCGCCGCGCTCAACCCTAGCCCCAATATTTCGCGCTGCATTTGCGCTGCGCTAGCGACGGCGTAGGGCGGCAATCTGATTAAACAGCTTAACCACGTCCTCGACATCATCCGGACTTCCGTTCCACACCTCTAGAGCGCTGCCAATTATGCGTGCAGCGCCCTCGGCGTACTGGCTCCGCGGGAGCGTCACGCCCAAGAACGTGCAAATTTGAACGACATTGGGATTTGGTGTTGCAAACTGCCCACGTAGTATGCGGCTGAGGCGACTGGGCTGCATCCCACTCAGACGTGCTGCATTAGCTGCAGAGAGGCGCCGATCAGCTATGGCAATCCTAAGGTCTCTCGCGATTCTCGATGCTTCTTCAGTTGTCAGCCTCATCCATCTCGGATAAGATAGAAATTGCAAATTTGCAAGTTCATTGATCTGTGATAGCAGAGCGGTAGTTTAGGGGAGATGGGGATGGCGTGGAGCAGGCAGCGGGTAACAGCAGTGAAGGTCGATGTCGGACCCTCGATAATGTTGCACAGTGGCGCCTGGCTGGACCTGCTGTCGCCTCATACTAGCGACTTTACCATCGAGGATATTGCCCACGGCCTGGCGCTTCAGTGTCGTTACGCGGGCCAGTGTCTGGATTTCTATTCTGTGGCCGAGCACAGCCTGCTGGTCAGCGACCTTGTGGAAGAGGATCCATTGGCCGCCTTGCTGCACGATGCGGCGGAAGCTTTCCTTGGCGATATCACGCGTCCCCTCAAGCAGATGCTTCCGGATTACAGGCAGATTGAAGCTGAGATGCAGCGCGCGATCGCTGAGCGGTTTGGTATCAGCACTCAGTCAAGCCCGGCAATCAAGCAAGCCGATCTGCGTGTGCTGGCCGCCGAGCAAGCTCAGATCATGCCGGCAGGCACGGACGAATGGGCTAAGCGCGAACGGATTGCGCCCGCCCTAGTAAAGGTACGCTTCCTTTCGCCGCGCGAAGCAAAGAGCGCGTTCCTTCGGCGATATGACGCCTTGCAATAGATTTATCAGCAGAAACAAACTCAGTCAGGCATTTCTCAACAAGAAAACTTCGCATGAGCTATAGATTGAATTGAAATCGATGCGTATCTCTTCGACAAGCAGAGCCTGAGTCCTAGGGCCGATGGAAATCGGGGAAGGGTCTGGTTCTCTAGTGGCAGGAGGTTGCGCTGAAACCAATTTTCTTGGTGTCCGGTACGCTTGCGGTCGGAAAATCGATGTTTACCGAGCAATTGACGTCACGTTTCGACGCGAAGCGCGTATCTACACGGGCGCTATTGCTTCGCGCTAGCGATACCGATGAGCGCGACGCACTGATCAAGCTTGGCGACAAGCTCGACATTGAGACGAACGGAAAGTGGGTCCTCGATCAGTTTCTGGCTGAAACGAACGGGGCTCCGGCGGATCGGATCTGGCTGGTGGATGCGGTCCGGACGCTGGACCAAGTTAAGCACTTCCGAGACGAATTCGGTGACAGGGTCGTTCACGTCCACCTCACTGCGCCGATTGGTGTGTTGCGCGAGCGTTACCTAGCACGCAAGGCGGAGATCCGGGAGTTCAACAGCTACGACGAGGCACGCGAGCACGGGGCGACGGAAAGCAAGATCGAGGCGCTCGCGGAAGTCGCTAACGTGGCTTTGGAAACCCACCGTTCCAGCCCCCGATCGTTGCTAGCCCAGGCAACTGCGGGACTGGGCCTGTTTCCCCGCGAGGTTGCCCGGTGTGTCGACGTTTTGGTCGGTGCTCAGTACGGAAGCGAGGGGAAGGGCAATATCTGCGCCTTCATCGCCAGGGATTACGATGTTCTGGTGCGGGTAGGCGGACCTAATGCCGGGCATAAGGTCGCCGATCCCAAATACGACTACATTCAGCTGCCATCAGGAACGCAAAGCAACCCTGGTGCGAAAATCCTGATCGGCGCCGGCGCAACCCTCTCAGTCAAGCAGGTGCTCAAGGAGATTACTGACCTCAAGCTCACCGAAGACAGGCTGTCGATCGATCCGCAGGCCATCATCATCGAGGACAGCGACATCGCACGGGAAGCGGGCACCCTCGAGGTGATCGGCTCGACGAAAAAGGGTGTCGGAGTTGCTACGGCACGGAAAATTTTAGGGCGAGACGGCAACGAGTACTGGGGCAGCAACGTCCGCCTCGCCAAACAGATAGCGGAGTTTAAGCCGTTCATTCGTGACACCAAGGTCGAGCTCGAGAAGGCTTATGCTGCCGGCAAGTCGGTCCTCCTCGAGGGCACTCAGGGAACCGATCTCAGCCTGCATCACGGGGAATACCCATTCGTAACCTCGCGCGAGACAACAGCGTCCGGTTGCCTCGCCGATGCTGGCATAGGACCAACCAGAGTCCGACGGGTGATAATGGTTATGCGGACCTACCCTATCCGCGTTGGCGGCACGTCGGGGCCGATGATGCACGAGATTACGGTCGAGGACATTGCTGCGCGGAGCGATATTCCGGCGTCGGACCTGCATAAGATCGAAGTTGGCACCGTTTCCGGGAAGGAACGCCGCATCGCCGAGTTTGACTGGGAGCAGGTGCGGCGCGCCGCCAGCATCAACGGGGTAACCGATATCGCGCTGACCTTCGCCGACTATCTCGGAATCGACAATCGCAAGGCGAAAACCTTCGAGGAACTCAACGCGACCACTAGGGACTTCATCGAGCGGGTGGAGAAGGTCACCAACGCCCGGGTGTCGCTGATTTCCAAGGATTTCGGGAAGGACGCCATCATCATTGACCGGCGGCAGTGGAACTGAGGAGCTGCCGGTGCAGGAAAACGAATTGATCAGCATCTATCCGCGGCTGTACCACATGGCGGAGGACGGTTCGTTCCCGTCGATCCGTGACCACGGGCTGATGAGCGCGACGGCGCTCCTCGATGCCTATGGGATTTCTGGCGATCAGCGACTTGCTATTGAGGAGAGGCTTCGGCCCGAGAGCGTCGACATTGCAAAGGATGGACTGCCCAACGCCGTCATCCGCGACAACAAGCCGATGAGCGACAGCGCGCTCCAGAAGTGCCTTCAGGACGGGCTGACACCATTTCAGTGGTACAAGATCCTCAATGGCAAAACCTTCTTCTGGCTGCACAAGAAGCGGTTGTACAGGCTTCTGGCAGCCAAGGCATACCGCGATCGGCCGCACACAATTCTGACGTTTGACACTGCGTCCCTGGTCGCCGCCCACCGCGACAGCATCCTCCTCAGCCCGATAAACAGCGGGTCCACTATCATGAATCCCCAACCGAGGGGGAAAAGTACGTTCATGAAGATTGCCGACTATCCGCTTGCCGAGCGAAGGAAAACGAGACCCTTGGAAAATGCCTTGGTCGAGCTGACGGTCGCCTACAGCGTCCCGGATGCCGCCAGTCACCTTTTGGTAGCGCAACGCGTCAACGGTGACGAAATCGAAGACCTTTGGCGGAAGCCAGGCAGCCATCGGCACGAGGGCCTCTAGGCTGGCACTGCCAACCTGGCTGGTCGCTTGGCCTTTCTGACGAGGTCGGCCAAGTGACTAGTAAGTCCGATCTCGCCTTGAATCTTCACCCCCGCATCGGCCGGCATGTCATGCAGGAATGTTCGCAGTGCCTCGAGCCCTTCGGCCGCTTCGAAGGTCAGCCAGCGGGCCGCTTCTCCAGGCACCAGAACAGCCTGTGAGGTGTGGGTCGCACCGCGATGGAGCTGTACCACCCAGACTGTCTGTCCGTCATAGACCCACTCGAAGCGCACGGCTCCAAGCGAGCGGGACAACATGTCGTAAACCGAGTCGATCTGCTCGGCGACTGCAGATGGCAGCTCTTCGGGGTGATCGATACCCAGCATCAAACCATCGCCCTCACCGGAGCGACCTTCCACGAGCAGGGTCCCGTCGATCGTGACAATGGCAGCGCCTGAATAGGCAGCCGGTACCGCGGCCTGGCAAATTACGGAAGCGATGGCAGTGTGGTTGGGATCCTCTGCGGACATAAGCTTGAATGGGTCAGTCCAGCCCTTGAGGGTTGTGTACCTTCCTGGCTCTGGCTCATCCGGACTGGTGCGGGTCCAGACCTCGTGACTTCCCGTCGGCTTTCCGAAGGTGAATGGGGCAACGCGCCGCCCGAAGACAGTGGTAGCTGGCACATTTGCGCCTACGAGCTCGGCCATGAGCAGACCGAACGCCTTGTCACCGATATGTCGGCTGAAGCGGTTGGGCCAATTCATGCTGGCAGTCGCCGCCACCGTATTTTCGGGCTCCGACTCCCAGCATAGCGTGTGGCTGTTCTTCCATCCGCGTGGCCGAGGATGAATGCTGAACTCGAGCCGTCCCTTGCTCTGCATCTTTAGCTCAGGTCGAAATCCATAGACCTTCGTGAGCAGATCAAGCGCCCAAGGCACGGGTAGGGAGGCCACTCCGGGCTTCTCCACGCACCGCGGTGTGTCATCAGGAGCGAACTCCATAATGCCGCCCTGGATCACCCCGGAAACCCCACCATCATTGATGTCGATGGTCTCATTGGCGATCACGAACAGGCCCAATGAAATAAGCCGCTTCAGTCCGGCGAGGGCTTCCTGCACGTCGCGTACCCCGTAGACAAACTCTTTGCTCCGCGGACTGTCCGGGGCGTAGCTGCGCAGATTTATCGAGGCATCCACACTCGCGGCCAACAGCGCGGCAAGTGCCTCTTGGGCGTCCCCGAAGTGGTGATTGGAAGGGTAACCGAAGACCCGCGAGTAGCTCTGAGAGAAGGCCCCACCGGACGTGGGAAAGAAGCTGATAAATTGCGCAACATTCCCCGCCCGAGCCAACGCGTCTAGCGATTCATCCTTGCGAAAATTCAAAGCGATACCCATTCCCGTTTCTTCATGGCAATAGCAAGCCGTCCCGGTAATGGGCACATACTAGGCCTTCGCGCCACATAGGCGAGCCAGTGATCCCCGCTTTCCCGCCAGTTTTGCACAGACACGAATAATTGCACCGTAGGTTCAACTTCGCACCTTGACGCGCGAGGGATGAGGGTTAGGCCGCCGCCTTAGGCAAAATGGGGGAGATATCTAAGTTGCCACTGAAGAGGGATAAACCCACTTTGCCATCGGGACGCAGCTCCCTCATCGTCAGGTGCATTTCCTTGTCGCTCAAGCGGAAGATACAGTAGGTGTTGCGTTCGTTGCCGGGACGCCGCACCGGCGAGACGCCGGTACTGCCGTTTGAAACGACATAGATCGCCGCCTGTTGCGGAGCACCAGCGAGTGGCTGATTGTCATATTTGACCACCCGCGGCATATGCTCGTGGCCGTGAACAGCTAGCTGCACGCCGGCCTGCTGAGCAGCGTCCAGAATTCGTGGGGCATCTACCGAAAGCGTTATCCCCTTGTTGTTCAGCGTCGCGACATTGGTTACCGGCAATAAATGATGATGCAGGGCCATGATTTTGTATGTCGGTCGATCGATCCGCTCGGCGCCCAGTTCGCGCAACGCGTCGATTCCACTGTCGCCGATGTAGCCGTACTCGCTCCATTCTGTTTGAACGATGGTGCATGAGTTCAGCACCCCGATCAACACATCTACTTCACCCAGCTGCAATCGTCGAACGTAGTTCAGCGTCTCCTTCCAACCGCGCCCTATGAGCTCCTCACAGAATACGCGGTATTGAAGCTCATGCTCGTATGTTGCCTGATTGCTCACCGCCAGCTTCGCGGCATCGACGTTCGACGGATCCATTGCGCGGACAATGTCATGGTTGCCGGGAACGGCGACTATCTGGTCTCGCTCTAGACCGAGCGCCCTAGTCAGGCTCGCGAACTCAGCCAGGATGCTGCTGCGCCTGGCTTGGCTCCAGTCGCCCTTCGTGGTGAAGTCGCCGGTAACTAGGATTGTGCCGATATCGTTGTGGGCACCTATCCTGCCCAGATCATCCAGAAGGGCCTCCGTGAGCGTCTTCTTCGTGTTGCCGATAGCCGGTGTTTCGCCCTGTAGGAGAAAGTCGTAGTCCGGTCCGAAATGAAGATCGGACAGGTGGAGAATCGCCGAGCGATTGGCGCGGGTCGTCGCGGCTACACGATCCGGTTGATGGGCCTTCCCGCCGAGTGGTACCAGAGTGTGATCGCCAAACCTGTTTGCTACCTCGTCGAGATATTCGCACGCCTGAATATCGGTGAGCTTGAACCAGCCGAAGATGCGGTCCCGCTCGTCGACATAGTAGTTAGGAACGGCTACCAGCTCGTCACCGTCAAGCAACCCACGGCGCCAGACCTCAACTTTCGCAGTAAACATGCGTCTGGTGGAGCGGTCGACGATATAAGCGATCGTTGGGCCATTCATGGTGTCGAGCGCCTCGAGGTGCTCGTCCTCGAACGTCTTCTTCCACCAGCCCCACCAGACGAAACCCTTGCTCAAAATAATCTCGCGGTGGGATTGAATGGTGTCGACGCCCGGCGTGGTGTCCCTGAACCTTAGCGCTATGAACGGTGTTGCCACTCTGCAGTTCTCCAAAAGGGTGGTTTCGGGACGCGCCACTGCTCAAGTGCCGGATACGCGCGAAACAGTTCTGTCGGCGGTATTTCCGAGGTCAGATACGCCCTCAATGCCTGAATCAGATGATGGCCGTCGCTGACCACGGCGACTTCGTTCTGGGAACTCCACAAACCGATACTATCCCGGCCAAGCGCTCGACGACTTACATGAGGCCAGGTCCATCCCTCGGCACCGAGGACTTGTGCCACTGTGGACAGACCGGTGGAGTACGGCGCATCACGGACGGCGAGCTGATAGTCATTGATCGTGAAACGAATCCATCGCCACGGCTCAGAGTGGGGTGGCGGCATACTAGGCTCGCGTCTGACCGATATGCTGACAAGGTCGCCACGGCGAGGCTCTCCGTCGGGACGGCCGCCCCCATGCCTCCAGACGGCTGCCTGTTCGAACTCTGGCGAAAGGTATTCTACCGCGATGCCCGCATCCTCGAGCCTCCCCCATCCATCGACCCAGCCAACGAGTTCTTCTCGTTCCACCCTCGCGGTTGGCCGGGTATGCTCTGGCCAAAGGGTTACAAGGATTTGCCCTCCTTGGCCGACGACCGAAGCTGCCCAAGCTATCCACCGCTTCGCCTCGGCTGGATACCAAGGTGGATCCAGAATTGCCATCGATTGCTTAATCTTCAGCGTCACTTCTCCGACGTCGGCTACGATGTGTTTCCTGACGTTTTGAAACGGCTGCCGATCAACCAGGATCGAATCCTTAGAAGCTAGATCGAGGTAGCGAGAAATAGAGGGCGTGCCTACGGCGAGGACTGTTGCCTCTCGCGAAACTAAGCCACATATCGCCTGAACTGATGCGGCGGAATATCGCCAGTCGAAGTCGAGTGGGTGAGGTTGAGGAAGGCGCAGCGGCGGGCTCCACGTTCGTGATCGTGATCCAGAAGTAGCGCAGAAGTCTGCGCTGTTCACCCTTTCTTTTCGTGTTCAAGGGCTGGCAGGTTCTGGCGCTTAGCCTCCAGCCGCTGCTAACTCTCAACTTGTCTGATTCCCCCCGTCTGAGGCCTGCGGTGATCGTGTCAGATCGGGAGACCGGCACCTTTTGGGATCCCGCCGAGAGCCTGAGAGAGAGCGGCCGAAAAGGCGCGAAGCCGTCATTGCGATGCGCCTTACCACGAGGCGCGCCAACAACAATGCTGTTTTGAATCACCCGAGTTCGTGGATGGCGACGTCGGGAACGACCGATTTCGCAATCTCACATAAGTGCTGATGATGGGTGAGATAGATCACCTGGCCAACACTGGCCATCTCACTGAACAGTCGGAAAACTTCCTCCGACCGGAGATGGTCGAAGGTCTCCATGATGTCGTCGGCGATGAACGGAACAGAGGGCCTGAGCTTGGCAAACTCGTAATATCCTGCGAGGCGTAGAGCCAAGTAGAGCTGAAAACGCGCGCCTTTCGACAAAGCGTCTGCGATCTTCGACTGGCCATCCCGCTGCGTGGCGATGAGGACCTCACCGCCCTTTACCGGCTGGGTCGTCAAGCCTGTGTATTGGCCGCGCGTTATCAGTGCGAAGGCGTCGGAGGCCCGGCTCATCATTCCAGAGCGGTGACGTTCGCGGTAGACCCGGAGCGCGCTTGCTGCCGACATGACGCCGAGCTTCAACTCGATATAGCGGGCAGCCTTCTCCTCGATTTCGAGGAGCACTGTGCGGCGCTCCGCATCGATCCGGGCAACTTGGCTGTCGCCGCCAATCGCGTCGAGCTTGTCGGTCGCTCGGGTACACCGGACGAGTTGCTGTTGTATGGCTTCATCGAGGTCAGCGAGGCGCCGCTCGATTTCAGCCTTTTCAATTGCCAACGCGTCGAGATCGACGCTCTCCAGCAATGAGCGCGCCTGGGCGAAGTCATCGAGAGCGAGTTCGCTCGTCAGTCGTTCTTCAAGCTCGGCCACTGCGCTCTGGAGGCCGTCTCGCTCGCGAAGCTGCTCGTCGCGCTCTGCGACTTCAGGCAGAGTTTTCACCCCGAAAGTATCGAGCACTTGCTGCTTGGTGGTCTCGTGTGCCGCGATCTCGGCTTTCAATGCCTCCTGAACGTCTTGCAACTTTTGAACATCAATGAGGAGATTCGCCCTCGCCTCACGGGCACGCTCGGCTTGCTCCAGGCGCTCGGTCAGCCAGGCGCTCACCTGTTCCGGCGCCGTGTCGCTCGCAGGCTCCCCGGCCTGCGCCAAAAGCCGGGCCACCTCTTCAGCAAATCCAGTCCTGTCCGCCTCCATCTTGCCTATGCGCCTACGCATAGCCTCACGATCCTGCAGCGCCTTTGACAGCTCCGACAACTGATCGAGCACGCTGCCAAGCCCGGTTCCGGCGATGCCGTCTTCGAGCCAGGTGCCCTTCAGCGTTTCTTTCACCTCGGCCTGCCATGCAGCATCTCGCCGCTCGGAAATTTCAACAGCGAGCCGCCTGGCGGCCATCTCCTCTTCTTTCGCGGCGACGCTCCTCATCGCTTCCGCGCGTTCCGCGTCGACCTTCGCCTGCCTGTCCAGAAAGCGGTCAGCAGCGACCACCATCGCCTCCAGGGCCTCACCGGCTTCCGGCTGAATTCCAACGCTTCGAAGAGCCGAGGCCAATCCTAAATGGATCCGCTCTCCTTCGGCTGTTGTTCGTTCAATTCTCGCGCGTGCGAGCAGGATGTCGTCCCAGGCGCCAAGCGCGTCAGCGCGCGCGGACAGCCGCTCCTCCAAAAGTCCGATCAAGAGGTCGAGCGACTGCGCTTGGCAATCCTTAAGCAAGGTGCTGGCCCTTTGCTTGATTTCAGTCGACGCCGTTTCAGCCCGCTTTTCCAGCTCACCGAGCTGGGCCCTGACGCGCCCTATCGCCGCCTCGGTCTCGGTCGCCTGTTGCTTGATTGCGCGCAGGTCCGCGAGCTCGCCCGCATGAGCCAACCGCGCCCTACCGACATGATCGTCCCTGGCCAGTGCCGCGGCAAATGCGTCTGCGGTTTCGGCCTTTAAATCTGCGCGGTGATTTTGCCAGGCCTCGTCCCTATCACGGCGAACGGCTGCGGCTGTTTCGTCGTCGGCGATATCGGCCGAGGCGCGGACTGCGGCCAGACGAGCAGACGTTGAGATCCGGCTTTGTTCATGCTCAGCCAGACGCTCGGAAAAGACTGCCTTGTCCCTTTGAAGATCGGCGGCAAGTTCCTTCCAAGCAGCGATCTGCATCGGCGATGGAATCGACATTTGCGAAAGCGCCTCCGCATCTCCCGACCGCAGCCGAAGGCGCCGCATCGCATCGGCCAAACTTGTTTGCCGCTCGTCCTCGAACGCGCGCGCCTCTGCGATTTCGCGTTTGTGACCACTGGCCTTGGCTTCCGACACTGCTGCCATCAGCCTGGCTCTTGCGGGCTCGGGCACCGCCCTCTCCTCGCCAACGCGACCACGCGCTGCGTTGAGCCCGTCAAGCGCGGCAGCCGCTTCATCGCGGGCCATCCGTAGGCTCGTCGTGATGCCGGAGCGTTGTTCGACCATGGTGCGAAGCGTGCCGACCACAACGGCCGGCAGCATGAGCCGGGACGGATCCTGTTCGGCCGCCCTTCCAAGCGCGGCGAGACAGTTGGCCACCGTCTGGTCGATCAGCTGGACTTCCATCTTGCGGGTCGGCAGGTCCATGCCCGCGGACAGATAGCGTGCCTTGCGCTCGGCAAGTCCTCGCACCTGCTCCGAGATCGCCACCACAGCCTCCTCGACGGCGATTGCTTCGATCTTTGCCTTCGCGCGATCGATCTCATCGGCATTCGCCTGGAGACGGGTTCTTAAGCGTGCGTCTTGATCAATCAAGCCCGCGACGCTACCACTCCAAGTCCTGGCAGGAGACGGCATGTCCGGCAGTTCAGCCAGCCTGCTTGCCTTGCGTTTTATCTCCCCCAGGAGGGGCGCGGCGCGCGCATTTCGCTCGATCGTGGCGAGCCGCGCCGACAACGCCGCGCGTTCAGCCAAGCTGCGGTCATACTTCTCCTGCGCCTCCGCCCGTTCCGCCTCGAGCGCCTCGAATGTCGAGGCCAGGGTGTCAATCGCCTCCTTACGGGACTTGAGTTCCGCGAACCGTTTTTTCAGCAGCGCGATTTCGGTGGTCTGGGCCTGTCTTCGGTGAAGCCCATCGGCCTCTGTCTCAAGTGCGGCCAAGACATCGCTGGCATGGCCAAGCCCAGCACTTGCGGTGAAGAGGAGCTTGCCCAGATCGCCACGCGATTCAAGGATCGCCTTGCCCCCAGCTTCCAGCGTCTCGTCATCCAACGAGAACATGCTGCTGTAGGCTTCGCGGGACAGGCCGGCGAGCTGCGCCGAAATGGCAACCTCGCTCAGCGGTCTGCCTTCGGCGTCGTGCAATGAGTTGCTGCGGCCTTTGGTGCGGGAAACGGCGAGCGCGCGTCCGTCGAAACCGAGCAGCCCGCCGATGCGCATCGAGCTATATTCGTGCAGGAAATTATAGCGACTGCGCTCTTCGATGCCAAAGAGCAGATCAAGGTAGGCGGCAAGCGCGGTCGACTTGCCGGCCTCATTAAGCCCGAAAACGATATGCAGATCCGGACCTGAAACCGGCTTCTCTCCGAAGTCGATCGCCTTGTCGGTAAACTTGCCGTAGCGGGTCAGATCGAGGCGCCGCAATCTCATCGCGTCGCCCCTGCCTTCAGCCTTGCCGTGACCAGGTCGACGCTTCCGGCAAGCACGTCGTCGAGAAATCGTTCCAGCCCAGCTTCATCCTTGCCTGCGAAACCGCGGGCATCGGGCGGCAGGTCTGCGATCGTCTTCAACACGAATTCTCGAGCTTCGGACCGAAATGCTTCTGAGCCCGCATTGGCCCGCATGGACTGCGCGAGTTCCAAGGTAGGATCGGCAACACTTTCCAAATCTCCGACGGCGGAAGCCGAAAGATGAAGCTCCAGCTTCTCCACCCAGGTGTCGCCCACCTGCTCGGCCGCCTGTTCGGCTTCCGCCACGGCCAGGTCCCGGTCGCGCATCAGCGACCATGAAAGGGCAGACGTACCGACCAGGCGAAGACGGGCAACAAGGTAGCGGGATCTGGCACCCTCCCGGGATTGCTCCAGCCCTGCTCGGATACGACTGATGGCTTCGCTCCATTCCGACACCCCGGTCAGATCGAGACTCACCCGCTCAAATTGCGCGACACTGGTGAGCCTCTCCTCTATCTCGACGGAGCGATCGTCGCGAACGGTGACCAGCGTAACCGACTTCTCGCCCGCCTCATTGATGTCCCGCCCCTGCGGGATCCCTGGCATCACCAGCGTGCTCGCACCGGAATACACCTGGCGAACGTGAATGTGGCCAAGCGCCCAATAGTCAAAGCCTTGGCCGTGCAGGTCGGCGACGCTGCAAGGTGCATAAACGTCATGGCCTGGGGAGCCGGCCAGGCTCGTATGCATGATGCCGATGTTCGCAGCTCCTTCCTGTGGGGCGGCATATTTGGGCAGCAGGCTTTCGGACGCCTTGGGGCTGGCGAAGCTTAGCCCATGGAACGCGACGTCGATCCCATCGCCAGGCTGGATCAGGGATTGGCAGCGGCCGCCAAAAGTGGTCACCGTGTCGGGCAATATGAGCTGCTTCGTAATCCGCGACATGGCGTCATGATTCCCGCGGATCATGTAGACCCTGATGCCAGCTTGATGGAGACGCGCCATCTGGGAAGCCAGAAAGCGTGCCGTCTTCATCGAGGTCTGGTCGCCATCGTAAAGATCGCCGGCAATGACCAGAGCGTGGACACGCTCCGTCAGGCAAAGGTCGACGATTGCGACGAAAGCCTGACGGCTGGCGTCTCCCACGAGTTCGGCAAGAGTTGCGTTTCTCATCGCCAATGAACGCAGGGGCGAATCGAGATGAATGTCGGCGGTGTGGACGAATCGAAATACCATTGCTGCCTCCGCAGTGGAGCCTAAAGGACTTTCGCCGTCGCAAGATATGAAATCACGGCGGGCGGCCGCCGCGCGTATTTCATCCACGATCTTCAGCAAGAATTGCCGGCAAAGGACAAGGCAAAGCTACGCGAAGGAGAACTCGAAGCCGCCCAGCCCCCTGCCAGGCACCGGATTGAAGACGCCAGCGCTCGCGGCCTCGACCGTGCCGAGCTCGACCTGGCTGATCTGGTTGGTGGGACGCAAGGCAGCCAGGCGCAACAGCTGTGCGATCGTCAACGCTCCTATCGCGGCGCCGACAAAGGGCACTGCCACGCTGGCTTCAGCAAGGCTGTATGTGCCGCAATTGCCGTGCTTGCGGGCATGCTCGCGGTAGGCGGGCTTATCCAGCACAGCGTCGACGTTCTTGGGAGCAGCGGGGCGCGACCAAAGTGTTTCTGGGTCGACGCCCCGCGGGATCACGCGGATCTGGGCAATTTCGAAGTCGATTGCGCCATACCCGACGCCGGCGTCGAGCACGAAGTCGTGGCAGCCTTTGGCGATTGCGATCCGAGCGGCCGGTTCATCGAGTCCCATCAGCATGATAACCGGATCCTCACTTGTCAGCCGCAGATTGCCGAAGTTGCGGCGTTCAAGAATTGATGTTTTCCACCCCGCGGCTTCGAGCCAGCGGGCCGCCACGCGGGTCTTGTGATTCTCGGTCTCGAAGTCGAGGGAACTGGTCAGTAGCCCGGTTGCGACGTTTTCCTTGCCCACGACCTGATCGTCCTGCAGGACCGCATGACAACCAGCAACAGGCAGGAAACCGAGACTCCATAGGAAACCTTGGCCCAGGTGACCCAGACCGACAAACCACAGCTTGTCCGGCAGCGAGAGCGTTGTTGGCGGGTTCTGATCGCCGTTCAGCCGCCAGGGGTTCCAGAGCGATATAGTCGCACGCCGCGCAATGCTACGGCGCCGACCAAGGGCCTTGGCAAAGACCTCTCGCACGGCAAGTGCGCCAGCAAAAATGCCAGCGAGTGGGTTGTCCGAATTACCGATTGGCTCATCATCAAAGGCCGGTAGGACGCCAGACATCCAACCATTCCACCAGCATCGGACAAACACCTCTTCGGCGTCGGCTTGCCCAATTGCGACCACGTGAGTTGCGTCCTTGGGGATAGATTGCGCGATCTCCGCACCGTGCAGCCGAGCGGCTTCGACAAGGGTCCTGTCCAGCCGAAACCGACGAGTGAGAGCGACATCGTCGCCGCACACCAGTGTGGCGCTGCCGAAGCACTTTACGGCGGTCACGACAGCCGTCAGCACGGCGGCCTGCCCGGCCGGCGTCGCGGCTTGTTCGGCATCGATGATAACTGCAAAATGCACCGCATCGAGCATGGCGGTACCCTGCTCGAAGCCTTTGTCGGAATCGTTTGCATCGGTGATGGCCTTCACGATCCGGGAACGGCCGAGGTGGGGAATCTGGTTCATCGAGGTCACCTCAAGATGAGAAACGGTGCGCTTGCGCGCGAATGGTCGATCCATGCGCCGTTGCCGCGATACTCGTACTGACCGATACCGCCGGGCGTAACGAACCCTGAGGCAAAATCCGGCAGGATGAACGCGAAATGCCCGGCCCGCGGCATGACCGGATCGGCCTTGTCAGAAGGGCTTTGTCCGTAGCCATAGGGGTGTACATGAATGTCGGCGACGACCCGATAGCCGCGCGCACGGCATATTTCCCAAAGCCTGGGAAGCTTGTTGCCGTTGAACTTCACGATGCCGGTGTCGAGCGCATGCTCGTCGATGTCGTCGTAGTAGATGAAGGCGCGGATGATCTTGGGACCGCTTTCTGAAGCCTCGCCGATCAAAAACGCGCCACTCTCACGACGTCGCCCTAGGGTGCGCCGGCCGAGTTCAGCCGCCCCATCCATCCACACGGCCGTATCGCAAATGATTCGCGGCTCAGGCCCGTGCAGCCAGCCAAAGAGCCTGTTCAGCAACCAACGCATAGAGCTGCTCCATGATGAACGAGATTTCGCGGGTTCGATTCCAGGCTTCGTCCGGCCGCTTCATTGCCCAGTCGTTGTGCTGAGCTGCTCCGCGGTTCCAGGCCCTGTAGATGCCGCCTATCGGCGCGCTGCCCCATTCCTTCATGGCTTCGACAAAGCCGGGGGCTCCTGAGGTTGGCGGAGCCGGGCGCACTCCGCCCTGGGCATCGTCGGCATATGCCCAGCGCTCTACATACGGGCCCGGATCGGGAAAGCCCGAGCACTCCAGTCGGAAATCGTGCGAGAACGCAAAATTATCGGGCCTGGTCACGAACTGAACGCGGACGAGGAGCCACGGCCAATTGACGTTCAACACCGTCCACCGGCCCTGGTCGACACCGGCGAGAAAGCGAACCGTCTCCACTTGCTTCAGCAGCGTTTGCAATGAGGGCGTAACTTCTTTTTCCTCAGCCATTCGTGAAGTCCTTGAGGGTCAAGTCGACCGTGACCGCGCAGTCGGCGTGATCTGCGTAGCGGCCGATCATTGCGTCTTTCGGCAGCGGCTGATCGGCTCCGGGCAGGATGAGGTTTGCCTTGGCCGCGGCATTGGCGTCGAGGTTGAAACCCTGCTTGCCAGTGGCCCAGTGAAGGATGCGTAGGACGGTCGCGGCAGGCGAGAATTTGTGCTTCTTCGTGTCGCCGTCATAGCGGATCTCTACCGCGATATGGCGGCAGCGATGGACCAGCAACACGATGGCGCGGCGATCGCCGATCCCGGTCAACGGGTCGTCGCTGTCGTGTTCGAACACGTGTGCGTGCTCGAAACCGGCCACTGCGCGAGCAATGACGAGCAAAGCGTCGACATCGCCCTTGGCGATCTCGACGGTTTTTACATCGGGGATCGTCTCGAACTCGAGCTCGGCGCGAACCTTCTTGTCGTCGTTATTCATTTTTCGCCTCCTTTTCGTTGGCAATAATCGAGGGTTGGGCCGGATGCTTGGCACCGGCGCGGTGACATGATAGTTCCATTCCGTGGAACGAGTCTGATATGCCATAAGCTGCGTCGGCTGGCAACCGTGATGGTTCCATTTTTGGGAACGATATCTTTGTTGGCGGTAGCCATGAAGCTGATGGGCACATCGAAGTTGAAGCAGCTGGCCTGCTCCTGCAGCGAAGAAGTGAGCGGGGCGGTGTCGGCACTCGTCGCCGAACTGGAAGATGGGCGATGGCCGACCGCGGCCGAGCTCGTCAGGTCCTATCCGTCAGCGATTGTCGATGGCGCGCACGTTCATATCCCGATCGAGGACGGGCTTTGCGCCGACCTTATCGTCAACTTTGAAACCGAGATGATGCTCATTGAATTCGCTGGCGCAGCAGCCGCGTCCAAACATGTACGTAAGAAGGGGAGAAGGGCCGCATGACTATACGACCAATTCGATCTGACGAGGATTACCAGTCCGCGCTCGAACAGGCTCACTCACTGATCGTTCGCCATGATAAACGATCAATTGACGATCTGGAGGTGCTCCAGGCTGTGATTGAGAAATGGGAAAAGCAGCATCACGGCATCGAGGGCGCGACCCCAGCTCAAGCTATCCACTTCCGTATGAATCACCTGAATTTGAGTCCACGAGATCTCATTCCTTATTTAGGGAGTAAGTCCCGTGTCTCTGAAATACTAAACGGACAGAGGCAGCCGACGGTCGATCAAATTCGAGCTCTAAATCAGCATCTGAAAATCCCGGTTAGGTCATTGGTTGGATCGGCCAAGCATGAACCGGCAACGCGACAATCATCTGCATCGCTAGCAGCTGCCAAAAGGCTTCGCGCACTTCGAATGATGAAACCTACTGAAAGTCTCTCGAGCTTTGTCTCGCGCGCCAACATCGTTGCGCCAGCGGTAGCAATGTTGCGCAAGACGCGCACAGAACGAACCAACGCAAAAACCGATCTATCTGCACTGGAGGCATGGTGTGCGGCCGTCCTGCTGCGCGCAGAACAGGTCTCTGTTAAGCAAAACGTCAAGGTAGTCGATTGGGAAGCAGCCGCTAGGAAGTTAGCTCAAGTAAGCGCGAACGATAGGTGGCACGATGACCTGAAAAAAACACTCGACGGATTTGGTGTTGTCCTGATCATATTGGAGCACTTGCCAGGAACATACCTGGACGGCGCGGCCATGCGCAGGGCAGATGGAACCCCCGTGATTGCTCTTACACTTCGACATGATCGTCTGGACAATTTCTGGTTCACGCTTCTCCACGAGTTCGCTCATGTTGCTTGTCACCTCAGTGGCGAGACACCGATAATTCTGGATGATCTGGATGTGGCGAGCGACGACAAGGTCGAAAAGCAGGCTGATCGCTTCGCGACGGACGCACTCATTCCGGACAAGATATGGGCAAGGGTGACCGAAGAGAGCCGTTCGGAAGACCTTCTCGCGGTGGCGGAGGAAGCCGGAGTTCATCCGGCAATCGCCGCCGGAAGATGGCGGTTTCAATATTCGGACTATCGACGGTTCTCCAAGCTCTTGGGGCCTGGCCAGGTGAAGGCAGCGCTGACAGCGGAATAATCTGGCAAAGACGGATCCATCTATCGCCTCTGACGTGCTCCAGAAACGGGCTCAGCATGCGTGGAAGACGCGGCTACGTTCGTGCGACCGGTCTTGCGCCTAACGACCTTGGGATTACATTTGAGGCGCTGTTCTAACGCTTGTTTGCTCACGAAGGTTGTTGCCGATAAGCACCTTGCAGTTCAGCGACCGTCAGGGGACGCAGCCGGCTATCGACTTCACTCGAGGTCGTCTTGGCAGCTGGTAAACTCGGGCATGATGTCGCCGGCCAGGAGCTTTTCCTTCGACAGCAGCCCGGCGTCCTCGAGCGCCTCGAAATCCGGCAGCTGGCGCAGCGTGTCGAGCCCGAACTGCGACAGGAAAATTCTTGGTCGTCACATAGGTGTAGGGCGCGCCTTGAGTGGGGCTGCGCGGCCCCGAGGCGATCAGCTCCTGCGCGCGCAGCACGCCGATCAGGTCGCGCGATACCTCCTTGCCGAAGAAGCTCGACAACTCGCCACGCGTGATCGGCTGGAAATAGGCGATGCACATCAGCACGAGCGCCTCCGCCTGCGACAGTTCTTTCGCCTCCTGCCCGTCTGCGCCAAAGGCACTGCGGATGACGTCCCCAAAAGCCTTTTTGGTCCGGTGCTGCCAACCGCCGGCGACTGACGCCAGCTCATAGGGGCGGCCGGCGAGCTCGGCGCGAATGTCGTCGATGATCAGCTCGATATTGCAGTTCTTTCCCACCACCCGCGCTAGCACACTACGTGTCACCGGTTCGCCGGCGGCAAAAATCACCGCTTCGACGCGGCCCATCCATTCGCGCCAGCGCAGTTCAGGCGGCAAGTGCTCGAGCTCTGTGTCCAGCAAAGCCGGCTGGTCGTTTGTCCTGCGGCGGGCGGACGCTTCGCTCATCGCTAAAGTCCAAACAGCCGGAAGCTGGGACGGCCCGACAACTCGCGCACGACGCCGAGTTGTTGCAGCCGCTCGAACAGGCGGCGCGCCGCAAAGCGCGACAGGTTCTTTGTCACGAGCGAGCCGGAAACGGCATCTTCATTCAGGAGCAAAACAATCACGTCGCCGGCGCCTTTCGCGCGCAATTTTGGTGCGACGGCCAGCAGCTTTTCGGCGCGGCGCGACAATTCGGCGGCGAGCCGGCAGGCCTCGGCCGCCGCTTGAACCAGCGCAACGCAGACCGCCCGCTCAAAATTCTTTTCGCCCGGCCGGATTCTTTTGCCGCCACCTTCAGCGCGGAAGGCTGACGAAAAAACCTGGTTCACGAGCAGCGGCAGCGGTCGCGGCCAGCGCAGGGCCTGCGCCAGCAGCAGGTCGGCCAGCCACCAGGCCAACAGCTCGGCATCGGGCCGCATGGCAACGACATGCGCGGCGATTGCCGCGGCGGCGAATGGCGCCGTGCGCTGTGATCGCACCAGTTCCTCGATCTCCGTGCAGAGGTCGGTGAGCGCCGCGCCGTCCCAGTGAAGGCCAAGCTGGTCGACGATCTTTTCGAGCCGTTCGGCGTTGGCGACGGGCGGCTGCGCGGCCAACTGCCGCCAGGCGCCCAAAATGGCGCCGGCGGGGCCGGGATCGGCGCCGGCCGGGCGCAAGTGCCAGGTGTCACGCAGCGCGGCTTCGTCCTCGGCACGGCCGGCGAGCCGCATGCTGGCGCCGGCGCAGCGAACCGCCAGCCGCTGGCGCCAGGCACCAGCCCAGGAACGCTCTGCCCGGGCAAGTGTGTCGAGCGCGCCCAAGGCGTCGCCAGCCTGGAAGGCGGCGTCGGCCTCGTTGAGCGCGGCACCGGACGCGAGCGCCCACGCCGGAACGGTGGGCGGCGCGGCGGGGCTGGCGATCGCGGGATCGAGGCGAATCATGATTAAGAGGGTAAAGGGCTTGTGCGCTTTGCGCCATCGATTTCGGCCCTAAACGCACAGCCTGTCGGCAACATAAAACGAATGATAATGTTGCATTATCAGTCATTTAGGCGAAGAGTTGACGAAGCCGGCCGCGTTCGAAGTCGTTTTTCAGACCGGTTGCCAAGCACCTCGTCTGCCGGTGCCGGTTTTCCTGCCAGCCTCGTTGTCAATGGTCATTGAGGGACGGTCAATTCTTCCCCGATAGCAGCGATCAGGGCAGATAACTTGACGCGCACCCGCGGAGGTAATTGAAGGAATCCCGAGATCAGGCGCCGTCCTTCTGAGCTGGCAATGAAGCCAATGCGCGCATCGGGCGGTAGATAGGAAGCCTCACAGCCGGACTCCCCATTCTCCGGGAGACCTTCGAAAAAACGACTGACGGGGACACCCAGGGACTTGCCAATCTCGTAGATCATGGACGCACTGACGCGGTTCCTTGCATTCTCGTACTTTTGGAGCTGTTGAACGCTGACGCCTATCGATCGGGCAAGCTGAGCCTGCGATACGTCCGTCAGCACGCGAACCGTCGCGATCTGTCTGCCGACGTGAAGATCGGCGGGGTGAGGATCACGCCTGATCTTTGGCTTTGACGCTATCCTCAAAGGACGCCAATGTTTCGGTTCCGACAATGCCTTCGATGCTCCAGCAGGCCATTCTCCTTCCGGTGGCCCAGGGTTTGTGTTGATCGTCAGCCAAATTTGCGCGCAAGCGGCGCGGCTATTCTGCCGATATGTCCGGATATTTCGATCTCTGTACCGAAAGCACGCGAGCGGCTTGCGAAACCCTCAAGAATATCTCGCGCCGCGTGTCCGCCGGCGGGGACGGGAACCAATCCGCCTGTTTCGGATCCGCAGCGCCCAATTGCCTCGCCGATCACGACGGGCAGAAGGTCTATGGCTTCGAGGGTTCCGTGCGCATCGTAGCGGCAAGCGGCGACAATGCTCTGCCAGACTTCCGGAGGATCCCATTCGCTCTCCTCCGGATGAACGTGAAAGAGGAAATTTCCGAGACCATAAAAAATTGGCGAGCCATTGTAGATTTCCACCGCTTGAAGAACGGGGGCACCGTGGCTTACGAAAAGGTCTGCGCCGGCGTCAATGCATGTACGGGCAAAGGCCTGTACCCAGCGCGGCACGTTCTGCCAACCTGGTTCCCAATGGTGGTGGTGCAGATAGGCGATAACAAAATCGCCTTTCGCAACCGCCTGCCGGATGGCGGACAGTTGAATATCTGCACTTTGCGGATCGATCTCGATCAAGCGGCTGAAGTCAGCGGCTTGGGTGAAAACGGTTCCGTAGAAATTCAGCTCCTTCCCGCTCGCCAGCTGGGGCGGATCCTCCGGTTGCGCGTAGTTGGTGATTTCAAGATGCGAGCTTTGCAAATGGTCGCCAAGCCTTGCCAGCCTTCGGAAATGACCGTTCGGCACCCCAAGCTTGCGAACGGTCTTGAGTCGGTTGACGCCAGGCCGTGCCGGGCGCGAAGCCGTGCGGTTCTCGGCATACATGTTGGCCGGACCGGGGCCTGCATCCATTGCAAGAAGAGAGACCTGGCGGGCTCCCAGAGTGCGATGGCCGAGTTTCGTGGCATCGGTCTCGTCGATCCCGATCCCAGCATGCAGGAAGCCGCGCGCTTCGACCTCCCCCAGCGTGGCGAGAACCCCGCAAGGGCCAAGATCGAATGCGTGGTTGTTGGCCAGAGCAAGCGCGTTGAACCCGATGGCTTGCAATGCGTCCAGCACCTCGGCTGTGGAATAGCCGAAGAACTTGCCCTTGGTCGGCCAACCACCATGTTTGCCGAGGATCGTCGACTCGAAATTGGTGAAGACGACGTCACCTTGCCGCGGAGCGCGATCAATGTTCTCGGCCAGCGAGACCTCCTCCGCGAGAATCGCGCTGGAAGAATCGCCGACAACGCAGGGAACGGGCGCGGTCTTGGCGAGCCGCTTCTGCTTCACGAGCATTTCCAGGGCGCGGTAGCGGCGGCCACCGGCAGGCACCTCGAACATGCCGGTCTCCTGGCTATCGGCATCGAGAACGGGACGGACGTGGATGCCCTGGATCAGGCCGCGCCGAGCGATCGAGGCAGCAAGGTCCTCGATCGAGACGCCGGCCTTGATGCGACGGACATTGGTCTGGGCGAGAACAAGTTTGTTGAAGGGAATGTCGCGCGAGGGCGACAGGGTGATCTTTTGAACGGCAGTGGCCATCGGGGTTTCTCCACGACGGGCGCCGAGAGCCTCTCTCTCGGTCCTGAACCCGTCACGAAATCCCTTCAATCCTCTTCCTCTCCTTCCTTCGGGCTCGACCCGTCACGCCGCTGCCCGTCAGCAGCGGCGTGCAGGATGCGTTCGCCCTCCGGGATGCTCCCAGTCATGCGGGCAGCCTCCGCATAGACCGAGATCGGGTGTCGGCCGGTGAAAAGGAGATCGCGTTCGATGGTCATGCCGAATGGCAGGCGGATCGATTGCAATTCCGAGAGGCTGAAGGAGCCAAGCTCGGGACAGCCGAAACCGAGATCGGCCAGCCCGAACAGGGTGTCGCCATCCTCGTCGAGTTCAGTCGCGAGCCATGTGCCGGCGCCGAGCGGATTGAAGAAGCGGACAGCCGGGACGTGGTCAGCTTCGCGGCGGCGGCCATTGGCGAGAAGGCGCTCGTGTAGGTCTGGGCACAGCAGGATCATGCCGCCCTCCTGTCATCTCCCGCATCCGTTTCAATCGGCAGCGCGGTATCCTCGATCAAATGGCCGAGAAGCCAGTCAGCCGCCTTGCTGGCCTGGCTGGCGGCGCGCACGATGGCGCGATTGTCTTCGCGCAGAACCTCTAGCCAGGAGCCAATATAGTCAGCATGCCGTACCGTGGGCACGATTCCGAGCGCGGCGCAGCAGAAAGCTGCGTTGATCTCGGCCACGAGTTCCTCGAACGCATATTTCTTCGTCCCAAAGGAGCCGGAGAAATCGCGGCCGAGGCGTGAGGCATGACCTGTGGCATGACCAAGCTCATGCAGCGCTGTGCGATGCCAGTTGATCGGCTCGAAATAGGCTTGCGGGGGCGGCACCTGAACGTAGTCTCTTGCCGGCACATAAAAGGCATTGTTCCCGCCGATACGGAATTCGATGCCGGTGCCTTTGATCAGCGCCTTGAGCCGAGGCTCGATCAATCCGGCGTCCGGGAGTGGCGGCAAAACTTCCATTTCCTCGGACAAACCTTCACATTGCTCGATGTTGAAGACAGTGAAGCGCCTGAGGAATGGAACCGCCCTGGCATCCTCGCCGGTCTCGCCAGCGCGCTTCTTCTCATCGTTCGGGATAAAGCGATCCGCATAGACGATAGTGGTGCCATGCTCGCCTTTCCGGACATTCCCACCGAGCACTTGTGCCTGTCGGAAGGTCAGCCAGCTTTGCGTCCGATAGGCGCGCTCGATGACGGCGCCCCAGAGGATGAGCACGTTGATCCCACTATAGGCTTTGCCGGTGCTGGCGTTCTTCGGCAAACACAGCGGCGCCTTCGCGGCGGCGGTCCCCCACGGCTGGACCCAAGGGAAACGACCTGCCTCCAACTCGGCGATAATCTTGTTGGTGATGTCGTCATAGAGGTTGGTCCGGTCGGCAACGACGCGGGCTCGATTGCTTTGATAGGACATCGCGGTTCTCCGCGACGGGCGTCGGAGGCCTCTCCTCCGGCTCTCTACCCGTCACGAAAAAACCGCTCGCACTCTCACTCTCGATTTTCGAAGATCGGGAATCCCCAGCAGGAGGGGAGCCCACCCCCGAGGCACCTCATGAGGCCGGGGGCCTGAGTTGCCGGCACTCGTCGCATCGCGAGACTGCCCGCACATCATGGTGGATCCCGCCGTTTTTAACGCCAGAGGGTCCCAATCACCGCACGAGCGATTTGATCCCGTTCACAGATCGCTCTCATGCCCTTACATTTCCGGTCAGATAATCGCCTCGCGGTGAGAAGTCTTCTCGGACCGGTCCCTTCGCCAAAGGGTCGAGAGCGATTGTCCAATGGTCGGGTCGACTGCCGGCCAGATCGCGCGATCGAGCGGCTTACTGATCGGTGTCGGATCCATCGCAGAGGCATAGTCCTCAACAGTTGCGCGCAGCTTAATTCTTCTGCGCGTGCGGAAAGGCAAGCCATGACGATCCAAGAGCAGTTGGACGACGATACGCCGCTACGGCTCAACATAGCTGCCGATATCGCCTTTCCGGACGGCTCTATGGGGGCGGCAGGTCTGCGAAAAGAACGAGATGCTGGCCGTCTTCAGACAGAGTTGATCGCAGGCAAGGAATACGTCACTTTGGCGGCGATCGCAAAAATGAGAGAGCTATGCCGCGGACGTCGAAAGGGGCGCGCCTCGTCTGGCGTGCCGAAAGCAGAAGGGCGGACGGAAAGCTGCGCAACGCAGCCGGCTGGTTCATCCGCGATGGCGCAACCTTCATCAGCGCTTGTGGCGGCACTGGCGACCGCGAACGCGCTGAAAAGCGGCTCGCCAGTCACATCACGGAAAAATACCGACCGGCCCGCGAGCGCGGTCGTGATCCCGCCACGGTCCCGGTAGCTGACGCCGTAAGCGTATATCTTACCGACGTCGCGCCATCGCACGCCAAGCCGAAGGAAACCGCCGACCGGCTGATCGTTATTCTAACGTGGTTCGGCGACAAAAGAATGGGCGACATCGATGGCAAGATGTGCCGCGACTACGCCAAGGCACACGGCAACGGCGCAGCTGCCAGGCGTCAGCTGGAGGATTTGAGAGCGGCGCTGAACAATTATCATCGGGAAGGCTATGTAAGCTCTGCACCAGCAATTGTGCTGCCCGCGAAGGCAGCACCGCGCGACCGCTGGCTGACCCGCGACGAGGCAGCCGCCCTGCTTCGCGCTGCGTGGCGCATGCGCCAGTCGTGGAAGGGAAGGCCAAGCGATCGTCGCACCGCATGCCACATCGCGCGCTTTATCCTGGTCGCTCTCTACACGGGCACGCGCTCCGCCGCGATATGCGGCGCGGCCGTCCGCCCGACAGAAGGCGCGGGACATGTGGACATCGACCGCGGCGTTTTCTACCGCCGCGCCAGCGGTCGCCGCGAGACCAAGAAACGGCAGCCGCCCGTCAGGTTGCCTGATCGCCTCCTGGCACATGTGCGCCGCTGGGCGAGCACACCGCTGGAGATCAAGACCAAGGGCCGAGGAAAAAGCGCCAGCATTGGCCGCATGGTCGCCCATGACTACGTGGTTGAGTGGAACGGCAAACCGGTGCAGTCGATCAAGAAGGCCTTCCGCTCGGTGGTCGAGGCGGCCGGACTAGGCTGGCATGAGGAGATTGGGACCCCGGACGGTAGCGTCCGGCGCGTCTTCCGCACCGACATCACCCCGCACGTCTTCCGCCACACGGCGGCTACCTGGCTAATGCAGCAGGGTACCGACCCCTGGGCGGCGGCCGGATACCTCGGCATGAGCGTTCAAGTGCTCATTCAGACTTATGGCCATCATCACCCCGATTTTCAGGCCCAAGCCGCCGAGGCGATCGTCTCCAAGTCACGCTTGCGAAAAATGCCCAAAAACACAGTCGGGATGCCCGCGGCACAGAAAGAGAACATTTCCACCTACCCCACAGTTACCCCACAGCTATACCGGAAATAAACGTGAACATTGGCCTTCAGACGCCATCAGAAATGGCGGAAATCCGGGCTTTTGCTGGCTAACCCGCCCGTTCGGGACGAGGGGGTCGCAGGTTCAAATCCTGCCACTCCGACCAGAAAATACAATGTGTTAGCGCATCCCGACTGGCGCCACCCTAGATTCACCTGAGATAGAGCTCTGGTCCGGGCTGATGCCTGTTCCTTCGGGACAGGAAACGGACACGAAATCCCTTTCCTCTCACGACGCATGGGCAACGAAGTTCCTCCCATCGTGCCGGTCAATCCGCGGGGGCGTTCGCTGTCACTGATCACACTCCGACGGGGCGCGCGGTGTGCGTCGTCGCCTAGCGGAGGCCGAAAAAGCTCAATATCGCTATCACGATGACCACCGCTCCCACGAGCCAAATTATATTGTTCATGATCTCTCTCCTGTTGCTCGATGAGCCCGCGCCTCTGGCCGAGGACGCGGGCCGATCAGCCTTTGCCTGCTGATCTTCAGCGGACCTCAAACCGTGATGCCTGCTGTCGAGATAAAACCATTAGTTTTACCTAATGTTCCGCCGCTGACAGGATTTCGAAATGGCCGAGCGGACTGCTTTTGTAGGGCAGAGACAGATTGGTCCTCACAGCACCAGCCGCGCTTGCCTGCCCGCGCGGACGACGGACGACGGACGATGCGGCAGCGTAACTGCCCGGGAGGACCAATCGTAATTGTAGAAAAGGCGATATCGCGATCATCCCTGAGCTAGGAACCGCAGGAGTCTACCGCCGAATATTGCGATTTTTCTCCAGGTCTGGTCGCGCGATGCGATGGCCGGCCCTTCGCGTTGCCCCAGGTCCCGGTTGTCCCGCGAAACCCGGAACCAAAGAGATCAGCAGCAGTTGTATCCAACGAAGGGCTAATCAAGGCATTGGAGAAATTGCAATGAAAACAATGATCATTTGCGCTTTGGCGCTTTCGGTGGGATTGCCCACCCTGGCTTCGGCCGCCGAGGCTGACGTTGTCATCAGGACCCATCATCGACATCATAACCACGTCAGGATCATCAATGAGGAGGGCCAGCGGCTCCATCACCGTCACCACGGAACCATCGCCTTCTACGACCAGGGGCGTAGGCATCATCGTCGAGATACCGTCGTTGTCACCGGCTCCGTCTCCACTCACCGCCACCATCGTCCGGTGGTAATGGAAAACGGCGGTTACTGATCGCCGCCTGGTGGCTCGGCTCTCGATCAAGCCTGGCCACCAGACGACTTTTCCCTGGCACGCTACACGCGCACGCTTCATGCGCGGTCCGGGCTCCGCGCCGGCAAGCACCTTGCGTCTTGCTGCAAGACTTAAGTCCCTCGTCCCACCAGACCGAAGCCCAGCCCTGGAACGTTTGCTCGCGCCCCAAGTTCGGTTGATTGGGCGCGAGGGCCATCAAAACGAAGCGGAAATGGATGACCACCACAATCTCGAATCGTGACAACGCAAGATCCGATGCCTTGCAGCTGCGAGTGGCAGATCTCAGGAGCAGGATGCGCGACGCGCGCATCACCGAGGGCGAAATCCAGACCTTCCAAAAGGTCGCGGCCGTAATGGAGGACGGTCAGGGCCGGATCGATGGCGACGATCTGATCGCCGCATCCTTCGTCATCGACGTGCTGACGGACACGACACGCCCTGAATGACCATGCCAACAATCAGCAGGCTTTTTGACTCCCATTCCGAAGCAGCCCGGATCGCCGGCAACCTTTTGGCGGCCGGGGTTCCTCGCGTACAGATCGTCATCATCGGGCCCTACCACGACGAAATCCGTGTCCTGAAGTCTCCCGCCGTCATGCTTGGCGCTGCCGCCGGGCTGCTGGCATGCCTGGCCGCTTTTGCTGTCCACGGCATCAATCCTTTTACGACCGGCCTGTCGGCGATAGCCCTGACAGGCACGTTCTGCGGCTGCGTCCTCGGCGGGTTGCTCGGAGCCTGGCTCGCGGCCGCCGGAAGGCCTGAGCGTCGAAGCGTCGGCGAAGGGATTGTGCTGGTGACGGCCCATGTCGACGAGAACGCGACCGATATTGCCCAAATGGTGCTCGGCGGCGGTTGTGTCCCCGTGAACGGATTGGCCGCCGAAGCAGCATAATAATTTCGATGACATTGAATAGAATAGACGGCCGAGCGCGAGCACTGGCCGGCCGTTCAAACTTTGACGAAATGGGCATCGGCCCTAGTTTGATCGATGAATATGAGGGAGCCGGTAAAACGGCGAACCGGACGCGGACATGAATTTGATCTCGACGACAGGGTCGGCACCGGTTCTTCTGGCTGCGATGTCTCTTGTTGCCGGATGCTCATCGATGGGCAGGGCGGCCGATCCGGCCAAATACGAGAGCATGACCTGCACGGAGCTCAACAGCGCCGTGGGAAGCAACGCGAGCGACATCTCGCAAGCCGCGATCACCCGCGGCAAGGTCGCCAACACCAGCGTGCCGCGTTGGCTGCTTGGCGGAACGAGCGTGAAGATGGCGGTCGCCAATCGTGAAACGGCCACGATCGACCAGTTGAAGCGACAGCAGGATGCCGCTGTCGCCGTACGCGCACGCAAGTGCGCGGCCGGCTGAGCGAACAGGCCTCACCTACAGTGGCTTATCACGCGCTCAACCGGAATCGCGTGGCGTCGATCGCGGCATTCATCAGCGTCTGCGTATAAGGCGCTTGCGGGTTGCTGAAGATGGCCTCGGTCGGCCCCTCCTCGACGATCTTGCCTTGCTTCATGACGATGATGTAATCGGCCATGGCGCGCACCACCGCCAGGTCGTGGCTGATGAACAGGTAAGACAGTTCGTGGTCGGCCTGAAGCTTGCGCAGCAGTTCCACGATCTGTTTCTGCACCGAGCGGTCGAGCGCCGAGGTCGGCTCGTCCAGCACCACCATCTTCGGCTTCAGGATCATGGCGCGGGCAATGGCGATGCGTTGCCGTTGTCCGCCGGAAAATTCGTGCGGGTAGCGGTTGCGGGCGTTGGGGTCGAGCCCGACTTCGCGCAGGGCCTCGACCGCACGCTGGTCGCGCTGCTTTCCCGAAAGGTTCGGCTCATGCACCAGCAGCCCTTCGGTGATGACCTGGCCGACGGTCATGCGTGGCGACAGCGAACCGAAGGGATCCTGGAAGACGAGCTGCATCTGGCGCCGCAGCGGCCGCATCTGCTGCCGGTCGGCCGTGGAAATGTCGCGATCGCCGAACCGAATGAGCCCATCGCTCGGCAACAGCCGCAGCAAGGCGCGGCCGAGCGTCGATTTGCCCGAGCCGGATTCGCCGACGATGCCGATGGTCTGGTTGCGTTGCAACCGGATCGAGATGTGATCGACCGCACGCAGCATCAGCGGTTCACCGGCGAGAAACCCGCCGCCGATCCTGAATGTGACTTCGACATTCCTGCCTTCGAGCACCACGGGCGCGTTGGCTGGCGGAGGCGCCTTGGTTCCCGTCGGCTCGGCCGCCAGCAGCATCTTGGTGTAGGCATGCTGGGGGTTGGCGAAGATCGCTTCCGCCTCGCCTTCCTCGACGACCTCGCCCTGGCGCATGACGTAGACCCGGTCGGCGAAGCGCCGAACGATGCCAAGATCGTGGGTGATGAAGACGATCGCCATGCCGAGCTTGCGCTGCAGCTCGGCCAGAAGCATCAGGATCTGTGCCTGGATGGTCACGTCGAGCGCCGTCGTCGGCTCGTCGGCGATCAGGATGTCGGGGTCGTTGGCGAGCGCCATGGCGATCATCACGCGCTGGCGCTGGCCGCCGGACATCTCGTGCGGATAGGATTTCATCCGCCGTTCCGGATCGGGAATATGGACGAGCCGCAGCAGCTTGAGCGCCTCTTCATGCGCCTCTGTGACGCTCAGGCCCCGATGCCGGCGGATCGGCTCGATCAGCTGGTTGCCGATCGAATAGAGCGGATCGAGCGAGGTCATCGGTTCCTGGAAGATCATGCTGATCTTGCGGCCGCGGACCTTGTTCAGCTCGGATTTGCTCATTGTGAGCAAGTTTCGGCCGCGATAGTCGACATGGCCCGACGCTTCGCCGTTGGAGGCCAGCAGGCTCATCGCCGCCATCATCGTCTGGCTCTTGCCGGAGCCGGATTCGCCGACGACGGCAACGGTTTCGCCCGCGTTGACGTGGATGTTGATACCGTTCACCGCCTCGACCGCGCCATCGAGCGTGCGGAAGCGGACGCGCAGGTCCTTGACGCTGAGGATCGTTTCGGGAGTGGCCATGTCAGCGATCCCCATCTTTATCGATCCCTCGGGTCGAGTGCGTCGCGCAGGCCGTCGCCGACGAAGTTCAGGGCGAACAGCGTCGAGACGAGGAAGAAGGCGGGAAACAGGAGCAGCCAGTTGGCAGTGCCGATGTTCTTGGCGCCGACCGAGATCAGCACGCCCCAGCTGGTCATCGGCTCCTGGATGCCGAGACCGAGGAACGACAGGAAACTTTCCAGGATGATGACCTGCGGCACCAGCAGCGTCATGTAGATCACCACGGGGCCAAGCAGGTTGGGGATGACATGGCGCAGCAGGATGCCGCGCTGGCCGATCCCCATGGCTTCCGCCGCCTGGACATATTCCTGCCGGCGAATCGACAGCGCCTGCCCGCGCACGATGCGCGCCATGTCCAGCCACAGCACCGCACCGACCGCCAGGAACATCAGCACGAAGTTGCGGCCGAAGAACACCACCAGCATGATGACGAAGAAGATGAACGGCAAGGAATAGAGCACATCGACGATGCGCATCATCACCTCGTCGACCTTGCCACCTGAAAAGCCGGCGGCGGCGCCATAGATCACACCAATCACCACCGCCACGATGCCCGCGAGCAGGCCGATGGCAAGCGAGATGCGCCCGGCCATCAGCGTGCGCGACAAGAGATCGCGGCCGGTGTTGTCGGTTCCGAACAGGAAATACTGCTGCTTGACCGATGCGCTCATCGTCACTTCGAGGCCGTCGGGCGACTTGCTCTCGATCTTGGTGTCGTCGAAGGCATCGGACCGGTCGAGGTAGCGGATGTTGCGGTCGTCGATCGGCTTGGTCGACTTGACCGTGACGAAGACCTGATTGCCCTCCTGGTGCCACTCCTTGATGTCGACCCGCATACGTTTGATCGCTTCGGTGAGCGCCGTCTCGATCATATCGGGCTTCGGGTAGGCCGACAGGCTTGGCGGCATGCGCACATAGTCGGCGTAGATGGTCGTGTATTGATGCGGCACGAACCAGGGGCCAAAGACGCTGACGACCCCGATCAGAACGAGGTAGTAGAGACTGAACATGGCGGCGCGGTTGGCCTTGAGGCGCGCCCAGGCATCGCCCCAAAGCGAACGACCAACGATGGCGGGAGCCGTGGCTGCGATGTCAGTCATAGCGCACCCTCGGGTCGACGACCGCGTACATGACGTCGACGATCAGGTTGAAGACGATGGTGAAAATGGCGATCACCACCACCGTTCCCATCACCAGCGTGTAATCGCGGTTGAGCGCAGCGTCGACGAAATAGCGGCCGACGCCCGGAATGGAGAAGATCGTCTCGACGATGACCGAGCCGGTCAGCAGTGCCGCCGCCGCCGGGCCGGTGAAGGACACGATCGGCAGGATGGCGCCGCGCAGCGCGTGCTTGACCACCACCGACCAGTCGGAGAGGCCGAGCGCGCGGGCCGTTCGGATATGATGGGATCGCAGCGATTCGATCATCGAGCCGCGCATCAGGCGGGCGACGATGGCGATCTGCGGCAAGGCAAGCGTCAGCACCGGACCGATCTTGTTGATGAAGGCGCCGTCGCCCCATCCCCCGATCGGCAACAGCCTCCAGGTCAGCCCGAAGACGAGTTGGATCACCGGCGCGATAACGAAGGTGGGGATGGTGCTGCCAGCGGTCGCCAGGGCGATCACCGTATAGTCGCCAAGCTTGTTCTGGTTGAGCGCGGCAATGGTGCCGAGCACGCTGCCGAGCAGCAGCGCCAGGATCAGCGCCGAGGAGCCGAGTTGGACGGAAATGGGCAGGCCCTTGGCAAACAGTTCGGTGACGGTGAAGTCCGGCATGTTGTAGCTCGGGCCGAAATTGCCGCGTAAGAGATTGCCGAGATAGTGGACATATTGCAGCCAGAGCGGATCGTTGAGGCCGAACTGGGCTTCAAGATTGGCCTTGATCTCGGGGCTCAGACCCCGCTCCTGGTTGAACGGACCGCCTGGCGCGACGCGCATCAGGAAGAACGCCAGCGTCACGATGACGAACAGCGTCGGAATGGCGGTCAAAAGCCGCCGGAATACGTATCGCAGCATCGGTGCCCCGCTTGATCCGGAGCACGCCCGTCCACTCGGACGATTGCGCTCCAGCCTTCAAATCTCGCACCGAACCTTCCGAAAATCGATTCCGCTTCCCGGGCCGATGCGATGGCAAACCAGCGCCGCCGCGCATTCGGTTGCGCGGCGGCTTGGCCAGGGATCAGTCCTTGCTGACGAAGCGCGACGGATGCACGTCCATCACATTGTCGACGAAGCCATGCAGCTTCGAGGAAACGATATCGTGGTAGCTGTAGTAGAGAAGCGGGATCTGGCCGACATCGTCGATGAGGATGCGCTCGGCCTCGGCGAGGTCCTTCATGCGCTCTTCTGGCTTGCCGCCGGCGGCCGCAGCCTTGTCCATTGCCGCTTCGTATGCGGGGCTGTTGTAGTTCGAATAGTTGTTGCCGCTGGCCTTGCGTGTGATGCCGAGGAAGGTTTCCGGATCCTTGTAGTCGGCAATCCAGGCGGCACGTGCCACGTCATAGTCGCCCTTCTGCTCGAGGAAGGAGTAGTGGGTCTTGGTGTCGGTGTTGAGCAGCGTGACGTCGACGCCAAGCGGCTTCAATTGCTCCTGGATCGCCACTGCCGTGTTCTTGTGGTTTTCCGAGGTGTTGTAGCGGATCTCCATCTTCAGCGGATGCTCGGGCGTGTAGCCAAGCTTCTCGAAGATCTTCTTGGCTGCGTCCTCGCGGTCGATCTGGGGCATGTCGGCGTATTTGGCCATTGCGGGCGTGTAGCCCTCGATGCCGGGGGGCACCATCGAATAACCGGGCAGCATCGAGTTCTGCCAGACCTTTTCGGCGATGAAGTCACGGTCGATCGCCATCGAGATGGCATTGCGCAGTTCCGGATTGTTCCACGGCGCCTTGTCGGTCTTGATCGCATAATAGTAGGTGCCGAGATACGGCCCGACATGGATCTGGTCGCCGAACTTGGTCTTGAGGTCGGCGAGCTGTTCGGTCGGCAGATCGTCATAGCTGTCGAGTTCGCCGGCCTCGAAGCGCTTCATCGCCGATGAACGATCCTCGGTCGGGATGTAGTTGACGACGTCGAACTTGACCGTCGCGGCGTCCCAGAATTTCGGATTCTTGACCAGTTTCATGTGGTCGTTGGGAACCCATTCGGCCAGCGTATAGGCGCCGTTCGAAACCAGATTGCCGGGCTTTATCCAGTCGGCGCCGAGCTTCTCAATCGAGGCCTTGCTCACCGGATAGGTCGCCTGATGGGTCAGCATCTCCAGGAAGTACGGCGTCGGCGCCTTCAGCGTCACTTCCAGGGTGTTGGCGTCGATCGCCTTGACGCCCATGTCCTCCGGCTTGCCCTTCTTGGTGTTGACGTCCTCCGCGCCCTTCACCGGATACAGCATCGAGGCGTATTCGGCGCCGGTCGCCGGATCCTCGAGCCGGTGGAAGGAGTAGACGAAGTCGTCCGCCGTCACCGGGCTGCCATCCGACCACATGCCGTCTTTGCGCAGCTTGAAGGTGTAGACCGTGCCGTCATCCGACACCGTCCAGCTTTCGGCGGCGCCCGGAATGAGATTGGCCTTTTCATCCTGCATGACCAGCCCCTGGAACAGGTCACGCAGTACGTTGGCTTCATAGACCGTCGAGGTCTTGTGTGGGTCGACCGACTCCGATTCAGCGGAGGTGCCCCTGTTATAGACGGTCTCCGCAAAGGCTGGCGTCAAGAACGTACCGGCAGCCAAGGTCATTGTCGTGGCGAATACCGTCGCCTTCAGCATGTTTTTCAGCATGAAGTTCTCCCTGTCGGCGCTGCCATCGGCGCGCCTTTACGTGTTGACGCCCCGGAACCGATGTCTGGTCCTTTGAGCGCGCCGCCGGTTCCCTCCGACGGCTGGTGGCAGGAGACTAGACAGGAGGTAAGCTCTTTTCAACCGAGTACTGATTGACCCTAAGTCAATCCTCATTATCGCAGAAGCAACGGCTAAATTAGAGAGGCGTTTTCAATCGAGCGCATCCTTTGGTTGCACCCGGAGTTTCCGCTTTCTGCATGCGAACTTGAGCATGCTGGTGCCATGGTTCACAACCTCATTTCCAGGGTCCGAAGGCGCGAGTTCCGAACAGACGATTCGGGAACTTCAGCGGTCGAGTTCGCCCTGCTGTCACCGCTTTTCATCCTTATTTTGCTCGGAATGGTTGCATACGGCATCTATTTTGGCGCCGCTAACTCGATCCAGCAAATTGCAGCCGACGCCGCCCGGACGGCCATTGCCGGGGTGAACCAGACCGAGCGGCAGACGCTCGTGGCCAGCTATCTCGCCAACAACGCCGGCGGCTACCCCTTCGTGGACGCCAGCAAACTGACCTACCAGGCCAATGACAGCGTGGCCGACGGAAGCCAATTCGTGGTGTCCGTCTCGTACGATGCCCGCAACCTGCCGATCTGGAATCTGTTCCCGGGCATAGCCATGCCAGGGACGACCATCAACCGTCAGTCAACGATCAGGGTCGGGGGGTATCTGAATGCTGCAGCGGGCGGGCAAGGGCATCGGCCGGCTTGCACGGTCGATGATGGGAGACAGGAAGGCGAACTTCGCCGTCATGACCGCATTGAGCGCTCCGGTCGCATTGGCGCTGGCAGCTGTGGCCATAGATGAAGCCTCCATCTACACCGAGCGCCGGGAAGCCCAGGCGATGGTCGACCTGGCGGCGATCACCGCCGCCTCGAACATCAACAACGTCAACACAGCGGTCGTCACCACGCTCACCGACAACGGCATGCCGGGCGTCGTCGTTCAAGGCTCGGGCCAGACCATCCCAGCAGCCGCCGGGAAGACGGTGGTGACGGTTACGCAGGGCCGATACGCGTCATCGACCGCCAATGTCGGCCAGCGCTTCCAGGCGGGCGTGACGCCTTACAATGCCGTCCGGGTCACTTTGGCGAAGATCCCCAAGCGCTACTTCGCAAGCTCGCTGATCCCCACTCCCGTCATCGGCACCCAAGCCACCGCCAGCATGACGCCGCAGGCGACATTCTCGGTCGGGTCGAGATTGCTCAGCGTCAATGGCGGCATCCTCAACGCACTTTTGAGCGGACTTCTCGGCGGCAACATCTCGCTCAGCGTCATGGATTACAACGGGCTGATCTCGGCCGATGTCAGCGTGCTTTCCTTCGTCAGTGCGCTCGGCGCACAACTGAACATCACCGCCGGCACCTATTCCGACGTTCTGGCCTCGAAGGCGACCATCGGCCAGATCGCCACGGCCATGGCCAATGTTCCTGGCCTCGGCAACACCGCCAAGGTCGCCCTGCAGACCATCGCCTCCAAGTCGACCAGCACCGTCAAGATCCCGCTCAGCAGTCTTGTCGACCTCGGTTCCGTCGGCAGACTGGCCTCGGGCAACAGCCGTCCGGCCTTGGCGTGGACGCAAGCGCCATGGGGATGCTGACGGCGGCGGCCGTACTCGCCAACGGCACCAACCAGGCCGCCGTCGATCTCGGCGCCACCATCCCGGGACTGCTCTCCACCAAGCTCAACGTCGCCATCGGGGAGCCGATGCAATCCTCGCCCTGGCTGGCGCTCGATGGCATCGGCACTGTCGTGCGGACCGCCCAGACCCGTATCAAACTGACGGCCTCCGTCGGTATCGGCACGCCCGGCCTGGCCGGCGGCATCAGCCTGCTCGCCGTCAATCTGCCGCTCAACGTGGAAGTCGCCTATGCCGAGGCCAAGCTGACCGACATCACCTGTCCGACAGGGCCGTCCAGCATCAGCGTTTCCATCGCCGCGCACCCCGGTATTGCCCAGTTGAACCTGGCCAACAGCAACAATCCGTCCGGCTTCGCCGATTTCAGCCAGCCGCAGACCTTTACGAACGCAGACATCGCCGATGTTAAGCTGCTGTTGATGCCGTTGATTCAGGTGATGGGTTCGGCCGCGACCGCGATCACCAACAATAGTCCGCAGACCCTGACCTTCAACGCGACCGACATCGCCAACAAGACGGTGAAGACCGTTTCGACGCGAAACATCTCGCAGTCGCTCACCACGTCCCTGGTCAACAACCTGTCGCTTTCGGCCAATGTGCTTGGTCTCGGGATCGATGTGACCACCCTGCTCGGAACGGTCAAACCAGCAGTGGTGGCCCTGCTCAACACCGTGACGGCGCCCGTCGACGACCTGCTCTACAATGTGCTGTCAGCCCTGGGCGTCGGTGTCGGCCAGGCCGACGTGCGCGTCACCGGTGCGACCTGCGGACGGGCAGTGCTCGTTCAGTAGGACCGCTTGGCCGCAACCGAAGCGGCAATCAGTCGAGCCTGCCGAGGAAGCAACCGAGAGCCGGCAGCGAGAGCGCGTTTTCCTCAACAGCCGCAGTGCCGCCCAGGACGGCCGCGACAGTTCCGATACCCTCAGGCAACGGCCAAGTCGCCGGCTCTCCGGCGAAATTGAAGACACAGAGCAGCCTTTCTCCGCCACCCTCGCGGATGAAGGCGAGCACGTCGCCCTCGGTGTCGAGAAAGCTGATCGATCCACCGACCAGCGCAGGGTGCTGTTTACGCAAAGCGAGCGCCGAGCGGTAGGCCGACAGCACCGATTGCTCCTCGCCGTTCTGCACATCGACCGCGCGGGCGCGATGGCTTGCCGGCACAGGCAGCCAGGGTTTTGCGGTGGAAAAGCCCGCATTGTCGGCCCCTGCCTCCCAGACCATCGGCGTGCGGCAGCCATCCCTGCCCTTCACGCCGGGCCAGAAACGGATGCCGACGGGGTCGCGCAGATCCTGGTAGGCAAGCTCCGCTTCCTCAAGGCCGAGCTCCTCGCCCTGATAGAGGCAGATCGAACCGCGCAGGCAGGCGAGCAGCATGATCGAGAATCTGGCCATAAGGTCGGGATCGCCACCTGGGCGCATCCAGCGGCTGACATGGCGCACCACGTCATGGTTGGAGAATGCCCAGCAGACCCAGCCGTCGGCAACCGCGCTTTCGAAGGCCTCGACACAGCCGCGCACATGCGCCGCCGAAAACTGCGAACCGAGCAGGTCGAAAGTGTAGCTCATCTGAAGCTTGTCGCCGCCGGAGGTGTAGGCGGCGAGCGTCTGCAGCGAGCGGCCTTCATCGCCGATCTCGCCGACGGCGGCGCGGCCCTCATACTCGTCCAGCAATGCCCGGAAGCGCTTGAGGAACGCCAGGTTTTCCGGCTGCGTCTTGTCGAACAGATGCTCCTGATAGAGGTAGGTATTGGTCTCTGTGTTGGTGCCGGCAACGCTCGAAGCCAAGGGCGGATTGCTGCGCAGCCAGCGGTCGTGGACATAATAATTGACCGTGTCGAGCCGGAAGCCGTCGACACCGCGCTCCAGCCAGAACCGCACCGTGTCCAGCAACGCCTCCCGAACTTCCGGGTTGTGGAAATTGAGGTCCGGCTGCGAGGCGAGGAAATTGTGCATGTAGTATTGCCGGCGGGTCGCGTCCCACTCCCAGGACGGTCCCCCGAAAACCGACAGCCAATTGTTGGGCGCGCCGCCGTCCGGCCTGGCGTCGGCCCAGACGTACCAGTCGGCCTTGGCATTATCGCGGCTGGCGCGGCTTTCGATGAACCATTCATGCTTGTCGGATGAATGCGACAGCACCTGGTCGATGACGATCTTCAGGCCGAGCCGATGCGCTTCGGCGACCAGCACATCGAAGTCCGCCAATGTGCCGAACATCGGGTCGACGTCGCGATAGTCCGATACATCATAGCCCATGTCGGCCATCGGCGACTTGAAAAAGGGCGACAGCCAAACGGCATCGACGCCGAGCGAGGCGATATGGGCGAGCCTCGACGTGATGCCGCCGAGATCGCCGCTGCCATCGCCGGTGGTGTCCTGGAAAGAGCGCGGATAGACCTGATAGATGACGCAGCCTCGCCACCACTCGGCTCCCTGCTCCACATTCTCACCGGTCATCAAAAACCCTCCTTGCGCCGCCGTTTCCGGTCCGGCGCTCGATCATGAAATTGACGCTGCGGCCCGGCAGCGGGCGTAGGAGGTCGATCGCCTGCGTCTCGATTGCCGCGAGCCACTGGAAGCCATCTCGCGCCGGCAAGGTGAAGACGCATTGGCGGCGGTCGCCGTTGATCATGACGGCAAGCCTGCCATCCTCGCCGCCAAGCAGCATGACGAGGCGATGCCGGCTGGAGTCGTTCCAGCCGCTCTCGTCTAGCAGCTCACCGGTTTCGGTCAGCCAAGCGACGTCGGGAACGCCCGAGGCCTCGGGTTCTCCGGTCAGGAAACGCGTGCCCGACAGTGCCGACACCGCCTGGCGAAGTTCCGCCAGCGCCGACACGTAACGCTCCAATGCCTGGTCGCGGCCTGCCCAGTCCAGCCAGGTGATGGCATTGTCCTGCGCATAGGCATTGTTGTTGCCCTCCTGGGTGCGGCCGAACTCGTCGCCTGCTGTCAGCATGATGGTGCCGCGAGAGGCGAACAGCGTGGCGAGCAGCGCGCGCTGGTCGTCGAAGCGCGCCTTGATGATCGCCACATCGTCCGTCTCGCCTTCGGCGCCATTGTTCCAGGACAGGTTTTCGCTATGGCCGTCGCGGTTCTGCTCGCCATTGGCCGCGTTGTGCTTGCGCTCATAGGTGACAATGTCGGCCAGCGTCATGCCATCATGGGCGGCGATAAAGTTCACGCTGCGGCTTGTTGGCTCCCCTGCCCCGTTGAACACGTCGGACGAACCGGCAAGGCGCGTGGCGAGAGCACCGACCATGCCGGCATCGCCGCGCCAGAAACGTCTGACATCGTCGCGGTAGCGATCGTTCCACTCAAGGAACGGGGGCCGGAAATTGCCCAGTTGATAGCCGTTTGCCCCGATATCCCAAGGCTCGGCGATCAGCACGCGATCGCAAAGCAGCGGATCATGGGTGATGGCCCGCAGCAGCGGCGCTTCCGGATCGAAGGCGCCATCGACCCGGCCCAGCACCGGGGCCAGATCGAACCGGAAGCCGTCGACGCCGGCCTGGCGCACGAAATGACGGAGTGTGTCGAGCACCATTTCCCGCACCATCGGATGGTCGCAGGCGATGGTGTTGCCGGTCCCAGTATCATTGACCAACCCACCATCCGGCCGGTGCCGATAGTAGGCCTGGTTGTCGAGGCCGCGTAGCGAGAGCGTCGGCCCCAGCCTGTCGCTTTCGCCGGTGTGGTTGAAGACGAGGTCGAGAATGGTGGCGATGCCGGCCCGGCGCAGCGCGGCGACCGTGTCCTGCAATTCCGTCAGGCCGCCGGGCGCGAGGCGTGGGTCGAGTGCCATGAAGGTGACGGGATTGTAGCCCCAGGCGTTGCTCAAGCCCAGCGGCGGCAGATGCCGCTCGTCGATCGACGCCGTCACCGGCATCAGTTCAACGGCGGAGACGCCGAGCCTTTGCAGATGCTCGATGATGGCCGGATGGGCAAGTGCGGCGATCGTACCGCGCTGTTCTTCCGGCACATCCGGGTGGAGCTTGGTGAAGGCGCGGACATTCAGTTCGTAGATCAGACCGCCCGGACGAAACAGCGGCGGCAGGACCGGTGGAGCCGTGGGCAAGGCCCTGGCCACGGTCTTGGGCATCAGCGACGCGGTGTCGGCGCCCTCATAGCGCCGCGCGGCGAGCCGCCAGTGATAGGCGTAGGGCCGGTCGATTTCGACGGCGTAAGGATCGGTCAGCAGCTTGTCGGGGTCGAACCACAGCCCACGCTCGGGTGCATAGTCCCCATCGGCACGCAGGCCATAGCGCACGCCCGTGGTCAGGCCGGAGACGAAGAGTGCGTGCACGCCGTCGCCTTCCGGCTTCAGCTCCAGGCGATCGCGTTCGCGATTTCCGTGCTCGTCGAAGATCGAAACCCAGAGGCGACGGGCCGACGAGGACCATGCGGCGAAGCGGATGCCTTCGGGGGTGATGGTGGCGCCGAGCGACGTCATGCGCGCGCCTTCCCTTCTCCCCTTGTGGGAGAAGGGACGGCCTCATCCGCCACCCTCAAGTAATCACGCTGGGCTTGTTGCGGCCGGTGTGGCTCTTGATCCCGGCAATGTCGTCGGCGGCGGCGATGAGATCGGCGAGCGCCTCCTGTGTGTCGAGATCGTGCCTTGCCTTATCCGGCTCGTAGCGCTCGATATAGACGCGCAGGGTCGCGCCTGACGTACCGGTGCCCGAAAGCCGGAAGACGACGCGAGAGCCGCCTTCGAACAACACCCTTATGCCCTGGTGCTCGCTGGTCGAGCCGTCGACCGGGTCGTGATAGGCAAAATCGTCGGCGTTGGCGATCTTCAGGCCACGAACGCTGGTCCCCGGCAGCGAGCCGAGCTTGGCCCTGAGGTCGTCGACCAGCGCATTGGCGCGGTCGCTCTCGACCTCCTCATAGTCGTGCCGCGAATAGTAGTTGCGCCCGTAGGCCGCCCAGTGCTCGGTGACGACCTGCTTGCAGCTTTCGCCGCGCGCGGCCAGGATGTTGAGCCACAGGAGCACCGCCCAGAGACCGTCCTTTTCGCGGACATGGTTGGAGCCGGTGCCGGCGCTTTCCTCGCCGCAGATCGTCGCCATGCCGGCGTCGAGCAGATTGCCGAAGAACTTCCAGCCGGTCGGCGTCTCGTACATGCCGATACCGAGCTTGTGGGCAACGCGGTCGGCGGCACCGCTCGTCGGCATCGAACGGGCGATGCCTTTCAGCCCGTCCTTGTAGCCCGGCGCCAGGTGGGCATTGGCGGCGAGCATGGCGACCGAATCCGACGGGGTGACGAAAATACCCTTGCCGATGATCAAGTTGCGGTCGCCGTCACCATCGGATGCAGCGCCGAAATCCGGCGCATCCGGTCCCATCATCTCGTCATAGAGGTGCTTGGCATGGACCAGGTTGGGATCGGGGTGATGACCGCCGAAATCCGGCAACGGCTTGAAATTGCGGCAGGTGCCGTTCGGTGCGCCGAGGCGGTTCTCGAGGATTTCCTTGGCGTAGGGTCCGGTCACCGCATGCATGGCGTCGAAGCGCATGCGAAAGCCCGACTTGAACAGTTTGCGCAGCGCATCGAAATCGAACAGGCTCTCCATCAGCTCGGCATAGTCGGTGACCGGATCGATGATCTCGACGGTCATGCCCGCAGCCTTGACGGTCCCGACCGTATCGATGTCGATCGGATCGATGTCGGCGATCTTGAAGCTCGATATCGCCTTGGTCTTGGCAAAGATGGCGTCGGTCAGCTTTTCCGGCGCCGGGCCGCCATTGCCGGCATTGTACTTGATGCCGAAGTCCTCGTGCGGGCCGCCGGGATTGTGGCTGGCCGACAGGATGATGCCGCCGAAGGTCTTGTATTTGCGGATGACATGTGAGGCCGCCGGCGTCGACAGGATACCGCCCTGCCCGACCATCACCTTGCCGAAGCCGTTGGCGGCGGCCATGGCAATGGCCTTCTGGATGACCTCGCGGTTGTAGTAGCGGCCGTCGCCGCCGATCACCAGGGTCTTGCCGGCAAATCCGTCGAGCGCGTCGAAGATCGACTGGATGAAGTTCTCGGCATAGTGCTCCTGCTGGAACACCGGCACCTTCTTGCGCAGTCCCGACGTGCCGGGCTTCTGGTCGGAATAGGGCTTGGTGGGAACGGTGCGTATCATGCTTCAGGCAACCCTTTTCGAAAGCAGCAGGCGATAGAGTTCGACGTATTTTTCGGCGCTTCGATCCCACGACACATCGCTCTTCATGCCTTGGCGCTGGATGGTCTCGAAGGTTGCTGAACTGCCGTAGGCGTCGGCCAGCCGGCGGATGGCGTGGAGCAGCGCGCCGCCATTGTTGGGCGCAAACTGGAACCCGGTCGCCACGCCGGCGCCAAACGCTGCTTCATTGGCATCGATGATGGTATCGGCGAGGCCGCCGGTGCGGGCGACGACCGGCACGCAGCCATAGCGCAGGCCGTAAAGCTGCGTCAGTCCGCAAGGTTCGAAGCGCGAGGGAATAACGATGGCGTCGCAGCCGCCCTGCATGATGTGCGACAGCCCCTCATCATAGCCGACGACCACTCCGATGCGACCACGGTGGCGTGCGGCCGCGGCCAGCAGTGCGCCTTCGAGGCCGGCGTCGCCCGAGCCGAGGATGGCCAGCCTGGCGCCTGTCGCGACGATGCCGTCGACCACCGTCGCCAATATGTCCATGCCCTTCTGCCAGGTCAGCCGGCTGACGACACAGACAATCGGGCTGCCGTCGCGGTCGAGGCCGAAACGGTCCTCGACGGCGGCCCTGTTGGGCGCGCGTGCCTTCAACGTTTCGGCCGTATAGGTCGATACCAGATGCTTGTCGGTTGCCGGATCCCAGATGGCGGTGTCGATGCCGTTGACGATGCCATGGAGATCGCTTGAACGCATGTTGATGAGACCGTCGAGGCCCATGCCGAATTCCGGCGAACGGATTTCCTGCGCATAGGTCGGGCTGACGGTGGTGATCGCCCAGGCGGCCTGCAAACCGGCCTTGAGGAAGCCGACACCGCCATAATATTCGACGCCGTCAAGCGCCATCGCCGCGGCCGGCAGGCCGAGCTCGCCGAAGATGCCGGCGCCGAACTGGCCCTGGAAGGCGAGATTGTGGACGGTCATCATCGAGGGTATGCCAACGGCCTTGCCGTAGCGCATATAAGCCAGCGTCATCGCCGACTGCCAGTCATGAGCATGGACGATGTCAGGCAGGTAGCCCGAGATGGCGCCGCCGGCGATATCGGCGCCCGCCTGGCTCAGCGCCGCGAAGCGCCGCCAATTGTCCGGCCAATCGGCGCCCGAGGCGTTGCCATAGGGACCGCCGGGGCGGTCGAACAGATGCGGCGCGTCGAGCACGAACAGGTCGAGCCCGGCGACCTCGACGGCGTGGACCGAGGCCTTGCCGCCCTGCAGCAAGGGGTACTGATAGACGGCCTTCTTTTTCTTGAAGGCGCCCATCACCATGGGAAAGCCCGGAACGAGCGTGCGCATGGTCACGCCCTTGGCCGCGAGCGCGATGGGCAGCGCGCCGGTTACATCAGCTAGCCCGCCGGTCTTGATCAGCGGGAAGATTTCGGGCGTGACCGACAGAACATGCATGCGCTTAACGATCCGCTCCTGGTCCATGTCGCCCGGAACCGCGCAGCGGCTTTGGGACTGCGACATGCACAAAACACCCTAAAGTGACAGCTTGTTGATCATGTCCTGTGTGATCAGGCAGATACCCTTTTCCGAAACGCGGAAGCGCTTGGCATCGAGCGCGGGATCTTCGCCGACCACCAGCCCCTCCGGTATCCTTACACCGTGGTCGATGACGACGCGCTTCAACTTTGCGTTCCGGCCGACATGAACGTCGGGCAGCATGACAACCTCTTCCAGCGTCGAATAGGAATTGATGCGCGCGCCGGTGAAGATCAGGCTCTTCTTCAGCGAGGCGCCCGAGACGATGCAATCGCCCGAAACCAGTGACGACACGGCGGAACCGCGCCTGCCGTCCTCGTCATGGACGAACTTTGCCGGCGGCTTCAGTTCGGCATAGGTCCAGATCGGCCAGTCGCGGTCGTAGAGGTCGAGTTCGGGCGTCACGTCGGTCAGATCGATATTGGCCTCCCAGTAGGCATCGACCGTGCCGACATCGCGCCAGTAGGCCTCGTTCTCGGCCGTAGAACGCACGCAGGACTTGGTGAAGCGGTGCGCGATCGCCTTACCGTGCGTGACGATATAGGGGATGATGTCCTTGCCGAAATCGCGGCTGGAGCCCGGCTCGGCGGCGTCGCGGCGCAACTGTTCCATCAGGAACTTGGTCTTGAAGACGTAGATGCCCATCGAGGCCAAGGCGAATTCCGGATTACCCGGAATGCCGGGCGGATCGGCGGGCTTTTCGACGAAGGCGATGATGTTGTCCTTGGCATCGACATGCATGACGCCGAAGCCGGTCGCTTCCATGCGCGGCACTTCGAGGCAGCCGACCGTGACATCGGCGCCGGCATCGACATGCTGGCGCAGCATCATCTCGTAATCCATCTTGTAGATGTGATCGCCGGCCAGGATGACCATGTATTCGGGGCCATAGGCCTCGATGATGTCGATGTTCTGGTAGACGGCGTCCGCCGTGCCTTCATACCACTGCGTTTCCGACACGCGCTGGCTGGCCGGCAGGATGTCGAAGCTCTCGTTTCGTTCGGGCCGCAGGAAGTTCCAGCCGCGCTGCAGGTGGCGGATCAGCGAATGCGCCTTGTACTGGGTGGCGACGCCGAGGCGGCGGATGCCGGAGTTCAATGCATTGGAGAGCGCGAAATCGATGATGCGCGTCTTGCCGCCGAAGTAGACCGCCGGCTTGGCGCGCCGGTCGGTCAGTTCCTTGAGGCGGCTGCCGCGCCCGCCCGCCAACACATAGGCCATGGCGTCGCGGGCCAGCGGCTGGGTTCTTTTCAAGTCTGCCATTTATACCCTCCCAAGTTACTCGTCTTTATGCGTTGACCAGCCTTAACGAGTTCAGTCGGCGGCGAGTTCGAGCATGATCGTCGACAGCGGCGGCAGAAGCATCGTTGCCGAGATGCTCTTGCCCTCCGCCCTTGCCTCGACCATGCCGCCATTGCCCATGCCGGAGCCACCATATTCGGTAGCGTCGGTGTTGATGATCTCGCGCCACTTGCCGGCTGTCGGCAGCGGCACACGATAATTGTCGCGCGGCACCGGTGTGAAATTGGAGATGACGGCGACCGGATTGCCGCCGGGAGCGCTGCGCACCCAGGCGAAAACCGAGTTCTGGCTGTCGTCGACGATCAGCCAGGAAAACCCTTCCGCCTCGCAATCGCGGCCATGCAGGGCCGGTCGTGAACGGTAGAGATAGTTGAGATCGCGCACCGTCTGCCAGACGCCGCGATGCGGGCGGAAATCGAGCAGGTTCCAATCGAGCGCGCGCGCTTCGCTCCATTCGCGGCGCTGCGCGAATTCCTGGCCCATGAACAGCAGCTTCTTGCCGGGATAACCCCACATGAAGCCATAATAGGCACGCAAGGTCGCGAATCTCTGCCAGTCGTCGCCGGCCATCTTGCCCAGCAGCGTGCCTTTGCCGTGCACGACCTCGTCATGCGAGAGCGGCAGCACGAAATTCTCCGAGAAGGCGTAGGTCAGGCCGAAGGTGAGCTCATTGTGGTGGTGCTTGCGGAAAATCGGCTCCTTGGAAAAATACTCCAGCGTGTCGTGCATGAAGCCCATGTTCCACTTGAAGCCGAAGCCCAGCCCGCCTTCATGGACAGGCGCCGAGACCTTTGGCCATGAAGTCGATTCCTCGGCGATGGTCATGACGCCGGGATGGTGTCCGTAGAGCTCCTTGTTCATCTTCTGCAGGAAGCTGACCGCCTCGAGGTTTTCGCGCCCACCCTTTTCGTTGGGAATCCATTCACCCTGCTTGCGCGAATAGTCGAGGTAGAGCATCGAGGCGACCGCGTCGACGCGAAGACCGTCGACATGGTACTTTTCCGCCCAGAATAGCGCGTTGTTGACGAGAAACGACACCACCTCGCGGCGGCCGAAATTGTAGATCGCGGTGTTCCAGTCCGGGTGGAAGCCCTTGCGTGGGTCGGCATGCTCGTAGAGCGCGGTGCCGTCGAAGTGGACCAGACCGTGCTCGTCTACAGGAAAATGCGCCGGCACCCAGTCGAGGATGACGCCGACGCCGGCACGGTGGGCGCCATCGACGAAGCGGGCAAAGCCGTCCGGATCGCCGAAGCGGGCCGATGGCGCGTAGAGGCCGGTGGTCTGGTAGCCCCAGGACGGGTCATAGGGATGCTCGGAGATCGGCAGGAATTCGATGTGGGTGAAACCGGTCTCGACCACATAGGGGATCAGCCGGTCGGCCAGTTCATCCCATGACAGGAAGGTGCCGTCGTCTCGAAGCTGCCACGAACCGGCGTGGACCTCGTAGATCGAGATGGCTTCGCGCCGAGGGTCGGCGTTGCGCCAGTAATTGCGATGTGCCTCGTCACCCCATGCATGCGCCGGCGGCACCGCGGTCACCGAGGCGGTTGCCGGGCGCAGTTCCGACTTGAAGGCGAACGGATCGGCCTTCAGCGGCAATCTCACGCCATCTGGACCTATGATCTCGTATTTATAGGGCCGGCCGGCACCGATATCGGGAATGAACAGCTCCCAGATGCCGGTGTCGCGACGGTCGCGCATCGTATGCCGGCGCCCGTCCCAGTCGTTGAAATCGCCGACCACCGAGACGCGCCTGGCATTGGGCGCCCATACCGCGAAATGCACGCCGGTGGCGCCCTCGTGCTCGATGACATGTGCGCCAAGCTTGTCGAACAGCCTGAGATGGGAACCCTCGGCGATGTAGTAATCGTCCATCGGCCCGAGCACCGGACCGAACGAATAGGGATCGGTCAGCCACCAGTCGCCGCCGGCATTGCGCGCGTGATAGCGGAGCGGCTGGCGCTTCCTGATCGACAGCTTGCCCTCGAAGAAACCGGCTTCGTCGCGCCTGGTCAATTCGCCTGCCTCGATGCCGGTCAGCGTGTAGGCGGTGACCGACTGCGCGTGCGGAACGAAGCAGCGCGCGAATAGGCTCTTGCCGGCTTCCTGGACACCGAGAACCGCAAAGGGATTGCCGTGCGTACCGGCGACAATCGCCGCAACATCGCTGGCTGGCGCCAGTCCGTCCGGCCCGCTTGTCGCAGCGGTCGCGCGCGGCTTCCTCATCAGGCGGTCGCCCTCCCCGGGCACCAAGTGTTTGTTTTTGCAGCCATCGTTGTGGCCTATGCAATCACATCAGACGGGCACGTTCCAGATTTCTTTCGCGTATTGGCGGATCGTGCGATCGGAGGAGAACCAGCCGACGCGGGCGACGTTGCGGATGGCGCGGGCGTACCAGTCCGGGCTGTTGCGCCAGACGGCGTCGACGTCGCGCTGGCAGGCGGCATAGGCGTCGAAATCCGCCGCGACCATGAACCAGTCGGTGTCGTAGAGGCCATTGATGAGGTCGCGGTAGCGATTGGGATCATCGGGCGAGAAGACGCCCGACGAAACCGCCGCGACCGCCTGCGCCAGTTCGGAGGATGCTTCGATGACGCCGCGCGGATTGTAGCCATTGTTGCGCCGCTCGGCGACCTCTTCGGTGGTCAGGCCGAAGATGAAGATGTTGTCGTCGCCGACATGCTCCTTGATCTCGACATTGGCACCGTCGAGCGTGCCGATGGTCAGCGCGCCGTTGAGCGCGAACTTCATGTTGCCGGTCCCCGACGCTTCCATGCCGGCAGTCGAGATCTGCTCGGACAGATCAGCGGCCGGCATCAGCACCTCGGCCAGGCTGACATTATAGTTCGGTACGAACACGACCTTCAGCAGGCCACGCACCGAAGGGTCACTGTTGATCACCCTGGCGACATCGTTGGCCAGTTTGATGATCAGCTTGGCGTTGTGGTAGCTGGGCGCGGCCTTGCCGCCGAAGAATTTCACGCGTGGCATCCAGTCGCGCTCGGGATGCGAACGGATCTGGTCATAGAGCGCGATCGCTTCCAGGATGTTGAGGAGCTGGCGCTTGTATTCGTGGATGCGCTTGACCTGGATGTCGAAGAGCGCCGAAGGGTCGAGCCTGATGCCGAGGCGATCGGCGACCAGATTGGCAAGCCTCACCTTGTTCTGGCGCTTCACGGCGGCGAATTTTTCGCGGAAGGCAGAGTCGTCGGCGAGAGGATCGAGCCCCTTGATCGCCTCGATGTCATCCATGAAGCGGTCGCCGATCGCCTCGCGGGCAAGCGCGGTGAGGCCCGGATTGCACTGGATGAGCCAGCGCCGCGGCGTGATGCCGTTGGTCTTGTTGTTGATGCGGTCGGGATAGAGTTTGTGGAGGTCGGCGAAGACCGTCTCCTTCATCAACTCGGTGTGCAGCGCCGACACGCCGTTGATCGAATGCGAACCGACAAAGGCCAAATTGCCCATGCGCACCCGGCGGTCGCCATTCTCCTGGATCAACGAGATACGGCTGATCTGCTCGTCCGAGAACTGATCGGTGGCGCGGGCTTCGAGCAGCACCTGCGCGTTGATGGCGTAGACGATCTGCATGTGGCGCGGCAGGAGCCGCTCGAACAGCGGCACCGGCCAGCTTTCCAGCGCCTCGGGCAGCAGCGTGTGGTTGGTGTAACCGAAGGTGCGCTTGGTGATGTCCCAGGCGAGGTCGAAATCCATGCCGTGGACATCCATCAAGAGCCGCATAAGCTCTGGCACGGCGATCGCCGGATGGGTGTCGTTGAGGTGGATCGCCGCCTTGTCGGGCAGCGACCTGAGATCGCCATATTGGCTGAGATGCCGCTGCAGGATGTCCTGCAGCGAAGCGGTGGAGAAGAAATACTCCTGGCGCAGCCTTAGCTCCTGCCCCGCCATGTGGGAATCGGCTGGATAGAGCACCCGCGACAGCGCATCGGCCTTGTTGCTTTCGGCCAGCGCGCCGATGTGGTCGCCAGCGTTGAACTTGTCGAGCAGGATCGGGTCGATCGGCATGCCCGACCATAGGCGCAGCGTGTTGACGCGCTTGGCCCGCCAGCCGGCCACGGGCGTGTCGTAGGCGACCGCCAGAACATGTTCCCTCGGCTTCCAGACGTGGCGTTCGAGGCGACCTTCCCTGGAGGTGATCGATTCGACCGAACCACCGAAGCCGACTTCGAAGGAGCGCTCGCGCCGCTCGAACTCCCACGGATTGCCGTGATCAAGCCAGGTCTCGGGCAGTTCGACCTGCCAGCCGTCATGGATTTCCTGACGGAACATGCCGTTGGCATAGCGGATGCCGTAGCCATGCGCGGGGATGTCGACGGTCGCCATGCTTTCCATGAAACAGGCGGCGAGCCGGCCAAGGCCGCCATTGCCAAGGGCGGCGTCCGGCTCGAGCGCCGCGATCAGGTCGAGATCGACGCCGAGCGACGACAGCGCCTCACGCATGTTCTCCATCAGGCCGAGATTGGAAAAGGCGTCGCGCATCAGACGCCCGATCAGGAATTCGAGCGAGAGGTAATAAACGCGCTTTTCCTTCTGGTCGTAGGCTTCCTTGGTCGCCTGCATCCAATGGTCGACGACGCGGTCGCGCACGACCTTGATCGAGGCGGTCAGCCAGTCGTACTGGGTCGCGACGGTGGTGTCCTTGCCGACCCGGTATTTGAGCGACATCAAGACTTCTTCGGCGAGCGTCTTGGGATCGGGATTGTCGAGAGCGGGGGCTTCGATCGTCATGCCGGATGTCATATCGCCTCTCGTTCGGTTAGCCTGATCATACCGGCTTTCACCGTTTCTCCCAGCCCATCCTAGTGCATTGCAGCATGTTTTCAATCGATTAGAGCACACCCCTGCCTGCTTACCCTGCGGCAACTTGGCAGTTCAGGCCGCCAATGCTGCCTCCGGGGGCGTTTTTGCCCCGGTCATGAAGGCAACGGCATCGGACATCGTGTATTGCTTGGGGTCGATGACGCATAGGCGACGGCCCAGACGGTGGATGTGTATACGGTCAGCCACCTCGAAGACGTGCGGCATGTTGTGCGAGATCAGCACGATCGGCAGGCCGCGCTTCTTCACGTCGAGGATCAGTTCGAGCACGCGGCGGCTCTCCTTGACCCCGAGTGCCGCCGTCGGTTCGTCCATGATGACCATTTTCGAGCCGAAGGCGGCGGCGCGGGCCACCGCCACGCCCTGGCGTTGGCCGCCCGACAGCGTCTCCACCGCCTGGCTGATGTTCTGGATGGTCATCAAGCCGAGTTCGGTGAGCTTGTCGCGGGCGCGCTTTTCCATTGCCGGACGGTCGAGCATGCGAAGCCACTGGCCGACGAAGCCGGGTTTTCGGATCTCGCGGCCGAGGAACATGTTGTCGGCGATCGACAGCGCCGGCGACAACGCGAGATTCTGGTAGACGGTTTCGATGCCGGCTTCGCGCGCTTCCATCGGCGATTTGAAGGAAACGGGTTTGCCTTCAAGCCGGATTTCGCCTTCGTCCGGCACAGCCGCGCCGGAAATCGCCTTGATGAGCGACGACTTGCCGGCGCCGTTGTCGCCGATGACGGCAAGGATTTCGCCGGGGTAAAGGTCGAAGTCGGCATTGTCGAGAGCGGTGACGCGGCCATAGCGCTTGACCAGACCGCGCGCGGTGAGGATGGGTTCCTGGGTCATGCCGAAACCTTTCTGATCCATTGGTCGATGGCGACGGCGCCGATGATCAGCACGCCGGTGAGCAGCACTTTCCATTGCGGATCGGCGCCCAGCATGTTGAGGCCCATCGAGACGACGCCGACGATCATCGCGCCGAACAAGGTGCCGAGGATGGAGCCGCGGCCGCCGAAGAGAGAAATACCGCCGATCACCGTCGCGGTGATGGCCTGCAGATTGTAGTCGGTGACGGCGGCGGACGGCGAGATCGAGCCGTTGCGGCCGATGGAGACCCAGGCCGCGAAAGCGGCGATCAGCCCGGCAAGGGCGTAGACCGTCATCAGCACCTTCTTGGTCTGGATGCCCGACAGCTTCGCCGCCTCCTGGTCGTCGCCGACGGCGTAGACATGACGGCCCCATGCGGTGTGGTTGAGCACGTACCAAAGAACCAGCACGAGCACGACCGTGGCAATGACACCGAGCGTCAGCACCGCGGTGCCGACCTTGAAGCTCAGGGCAAACAGATGCAGGAGCGGCGCCTGATTGTCGACGTCGGTGTCGCGGATCGTCTCATTGGCCGAATAGATGAAGTTCGTGGCCATGACGATGTTCCAGGTGCCAAGCGTCACGATGAAGGGCGGCAGTTTCATATAGGCGACCAGCAGCCCGTTCAGCAGCCCGCAAGCCGCACCGGCGGCGAGCCCGATCGCCACGGCGAGCACGCTCGGCATGCCGTAGCTGACCGCGCAATTGCCCATGATCACCGCCGAAATCACCATGATCACCCCGATCGACAGGTCGATGCCGGCGGTCAGGATGACCAGCGTCTGCGCGGCCCCGAGAATGCCGACGATGGCGATCTGCTGCAGGATCAGCGTCAGCGTGTAGGACGAGAAGAACCGTCCTCCAATCGCGATGCCGAAGATGATGACCGACAGAAGCAGCACGATCAGCGGCACCGCGGCCGGCGTCGAATGCAGAAAATGCTGGATGCGCTTGACGGCTGATTTGTGATCGTCGAAAGCGGCTACGCTTGTATCGCTGGCCGAGAGAACCTTCTCGAATTCTTGAGCTTGAGCCATGTTTCCTCCCCGTAGGGCTTCAGCCACGCGCTGACGCCGTCCACGCCTTCCGGTCTGTCGCCGGGATTATTCGCGTTTACAGTGATGCATCGTCCTCCCGATGCGGCCGGGGATCAAGCCCCCGGCCGATCGGTTTTGTTCCGGTCAGGCCAGTATCAGCCCCAGCACTTGGCGAGGCCTTCCTTGGTGTCGATGGACTTGACGCCCTTGGCCGGCTTGTCGGTGACGAGGTTAACGCCGGTGTCGAAGAAATTCTTGCCCTCGGTCGGCTTCGGCTTGGTGCCGTCCTTGGCGAAGGCGGCGATCGCCTCGATGCCGAGTGCGGCCATCTGCAGCGGATATTGCTGCGAGGTGGCGCCGATGACGCCTTCGGCGACCGACTTCACGCCGGGGCAACCGCCGTCGACCGAGACGATCAGCACCTGGCTTTCGAGGCCGACGGCCTTGAGCGCCTGGTAGGCGCCGACCGCGGCCGGCTCGTTGATGGTGTGGATGACGTTGATGGTGTTGTCCTTCTGGAGAAGGTTTTCCATCGCCTTGCGGCCGCCTTCCTCGTTCCCGTTCGTCACATCATGACCGACGATGCGCGGATCGGTCTCATCGCCGATCTTGTTGGGGTCCTTCACGTCGATGCCGTAGCCCATCATGAAGCCCTGGTCGCGCAGAACGTCCACGGTCGGCTGCGAGGGGGTCAGGTCGAGGAAGCCGATCTTGGCGTCCTTGGCCTTGTCGCCCAGTGTAGCGGCCGCCCAGGCGCCAATCAGCTTGCCGGCCTCCAGATTGTCGGTGGCGAAGGTCGCGTCGGCGGCGTCGACCGGATCGAGCGGCGTATCCAGCGCAATCACAAGCAGGCCGGCATCGCGCGCCTTCTTCACCGTCGGCACGATGCCCTTGGTGTCGGAGGCGGTGATCAGAATACCCTTGGCGCCGTCGGCGATGCAGCTTTCGATCGCCGCCACCTGGCTCTCGCTGTCACCGTCGATCTTGCCGGCATAGGTCTTGAGATCGACGCCAAGTTCCTTGGCCTTGGCGGTCGCGCCCTCTTTCATCTTGACGAAGAACGGATTGGTGTCGGTCTTGGTGATCAGGCAGGCGCCGACGCCAGCGGCGGATGCGGACGAAGCGAACGCCATCAGGCCCAGCGCGGCCGCCGCAAAAACGGTGGACTTCAACAATTTTGTATTGGTCACGATTTCCTCCCAGTGGAACATTTTCAATGCCGGCCAACCGGCACCGTACGACATCCAAGCGACTTCTCCCAGCGCGGATGCCCGGTCAAACAGACACCAGACCAAGGCATCTGTCAATAATTAAATCACTCTTATTTATTATTGACAGCCTTGCGTGCTTCACTCATTCTGGCCCAAAAGCATTGCCGGGGAAACGACGGGAGGAACAGGGTGGAGACCGCCACTGCGAGGCATGGTTCGCCCGAAGCGAATGAGAGCCTCATTCACCGCGGCACCAACCAGAGCGGCATGCGCGACCATAACGAGCGCCTGGTGCTTTCGCTGGTGCGCCAGCATGGCAGTCTGGCGAAGTCCGACATCGCCCGCATGACCGGACTTTCGGCGCAGACGGTCTCGGTCATCATGCGCGAACTAGAGGAAGAGAGTCTGCTCGTGCGCCAGGCGCCTTTGCGCGGCAAGATCGGCCAGCCCTCGATCCCCATGGCGCTCAACCCCGAAGGCGCCTTCTTCATCGGTCTCAAGATCGGCCGCCGCAGCGCCGAACTCGTGCTGATCGATTTCCTCGGGCAGGTGCGCGCGATGCTGCAGCATTCCTACCGCTACCCTGCCCCACGCGAGACGGTCGAGTTCGTCACAGCGGGCATGAAGACGATGCGTGGCGAGCTGACACCGACGCAGGACAAGCGCATTGCCGGACTCGGCATCGCCATGCCATTCGAACTGTGGAACTGGGCCGACACGGCCGGCGCGCCTCGCGACGTCATGGATGAATGGCGCCACCGCGACATCAGGGCCGACATCCAGGCGCAGTGCGATTTTCCGGTCTATCTGCAGAACGATGCCACCTCCGCCTGCGGCGCCGAACTGGTCTTCGGCCAGACGAGCGCGGCGCGGGACTTCGTCTATTTCTACATCGGCGCCTTTGCCGGCGGCGGCATCGTGCTCAACGGCCGGCTCTTCGGCGGCCCCACCGGCAATGCCGGCGCGCTCGGCTCCATGCCCGTGCCCGGGCCAGATGGAAAGCCAACCCAGCTGATCGACGTGGCCTCGATCGCCATGCTCGAAAAAACACTCAACGCGCGTGGCGTCGAGGCGTCGTATCTGTGGACCTCACCCGAGGATTGGGGTGAGATCGGCGCCGAACTCGACGAGTGGATCGCCAGCGCCTCGCAGGCGCTCGCTTACGCCATCGTCGCAGCGTCCTCGGTCATCGATTTCGAGGCCGCGGTGATCGACGGCTGGATGCCGAAGGCCGTGCGCCACAGGCTGGTCGAGGCGGTGGTGACGGCAATCGACGCGATCGACGGCGAAGGGCTGAAACTTCCGGCTGTCCGCGAGGGAAGCGTGGGCATCCATGCCCGGGCGCTCGGCGGCGCCAGCCTGCCGCTTTCCGAACGCTTCCTGATCGGTTCGACGACGATCTCCAGGAGCGCCTGAAATGCTGATCGGGATTCCGGCGCTGCTTGGTCCGGAGCTTCTGGCAACATTGCGCGCCATGGGCCATGGTGACGAGATTGCCCTCGTCGACGGGAACTATCCGGCGCAGGACCAAGCAAGGCGCCTCATCCGGACCGACGGCCATGCCCTCATTCCCGTACTCGACGCGGTACTGATGCTGCTTCCGGTCGACGATGTCGTTCCGGAGGCGCTGTTTCGCGCCTCGGTGAAAGGCGATCCGTCGCTTGCCGACCCTGTCCATCGCGAAATGGAGGCGATCTGCGCCAAACGCGCGCCGGGCCGCAAGGTGGTTGCGCTGGCCGGCGCCGACTTCTATGCACGGGTCAAATCGGCGCATGCCATCGTCGCGACAAGCGAGCCGCGGCTTTACGCCAACATCATCATCCGCAAGGGCGTGATCTATCCGCCGGAGACCAAGAAGCCATGATCCTCTGCTGCGGCGAAGCCTTGATCGACATGCTGCCGCGCACCACCACGCAGGGTGAGCCGGCCTTTGCTCCCTATGTCGGCGGCGCTGTCTTCAACACGGCGATCGCGCTCGGCCGGCTCGGCGCGCCGGCCGGCTTCTTCTCGGGCCTGTCGTCCGACCTGTTCGGCGGTCAGTTCAGGGAGGCGCTCGGGGCAAGCAAGGTCAGTTCAACCTACGCGCACACCTCGCCCCGGCCAACGACACTGGCCTTCGTGCGGCTGAACAACGGCCAGGCGACCTACACCTTCTATGACGAGAACACGGCCGGGCGCATGCTGACCATCGATGACCTGCCGCAACTCGGCGGCGAGATCGAGGCGATGCTGTTCGGCGCCATCAGCCTGATCTCGGAGCCGGCTGGCTCGGCCTATGAGGAATTCATGCGGCGCGAGCATGAGGCCCGAGTGATGATGCTCGATCCCAACATCCGGCCGAACTTCATCCCCGACAAGGCCAAGCACCTCGGACGCATCCGGCAGATGATGGCGATGGCCGACATCGTCAAACTGTCGGACGAGGACCTAAACTGGTTCGGCGAAGCCGGTTCGCACGAGGATGTCGTGCGCAATTGGCTCGACCGCGGCCCGAAGCTGATCGTCGTCACGCATGGCAGCCAAGGTGCCGTTGGCTACAGCAAGCAGCACCGTGTCACAGTCATGCCGGAGACGGTGAAGGTGGTGGACACCGTCGGCGCCGGAGACACGTTCAACGCCGGCATCCTTGCCTCCCTGCATGAGCAAGGCCTGTTGACGAAGGCGGCGATTTCCGGCCTGTCCGAAGATGCCATCCGCAAAGCATTGGCGCTCGGCGCCAAGGCGGCGGCAGTGACGGTATCACGGGCCGGCGCCAATCCCCCCTGGCGGCACGAGATCGGCTGATCGGCTCTCCGACGCGATCACTTTATGTTTCGATGCGCCGGAAAACCGCGATAAAAATGGCCCTGAATTGCACCGCCAAGCCCGGATTCCGGGTTTTTTGGGGCAATGCGCCGGCAAAACACGGTAACGGGCTGCGACACTTGCACCCGATGCCCGGTCCGCAGCCGGCTTTTTCAGCCGCGCCAAGTCTGGTACCAGCGGGCCGGTTATTGGCAGGTATTGAGGCCGACATGCAGTTCATCGATCTTGGCGCGCAGCGCGAACGAATCCGCGACCGGCTGAAAGCCGCGATCGACCACGTCGTCGAGGATGGCCGCTACATCTTTGGCCCCCAGGTCGCCGAATTCGAGAAGAAGCTCGCCGCCTATGTCGGCGTCAAGCATGTGGTTGCCTGCGCCAACGGCACCGACGCACTGCTTTTGCCGCTGTTTGCCGCCGGCATCGGCCCAGGTGACGCAGTGTTCGTGCCGAGCTTCACCTTCGCCGCCACGGCAGAAGTGGTGGCGCTGGCCAAGGCCGAGCCGGTTTTCGTCGATGTCGATCCGAAGACCTACAACATCGACATCGCCAGCCTCGAGGCGGCGATCGCGGCCATCAAGAAGGAAGGCCGACTGAAGCCGAAGGCGATCATCCCCGTCGACCTGTTCGGTCTTGCCGCCGACTATGAGGCGATCATGGCTATCGCCAATCGCGAAGGCTTGTTGGTGATCGAGGATGCCGCCCAGTCCATGGGTGGCTCGCTAGAAGGCAGGATGTGCGGCGCGTTCGGCCATGTCGGCTCGACCAGCTTCTATCCGGCCAAGCCGCTCGGCTGCTATGGCGACGGCGGCGCGATGTTCACCAATGACGACGCTCTGGCCGACGCGCTGCGTTCCTTCGCCTTCCACGGCAAGGGCGAGACGCAGTACGACAACATCCGCGTCGGCATCAATTCACGGCTCGACACGCTGCAGGCGGCAATCCTGATCGAGAAGCTCGCTATCCTCGAGGAAGAAATGGTGGCGCGGCAACTGGTAGCCCAGCGCTACTCAGAAGGCCTCGGCGACATCGTCACCGCGGCCCGCAATCTGGATGGCAGCCGCTCGGCCTGGGCGCAATACGCGATCGAAACGCCCAAACGTGACGGCCTTAAAGCGCATCTGAGCGAAAAGGGCATCCCGTCTGTCATCTACTACGTCAAGCCGCTGCATGAGCAGATCGCCTATCGCGACTATCCGCGCACACCGACCGGTCTTGCCGTTTCGGAGGACCTGCCGAAACGTATCCTCTGCCTGCCGATGCATCCCTATCTCAGCGAGGCCGACCAGGACCGGATCATCGAAACCATCCGCAACTATATCGGCTCGAACTCGGCGCAGGCCGCGGCCGAATAGGCGTCGGATACCAGAAGGCCGACACTTCGTCGGCACAGGGTGGCGGGGCGCAGGACGTGCGCTTCGCGCCGTTATTTTGAGAAGCTCGCCGCGCGTCTTGTGATCCACTCATCCATTCCCGGCCGGGTCACGGAACGGCACTGCAATATGCAGATGCCCGCTGTGAAGACCAAAGTGCCCAGCACCCATGACAACCAGATCCGATGGTCGACCGACAGTTCGACCACAGCTATGATCAGGTAGCTGCTGGCTATGAAATGTCCGGGGCCGCTCAAACCGCCGATCATTCTTATGATCGCACCCAGGACCAGCCCGTACACAATGATGCCCAACGCTCCCAGTTCGTACCACAAATCGAATACGATATTGTGTGCGCTTGGGAGATCCACCTGCGCATAATATGTTGGACTCACGACAACCCCGACCGCGTTTCTCATCGTATTGGCGCCATGGCCGAGAAACGGCTGCTCCGCAATGTGGGGCGAGATCATCTGCCAAAGATCAAGGCGCGCCGCGAACGTTCCTGGATAGAAAGTCAGCAATCCCGTCGTTTTGAGGTAGGCGAACAGCGGCGAGACGACGAAGGGGGCGATCAGGGCAAGAAACAGGTAGACGGCGAAGAATCCGACCAAGGCGTGTTGGCGGCATTTCGCGGGCATGACAAACATCGCCGCCACGAAGACAATCGCCAGATTGACGCCGGTCGATTGACCGTAGAGCAATGTCAGCACGGCAAAGAGAGCCGCGAGCCCCTTCCAGACCAGCCTCGGCTGGGTAAGAAATATGACGGCAAAAAAAGCTCCGTAGACCGTGATCTTGTGGAGGGTGAAAACATTTCCCACAAATCGTGGATCTTCGGTCAAAAACGCAAAATACAGTTCCCAACCCATCACCGACTCCAGGCCGATCAGCATGCCGACCAATGAGACCCGCGCGAGCCGGTCGCGTTGAGCGCTCGGAAGCGCCAGAATGCACTCGAATAGCAGGATGGCGGCGACCGAGTAGCCAAAGACGTCCTTCGCCGCCATGAGAGAGCGGCTCGGGCTGACCGACCACAGGGCGCTCGACAGGAAAAAGCCGGACAACAGGGCCAGAGTGACGGCAAGGCCTGTCGTTGCCCGGCCAAAGCGTGCACCCTTCGTCAAAAGGGCAAGAGCGCCCATGACACCCGCGACAAGTGCCAGGGCCGTCGGAGACATTTCGATGAAGACGAAAAGGGCGGGAGAGAGGGCGTAGAGGCCCAGCAACATCCTGAGGACTATTTCGTCACGACTGCTGGTCCATACCGGAAACCCGCCCAAAATGACGGTATGGCATTTCTGAAAAAAGGACATTCAACTACCGACTCAGGGAACGCCGATACAGGATAGGTCATCGACGGAGGCACCTCAACGTTCGATACGTCCTCCGGTTGCAACCCTGCCGCTGGCAATGAAATGCGGATTGGCAAAGTCCTCGTCATCGGCCTGGTTGCGCTTGCCATAGGCCAAGGGCTTGCCGTCCAGCGTGCGTGTCGTGCCGCCGGCGGCGCGCAGCACCGCGTCACCCGCCGCCGTGTCCCATTCCATGGTGCGGCCGAAGCGCGGATAGACATCCGCCTCGCCATTGGCAAGGAGGCAGAATTTCAGCGACGAACCGACCGAGACGATCTCGGCAGCACCAAGGTCGCGAATATAGGCTTCGGTTTCCGGCGTATTGTGCGAGCGGCTGGCAACCACGGCCAGCGGCGTCGCGGCCGTTCTCACCGAGATCGGCCGGCGAGAAACGATCTGGTAGTCGCCATCGACTTCGAGGGCTTCCGCCCTGCCCGGCAGACCGGAAAAGAAGCGGCCGCTGCATGGCGCGAAGACGACGCCGACTTCCGGTACGCCATGGCGGACCAGCGCGATGTTGACGGTGAAGTCGGTGCGCCGGTTGACGAATTCCTTGGTGCCGTCAAGCGGATCAATGAGGAAGAAGGCCTCGCCAAGTTCGCCCGCCATGACACCGGCCGCCGCTTCCTCCTCGGCCACGCAGGGAATGTCGGGGAATTCCGCGCGCAGGCCGGCTAGGATGATCTTCTCGCTCTCGCGGTCCGCCTCGGTCACCGGCGAGGAATCCGATTTGCGGTCGACCGCGCAGCCGGCGTGGAACACACGCATGACCTCGCGCCCGGCGGCTAGAGCCAGCCGCTCGAAGATTTCAAGCATCGACGTGTCGTCAGATGCCGCCGCCATTGTCATATTGGTCTTCGGCAATGTCACGCTCGTTCAGCCAGTGTTCCAGGGCATCTACCATCTCTTCAGCCGACTTGCCGAGCGTCTTCAGATGGATTTCCGGTTTCTCCGGTGCCTCGTAAGGAGAATCGACACCGGTGAAATTCTTGATCTCGCCATTCAGCGCGCGGGCGTAGAGGCCCTTCGGATCACGCCTGGCGCATTCCTCGAACGGCGTGTCGACAAACACCTCGATGAACTCGCCATCTGCCATCAATTCCCTGGCCATGCGCCGCTCGGCGCTGAACGGCGAAATGAAGGAGACAATGACGATCAGCCCGGCGTCGGCCATCAGCTTGGCCACTTCGGCGACGCGGCGAATGTTCTCGACGCGATCGGCGTCGGTGAATCCGAGGTCGCGGTTGAGACCGTGACGGACATTGTCGCCGTCGAGAATATAGGTATGGCGGCCAGTGGCGAACAGCTTCTTCTCGAACAGGTTGGCAATGGTCGACTTACCGGAGCCCGAAAGCCCGGTGAACCAGAACACGGCGGGCCGCTGATTCTTCATGTCGGCGCGCACGCGCTTGCCGACATCGAGCGATTGCCAATGGATGTTTTCGGCGCGACGCAGCGAGTGCACGATCATGCCTGCGCCAACCGTGGCGTTGCTGATGCGATCGATTAGGATAAAGGCGCCAGTGGTACGGTTCTCGCCAAACGGATCGAAGGCGATCGGCGCCCGCGTCGAAATGTTGCAGATACCGACTTCATTCATCTCAAGCGACTTGGCCGCCTCATGGGCAAAATCGTTGACGTTGATGCGGTATTTCAAGTCGGTGACGGTGGCGCTGGTCTGATCGGTCTCGGTGCGCAGGATATAAGACCGGCCCGGCAGAAGCGCGTGCTCGTCGAACCAGACGATGTTGGCGACGAACTGATCGGCGACCTGCGGCCGTGCGGCCGGCGAAACCAGCATGTTGCCCCTGGAAACCTCGACCTCGTCGTCAAGGACGAGCGTTATGGCCTGGCCGGCCACCGCCTGTTTGAGATCGCCGCCGTAAGCGACGATGCGTTTGACATGCGAGGACTTGCCCGATTTGGCGACGACGACCTCGTCGCCTTGCGCAATGGTACCGGACGCAATGGTGCCGGCAAAACCGCGAAAATCGAGATTGGGGCGGTTAACGTACTGAACCGGAAAGCGGAACGGCAACTCGGCCGTGGCTTCGTCGACCGAGACGGTTTCGAGATGCTCGATCAATGTCGGGCCTGAATACCAATGCGTGTTTTGGGAGCGGGCGCTAACGTTGTCGCCGTAGCGGGCCGACATCGGGATCGGCGCGATGGTCTGGAAACCGAGATCGCGCGAGAACTGTCCGTAGTCCTCGACAATCCCGTCGAAGACCGCCTGGTCGAAATCGACGAGATCGATCTTGTTGACTGCCAGCACGATGTGGCGGATGCCGAGCAGCGAGGCGATGATCGAATGGCGCCTAGTCTGGTGCAGCACCCCCTGCCGGGCATCGATCAGCACGATCGCCAGATCGGCGGTCGAGGCACCGGTCGCCATGTTGCGGGTGTATTGTTCGTGGCCGGGCGTGTCGGCGACGATGAACTTGCGCTTTGGCGTGGCGAAGAAGCGGTAGGCGACGTCGATGGTGATGCCCTGCTCGCGCTCAGCCTCGAGGCCGTCGACCAGCAGCGCGAAGTCGATGTCGTCGCCCGTCGTGCCGTGCTTGCGCGAATCGCGTTCGAGCGCGGCGAGCTGATCCTCGAAAATCTGCTTGGTGTCGGACAGCAGGCGTCCGATCAACGTCGACTTGCCATCATCCACCGAACCGCAGGTCAGGAAGCGCAGCAGCGATTTCTTCTCCTGCGCGGCCAGATAATCGCGGACGCCGTCCGTGGGAGCGAGGCTCTTTGCCATGATGTGGCGCATGGTCAGAAATACCCCTCGCGCTTCTTCTTTTCCATCGAACCGGCTTCATCGCGGTCGATCAGGCGACCCTGCCGTTCGGATGTGCGTGCCGTCAGCATCTCGCCAACGATGGCTTCGAGAGTGTCGGCGTCGGATTCGATGGCACCGGTCAGCGGATAGCAGCCAAGCGTGCGGAACCGCACCAACCGGTCCTCCACGACCTCGCCAGGCAGCAGCTTCATGCGATCATCGTCCTTGAGGATCAACATGCCATCGCGTTCGACAACCGGCCGCTGCTTGGCGAAATAGAGCGGTACGATCGGGATGTTTTCCTGCAGAATGTACTGCCAGATGTCGAGTTCGGTCCAGTTCGACAAGGGAAAGACGCGGATCGATTCTCCCTGCGCGATACGTGTGTTGAAAATCTTCCACATTTCGGGCCGCTGGTTCTTCGGATCCCATACATGCTGGGCATTGCGGAAAGAGAAGATGCGCTCCTTGGCGCGCGACTTCTCCTCGTCGCGACGGGCGCCGCCAAAGGCCGCATCGAAGCCGTATTTGTCGAGCGCCTGGCGCAACGCCACGGTCTTCATCACATGGGTGTGGGTGTTCGAACCGTGATCGAACGGATTGATGTTGTCGCGTACGCCGTCTTCGTTGACATGAACCAGAAGGTCGAAACCCAACTTCTGCGCCATCTGATCGCGAAATGCGATCATCTCGCGGAATTTCCAGGTGGTGTCGACGTGAAGAAAGGGGAATGGCGGCTTGGCCGGATAGAACGCCTTCATCGCCAGATGCATCAGCACCGACGAATCCTTGCCGACGGAATAGAGCATGACCGGCTTGGCGAAGGCGGCCGCGACCTCGCGGAATATGTGAATGGATTCGGCTTCAAGCCGCTGCAGATGCGTAAGCGCTGATATCATGGACCGTGAGCGTTCTCTCATGCCTTGCAACAGAAGATCCTGCATCAAATCATCGAGCCTTTTGCGCCCGGTTCAAGCTTCGCTTCTGGACAAAGTGTTTCGTGCGGGCGTTCTAGCAGATCGTCGCGGCCCAGAACAATGCAAGACGAGCCCGGCAGCAGTCCGTTCGGGAATGAATTTTCCATGCTTTTGGCAAAACCCGGAAATTTCTGCTTGAAAGCCCTCCGGCCGGGAAAAGGCAGGGAAAATATTGCCTGTAAGGGACGCTGCGGCGACGCTGCAGGGGTCAGTTGGGCCCGACTGCGGGATTTCGGCGGCAATCGATCCTGGCGCACTATCGAAACAGCGACCCAGCCGCTATACGCTTTTCGAGAGCGGGCAAGTGCGTGATGAAGCATGGGGCAGTTTCGAGGCGAGCGCATTCGGTTTGACCAAACACGATGTGCCGCATAAAATTTCTCTGGATAGCAGGTCCGAAAATTGAACCGGCTTTCATCCATAAGGCAGCAATTCACGCCTTCGCGGATCAATATCTACTTCTCCATTCTCTGCTTCTTTTTCCCTCCGGTCCTGGGATCGGTGGTCAGCTTCGTGTTCAATGGTGGCGGCCTGTGGTCCGTCCTGTTGATTGCCTTGAAGAGAAGACGCTTCAATGTCGACCGGGCGATGATGGCGCTGACGATCGCGATCTATGCCTATTGCGCAAGCAATGTCCTGGCGTCCCTCGTCAACCACGCGATCGTCAAGGACGCGCGGCATCTTATCCCGCTGATCACCTTTCTGTTTTTTCCCATCTCCTATTCGACCTGGAGCATTTCGCAAAAGACAATGCTCGTCCGCATCATTGTGCTGGCCAGCATGGCGGCCTGTTTTGGCGCGTTGCTGCTGGCGGTCTACCAGCAGTATCGGCTTGGTATACGCGCCGAGGGCGGGGCCGGGAATGCTATCGTTTTCGCTGAGGTCCTCTGCCTTGCGGTGGTAACCTGCGTGGCCGCTGCACTATCCGGCATAGAGAGATACAGGATCGCCCTCATCTGCGCCGCACTCGGCGGAACGATCGCCATCGTCTACTCCGGTACGCGCATTGTCTGGCTGGCACTGCTGATTGCCGGTATCGCCGTTCTGCTGATCAACCAGCAGAGGCTGAGAGGTAGAAATGCCGTTCGCGTGCTTTTGCTGCTGGCCGCGATCGCCGTCACGATCGCGGTTTTCGGGTTCCAGACGATAGCGGGGCGTGTCGAATTTCTGCACTCCGACTGGGATGCGCTGGCGGCCCACGGTGACTACGCGACAGCTTTGGGATCGCGCGTCGCCCTTTGGGACATCGGGCTGAAGGCATTTCGTGAGATGCCATTTTTCGGACATGGAGTGGGCGCCACCCGGCTCTTGATCAAGCAGGGCTTTCAGGATCAGTTCGGGATGGATGAAGGTTTCAATCATTTCCACAACGGCTTCCTGACCGCCTTGGTGCAGGCCGGGATCCTGGGTGCGGTGACGCTGGCAGCGATCTTTGTGGTTGCCGCCAGAAATGCCGCCCGGGTCCTTCGCGACAGCACCGATCCGATCGAGCGGTTTGGTGCCACCATGATTGTCGCCGTCGTGATCACCTATCTGACCGCCGGAATGACGGGCATCCTGATCGGTCATGACATTCTGGACTCGGTCTTCATGGTCTTCCTGGTGTCGGGAACATATCTTGCCTGTGGGCGCCAGGTTGCGTTGGTGGAAGGGCAAGCCCTTCCACCAGTTGTGGAAACCCAGGCGATGTCACGAGCGAAGGGCCAAGCCGCTCCAGCAGTGGAAGGCCTGGCATCTCCGCCAGTCGCCCAATAGCCGGTCCGGGCGAGACGATGAAAGTCCTGGTTACGGGCGCGACGGGCTTCATCGGCCGCCAAGTGGTCCATCGGCTTCGTGAGGCCGGTGTCGAGCTTCGCCTCGCCTCCCGCCAGCCGGAGAGACTAGATGCGGGGACCGGCGCCGTGCCGATGCCGGGGTTCGATGCACCGGCCGCGGCTTTCCTGGCGCTGACCACGGACGTTACGGATATCGTCCATTGCGCGGGTCTGAACAATGACCAGGGCAATGCCACCGAAGCCGATTTTCTGGCAGCCAACGCGCAATTGAGCGCACGTTTGGCGCATGCCGCAGCCACGCAGGCAAGCGGACGGTTCATCCATCTTTCCTCGGTCCGGGCCGTGATCGGCGCGCGTGCCAGCGCAACGATCAACGAAGACACGGTCCCCGAACCGCAAGACGCCTACGGGCGCTCGAAGCGCGAAGCGGAAATCGCAGTGCTGGGCGCCTATGCCTCGCATGGCCGCACAGACGCCGCCATATTGCGGCTGCCTCCAGTCTACGGGATCGGCATGAAAGGAAACCTGGTGACGCTGATGCGGCTCGCCGATACGGCTCTGCCGATGCCAACAGGCGCATTGACGGCAAACCGCTCGCTGCTGTCATCGCAATCGGCGGCACGGGCGGTGTGGCATCTGCTTTGCCATTCGCGGCCGCTTCATCAGATCTATACCGCCAGCGACGTGCCGCCGGTTTCCGTCGCTGCCATCATCGGTGCCTTTCGCCGCGGTTTCGGGAGGCCGACGCGCCTGATGACAATGCCGGCCGCACCGATGCGGGCGGCCGGCATACTGCTTGGCAAGCGGACGTTCTGGGACAGCCTGACCGCGACACAGATATGCGACCCTTCGCTGCTTGCCTCGCAAGGCTGGGCGCCGGAAACCAGCACTCTGGAGCGGCTGACCGAGATAGCGCGGCAGCTCAGCCGCGATAGAGCGTTCCAAACAGGATCCGAAGGTCGAGCCAGAACGACGCGGTCCTGAGATAGGTGGCATCGGTTTCGGCCAGAAGTTGCGGGTTCGACATGTCGATGCCCCTGATCTGGGCCAAGCCTGTCATCCCGGGCAGAGCCCGCAAAACCCCCAGCCGCCTGCGGCATTCGATCAGTTCCGTCTGGGTCGGCAGGCAGGGGCGCGGCCCAACCAGGCTCATTTCACCGCGCAGGACATTCCAGAGCTGCGGCAACTCGTCGAGCTTGAATTTCCGCAGACCTTTTCCAACCGATGTCACGGCGCTCACCGGGGTTTCATGCGAGGGCAAGGATGGCGTGCCCTGGTACATCGTCCGCAACTTGTGGCAGCGAAAGAGCGCGCCTTCGCGGCCAACCCGCGTTTGGGAAAAAATCACCGGGCCAGGTGACGATGCACGGACGGCAAGAATGGCAAGCAACAGAATGGGAGAGGTTGCCACCAGCAGCACAGCGGCACCGGCGAGATCGAAGATTTTCTTGTCTGTCTTCATGAGTGGCCGATAGGGCTCCCTGCCAGGGCTTCACGCGGTAGCACGAGGTCGCCTTCCTGACCAAGCGCGCCACGCCGTCTCGATATTCAGATACGACCCAGCACGAAGGCGAGATAGAGCCCGAGCGTCCCGGCAAAGGTCTGTCGATAGACGCCGCTTTTGCGCAGCGCGCCCAGGCGCTGGAAAAGGCTGCCTCGCCGACCTTTCGCGAACAGATCGAGGCATGCCAGCGCCTCCTTCGTAAGGAGATCGCGATTGACGGCAAGGCCGGCAAGATTGACATCGGTCCAGTCCGCGAACTGGCCCTTGAACAGGCGGCCGAGCCGCGAGATCCGCGCCTGCCACGATGCATTGGCGCCGACCAGGTTTGCCGCATGCTGGCGGTAGCGCACCAATGGCCGCGGATCGTAGCGGACGACGCCGCCGGCGGCGGTGATAACAAGATAGGCCCACCAGTCGTGGCTGACGAAACCGGTGCGGGCGGAGGCCCTGGCCAACAGATCGCGCGCGGCACGGTTGAGCAGGATGGTGTTGCCGCCGGCAATGCTCTGCACCAGCGCGTTGCGGAAGGTCGGCGGACGGCTGAACAACGGCGAATGGCCGACCAGGCTTCCGGTTTCGGTCATGGTCGCGGTTCGCGAGCAGAACATCAGCGGGACTTCCGCGTCAAATGCCTGCATCCAGTCAAGGGCGCTTTCAAGCCTGTCGGGCTCCCAGACATCGTCCTGATCGCTGAAGGCGTAACAATCCGCATCGATGCGCGGGTCGAGGATCATCGACCGGAAATTGGCGGCAAAGCCTTGCCGCGGCCCCTCCACCAGATTTATCCGACCTTTTGCCCAGCGGCGCTTCCAGGCTTCAATGACGGCAACCGTGCCGTCGACGGAGCCGTCGTCGGATACCCAGAGGTCGATCAGAGGATGGGACTGCGCGAGCAGCGACTGCAGTTGCTCGTCGATGAAGGCGGCGCCGTCCTTCGTGGCCATCAGGACCGCAATGCGCAGATCTGTCTTATCCACCGATGTCAAACGCCTTGCGCGCGAGGTTTTCCGAGCCACGAAATACAGACTTTCCTGGAATTGCTTTAGCTCGCCTGCCCGGCCGTCTTCGGGACCGCGTCCTGCTGCGCGTTCGCCCTTGTCTTCGTCGCGCGGTCGAGATCGGCCAGGATGGTGAGCGAGGCCGCCTTGTCCTGGCTCTTCATGGATTGCTGCAGCGCCGCGAGTGCTGCCTGGACATCCGACCACCGGGCGACATCGGTGCTGAGGCCAAAGATCTTGGCAATGCTGAGCTCGACCAATTCCTCGTCTTCGCCGTGCAGGGTCTCGTGGAGTTTTTCGCCCGGCCGGATGCCCGTGAAGCGGATTGGGATGTCCGTATAGGGGCTTTTTCCCGCCATGCGGATCATCGTTTCGGCGACCTCGACGATCGGCACGGGCTTGCCCATGTCGAGCATGTAGACGGCATAGTCCTGGTCGGCCGGCCGCGACGCGGCATCGGCCGCCGACATGATGACGAGGTCGACGGCCTCGGCGACAGTCATGAAATAGCGCGTCATGCGCCGGTCGGTTATGGTGACCGGCCCGCCGGCCTCGATCTGGGCCTGGAATATGGTCGCCACCGAGCCATTGCTGCCGAAGACATTGCCGAAGCGCACCGCGATGAACTTGGTGGCGGCTCGGCGGCCGCCCGGTTCGCCGGCTGGCGTTCCGTGCAAGGCGCTGACGATCTGTTCGGCGGCCCGCTTGGTCATGCCGAGCACGGACGTCGGATCGACGGCCTTGTCGCTCGAGACCATGACGAATTGCGCCACGCCGCACCTGGCGGCGACCTCGGCGCAGACAAGCGTGCCGAAGACATTGGTCTGGATGGCCGATTCCCAGTTCTCCTCCAGCAACGGAACATGCTTCAACGCCGCGGCATGGAAGAGGATGTCGGGTTTGAACTCGGTGACGACGCGCGTCATCTGGCGCCTGTCAGCGACATCGACGATGCGGACCTTGAGGCGGTCATGGTCCTTCTCGTCGACATACTGGCTCAGCTGGAAGATGCCGAATTCGGAATTGTCGGCTACCAGCACCGCCTCGGCCCCAAGCTCCAACGACCGCTTGACCAGCGTTCGCCCGATGGAGCCGGCGCCTCCCGTGACCAGGACGCGCTTGCCGCCGACGAAGGCGCCGATGCGCTCGATGTCGGACGGCACCGTCGGGCGGCGCAGGATCGTTTCCATCTCGACGGCATCGAGAACGAGCTTGCCCTCCTGGCCGACCTGCGAAAGCCCCGCGAACTGCACGACCCCGATGTCGCCGTGGCGCGCGACGCGGACCAGCTCGGAATATTCCTCGATCTCATGCTCGGCGCCGCTGCCGAAGATCAGCAGGTCGAGGCTCTTGCTGCCGGTCGCATAGTCCTCCAGGACATCGATTAGGCGCGGCCGGGTCGCCACCACGGGAACCCCTTGGATGCGCGTGCCGAGCGGCGCGCCGCGCTCGGTCGCCATGATGCCGGCGATGGAATGGTCGGCGGGCTGCGCCGTGCGCGTGAAACGAATGATCAGGTCGGCCTCGCCGAGCCGCCCGACGAACAGGGCCTGCTTGGTTCGTGTCTTGTCGGCCTTGCCGTTCAAAATACCCCAGCTCGCGCCGTCGCGTAGGAAGCGGTAGAACAGCCGGGGCGCCGAGATGATGGTGAAGGAGACGAGCAGGAAGACGATGAACTGGCGCTCGTTGAGGCCCGCGACCGGCTGGAAGGAACGCACGACCAGCGAAACGGCGTAGAGCACGAATGTCAGGATCGCGCAGCTCTTCAGGATGTTGAAGAAATCGGGCGTCGAGGCGAAGCGCCAGACCGTGGTGTAGAGGCCGCAATATCTGAACAGAAGATGGCTGATGAGCACGATGCTTGCCCAGGTGAGAAGCCCCTCCGTGGAGAGCGCCCCGAATGAAAGATCCGATCGCGACAGGACAAGGCTGAGCGCGACCGCGACCAGGACCATGGCCACGTCCTGGACCATGATGAAGGCGCGCCGCATCCCGGGCCTGAGTCCGAACACAGCTTCCAGGGAAGTATTCATTAGGCAGTACTAAACTCCGGGCTGTCGGCGAAACCACCAGCAAAGTGTGAACATGAGAATCATTCGTACACTTCCAAGTAGCATCTCCGGCCCCCGCCTGCTGTATCGCATACTGCGGGGGACGAGGCATAGCCAGATGTTTTTTGGGTTCCAGCAACTTGTACAGACGTTGGGCTCCGACCAAGCTTATCCCAGCCACGTGCAACCCGGCGGCTTAGGACTCAAGTTAATAGGCAACCCCGAACGGCGATTGCCGAAATTAGGAAACCTGACAGGGCAGAAAAGCAACTGAATACCAACCCGTGGACCAGCCTCTCCAAATACCATAGCGAGGTCCGGATCTGGTTGCAGGTATGCTTTCAAGGAACCGGATGCTGCCGTTAGACTAGCCCAACGAGCGACATTATCTTTCGGTGGATACGGAGAGCCAATCGCTTCGCCAGATCAACGGTGGACTCGATCGGAGGCTCAACTGGCACAAATACCTCGACTGGAACTTCAACTCGCACCTCCACCGGAACTTCAACCCTCACCTCTACAGGGACTTCAACAATCATTCGCTCCGGCTCTGGTATGGGCGGTATCTCGCGGTAACTCGGGCCTACCTCACTGTCGAACTCGGCGTGGTGCTTAAGTGCCAGCCTTATTCTTTCTGCGTCGAACTTCTCGCGTGGGATTGTTCCTGGTTCCTCGGCGTGCCTCATCTGGACGATGAATTCAGAGCCATGGTTCTCTTCCAGCCACGCGATATTGAGATCAAGAAAGCCGATCTGATTCAGTTGCAAAATCGCAAGCTCGAACGACGCCGGCGTAAAAAACCAAGTGTGTGCGTCTATATAGGGATGAGCTTTCCCAACTCGCCTGACATCGCTCTTGTAGCCTTTTAGCGCGCTCCCGAAGGAGTGGGCAAAACCAATGGGTAAATGGTTACCACGAACCCATGCTGTTTTGCCGTCCCGAGTCGTCGCCCAGGCACGGGCTTCGAACAGCGCCTCAGGAGTGTGCCTGACACGGCGCTCTCTATAGGCGGTAAGGATCTCCCGGACGCTAGTCGGCGACTTCAACAGGTCAAAGCACTTTCGCATATCGGGAACAGCAAGCGACACGATCCCGTCCGGCTTCAGAACGCGCGAACACTGCTGCAGGAAGCGAAGAATGTCGGGAGTGTGCTCGATTACGTGGCTGGCGATGAAGAAGTCATAGCCGTCGGGATTCCGTTGTAGCGTCACTTTGTCCAGTGGCTGGCCATGCCATACGATATCGACATCCTCGATTACGTTGACCTTGCTGCGAATACCCCTGTCCGAGTGCTTTCGTGCAATCTTGCGAAGCGTCTCACCGTCCTGGTAGTCAATAACAGTCGTGTTCCAGCCATCCGCCTTTGGGGCAACCGGATTGAAGAATGGGCCAATTTCGACGCCGACCATTGTGTCTTTGTCGAGGTTCCTTCTAAGCTGGTCTAGGCGATTCACTAAAAACTCCCGTCGCATGCGGGCAATTTCGAGCGGCACCAGGTAACTTTGTGCGTGGCATAACCACCCCAAACGGCAATCGACAGCCGCATGGAACTCCGGAAGTAGCCCTTCAAGTTAAGTGGTCGCTTCCTGTCGAAACTGATCCCGTTATATTAGCTAGATCTTATTTTGCCGGTGGGGTAGCCTATGCATTATCGTTCGAGCCGGCAATCAACATTGCAAGGCAAAGCGGCCTACAAAGCTAACATGAAAGTGTGATGGCCCAAGGGCAACAGCGTCGCTCAAGCGAGCGCCCGGTAGGCACGCCCCGAGGCAAACCTGCGGACCAAATCGAGCTGGCATCCGGATGGCTGGTCAAGCCCGACAAAATCCGCAATTCCGGAAAGAAGTGATTCCGGGTCCAATGCCGCACGCTCGTAGCTGACGAAAAGAGTTGGCCATCTCAACTTCTGCAACAACTCCCAATACCGCCCAAACCTGAGCAGAGCCATCTCGTAGGCCTGCTCAATTGAGCATTGCATTTGCTTAACTTCGGACTGCGCTATCGCCGCCATGTCACGATTGACAAACAATACAAACGGATTCCTCAGCTCATTCGCGACTTCCGCAAGATACATGTCCGCCGAAGGGTCCTTCCAACCCCATATGGTTTTTTCGATATTTCTTTTCCGAATTATATTTACGACCCTTTCTATATTTACTTCTACAGTTTCGTCGATCAGGATGCCATCCGAATTTCTATTTTGTGCTGCAAAAACAATTTCCATATCCTCGTGATTGATAGAATCGTGAGGAGATCCCATATCGACGCCTAAGATACTGGCCGCACCAGCAACAAGGCTAGTACCGCCGCGCCCGCATCCGATCACAATCAAAGTTAGCTGATCCGAGCATTCAGGCAAATTGGCTGCCCTATGTATACTGATCATCCCCGTCCACTATCCCCGGCGTTCCCTTTGCGACATTGCAAGTACAGAGTTCAGCAATTTTTTAGAATATTTCCGGCGCCTTGGTCCTGGATGGCGTCACCCTTTCGAGCGCTGCTGCCCCAACACTTCGTGAGGCGACATTATTAGAGAACGGACGTTCTGGCTCGCATTGCAGTCGGAACGGAACAGAAAGCGCAGGAACGCCGCCTGCGAGATACAAAGGGGCTGATAGTGCGATCAGCGACTGGGATAGTCGACCAGCATGCACAGATATTCGGCCGCCCATCAGCCTTTCACCGCTAAGCTCAAATCAACCGTCGGCCAACTAGAATCCGAGAGCCAAGAAATTTTGGAAATTCGACTGTGTCATCATATAAGATCTCGCGCAAGTGAGCCACATCTTCCGCTCGGAGGTTGTTTTCCCGTTTTATCCAAGGCGATCCCTTCGCGGGGACAAACGAGGGAACGGCTTGATAGCGAGAAACCGAGCGACAGAGTCCAATGTTTCCTGATGAGCCCCCGCGACCTTGCCGAATGGCTTAGGTGAAAAAGGTAAATGCTCCGGCTCAGACCAATTCTGAGCCCCGTCATGCCGACTATAAAGCCAAACAAAGATTGATTCGCCCAAGCTCAGCAGTTGATCGGCATGATCAGCAGAACAGAACGAGAGGACAACTAATTTAGATGCACCAAACGCTATAGCGTTCGGTACTCTCGATCTTCGGCGAATCTTCTGGCCACTCCCCGCTGCTCTTCCGTCGGCGGCGTAAGCCCCACAAAATCGGCAATCTCGCAAAGCAATGCTTCAGGGTCCAAAACGGCCCGCTCATAGCTCACCAGGAGGGTGGGCCACTGGAGTCGCTGCAGCAGTCCCCAATACCTACCGAACCGCTGAAGCGCCATGTCATAGGCCTGCTCAATCGAACCCTGCATCTGATTGACTTCGGACTGCGCGATTGCGGCCATATCGCGGTTAACAAATAGCACCAAGGGGTCTCTTAAAACGTCCGAAACCGCATCCAGATACATATCGGCAGAGGGATCTTTCCAGCCCCAGAGGTCATTGGCCCGGTTTCGGGCTTGAATTAAGCTCCTCAGCTTTTCCAAATGAACTTCTGCGGACAACCCGATCGGATTGCCGTCAAGATCCCGACCTTGAGCTAAGTTAACAAGCTCCACATCCTCATGGTTGGTGGAACCATGTGGTGCTCCCATCGGCACACCAAGAATGGCGGCGACGCCCGCAACAAGGCTTGTTCCGCCCCGACCACATCCCACCACTATCAGAGTACGTTGAACTCCTGGTGAGGCAAACTTGATCGCTGTATGTGTTGTTGTCATCGTCTCGATTCTTGCTCGGTATCTCGGTTGCGGAACTCGATTGTTGGCTGGAGCACAGGGGCCAGTGGAATCCAAGAACCTACGGCGCCGTCCGATTACTACTTGATCCCGCAGTTGATTTTGCTTGCAAACGCCGCTTGAAGAAATTCAGATGTTTTGAAGTGAGGGAATGATCCCAATCGCGCGGATACTTCATAGCCTTCGCAAATTTGTATCGGTCGTCCAAGTTCATACTCTTCGCTTTCGCTAGTTCCAGCGCTGCAACGAGCTCATTTAACCCCGGTTGAGCCGGTATGATGTTTTCGCTAAGTCCCTTCAAATATTCATCGGTTTTTGTTTTGAACGTGTTTGTAACAACCACGCAGCCAGACCCGGCCAAATCCATCGGAATCATACTTGGGTGCGGAGACGCCATCAACGTCAGACAGATATCGAAGCTGGAAACCTCTTCGATATACCTGCTGAGATCCATCCTCGGCAGCGAAACCGATCGAGCCCCCGGGAGTAGTTCGACAACTCCTTCACCAAGCCCCATCCCGACGCATTCCCATTCAGCGGGGTCGAATATTCCCCGCTTGAATGCAGTGGCAAGAGCCAGCGCCGTGAGTTCGAACATGTTCCGATCCACGACAGGACGTGAATAGAAGACGATCTTCTTCTTCTTTTTTTCGCGGTTACGCGCGATGAAGGTATTTTTGGGCAGCAGATTCGACGAGCACGCGTTGTTGAAGAATGTATAGGACAATCCGCGAGATTTTATTCCCCCAACATCGTTTGCAACAAAGAAATCCATCAAGCTCTCGCTGGAGAAAATCGCACTATAATTCATCGAATATGTTCGGTCGGCAATCGCATGTAAGCTGTTTGCCGGGTAAAATAACGCCTCATAATCCTGTATAAGGTATATGAATTTCTCATTTCTGGTCACTGACTGAATTTTGTCAGCAAGATAAGCCGAATACCACACGGTAGCGACAGCATAGTCATACTTTGAAACGCTAAGCGGCGCTCTCCTCTCCCCAATATACTCCACTTCTAGCTCGTCAAATATTCTCTCCATCCCTGGATACTTTAGAATTTTCTCTCTAAACTCCGATAGATTGAAATAAAAATTGTCGAACATCACCAAGCGAACATTAATGCCGGTTTTCCGCAGGAAAAGCGCCATCTGGAATACACCAAAAAAGCCGGCCGAGATCGACTTGAAGTCAAAAGCCGGCACGAGAACGTTAATCGTCTGCGGCCGATCCCCATCAATCTCGACTTCGGGCAGATCATAGACGCGATTTAATCGCAGATTAAGGAAATCGCGGTCGTAGACATGGTTCGGCGGAGCCACTGCTGGAACGAGGGGCAGCTGCGCGAGGTAGGATGACTGCAGATCAGCAAGCAAGCCAAGACGATAGGCCGTGGACATGCACATGTAGGCAAACCGGCCCTTATAGCTCTGCAACTTAACATTCGGGTCAAAGATCTTGTGATAAGACTGCTTTAACTCCTGATGCCCGAATAGACGAGCCCCAGTACCAGCGAGCGTTGCAGTAAGCTGACGACGCATTAGCTGAAAACCTCTTCTCTAACGATTCGACCTTTTTCAAGATAGATAGCCGAGTGACACATTGATCGTATCAAGGCATCGGAGTGAGACGCCAGAACAACTATTGCAGCGTTGTTGAGCCAATGATCCATTCGATCTCGCGCTTTCTTCTGGAACGATTCGTCGCCGGTTCCCAAGCCTTCATCCAATAGAACGATGTCCGTGGGATAGGCTGTAACGACCGAGAACGACAACCGTGTCTGCATGCCCGTGGAATATGTGCGCACGGGAAGGTCGATGAAATCGCCTAGCTCCGAGAAGTCGATAATCGAATCAATCTGCCGCTCAACTTCTCTCAGCGAAATCCCGGCCATAAGGCTTTGAAGTCGGATAAACTCTCGACCTGTAAGTTCGGGGGATAACCCCATCGAGGGCTTTATCAGAACAGCGGTATCTCCTCTTACGGCCGCTGTGCCGCTCGTAGGCTTCAAAATGCCTGCCAATACCCTCAATAATGTTGTTTTACCTGCGCCGTTGTGGCCAGACAATCCCAATCGCGTGCCAGCCTGAAGATCAAGCGATACGCCATCGAGCGCCGCGACCTCAAAGCGACCAAAGTCATCGGCTAGCAAGCGCCCACCAGTGGTGAACCTGAGGGCGGCCTGCTTGAGCGAACGATTGGCCGGAGCGGACCAAATCGGGATTCGGACGACAACGTCCGTCAGTTGAATCGATGGCGACGACATAGGATTCCGATGCTATTTGGCAGGATGGATCAAGAACTCAAAGCCAATAAGGAATTCGGCGTTCGGTCCTCCGATAGAGCAAGTAGGCAGCAACCGCGCCGAAAGCAGCAATCGCTGCCGAAACCGCCACACTCGTATAGTCGGTACCGCCATTCAGAATAGGCGTTCGCGCCGCATCGATCATGTAGGCGATGGGATTGAGAACTAAAAACGGAGAATTCGAAGGGAGGATTTTCGCCGTCCACAGAATGGGCGAGAGCATAAACAGAAGCTGCATCGCTGAGGTGGTGATCAATGGGACATCCCTGAACCTTACGGAAATTATTGCCACGATAAACGCTGCCCATGTGGCATGGATTGCCAACAGCGAGACCCCGACAGCAAACATCGGGAAATTCAAACCTATATTTGGATACGCTATTATCATAGTTACAAAAACTACAATAATGTTGTGAAGTAATATAATAAAATTCTTTGTTACGCTCCTTAAGACGCAAGAAGCAGGTGAAATCTTCGTATTGAGGATGAGGTCGTGGGAGTTAATTATAGTCTCAGCGCCCTCCACCACACTCGCTGAGAAGAATTGCCAGAGGACTATGCTGACAGCCAGATGATGCAGGAACTCTTTGATGGGCTGATTGAGCAGGACAGCGTACAAAAATCCCACTGACGCAGCGAATATCGCCGTATTCAATGTGATCCACAGAGGGCCGAAGGTCGAGTTCCGATATCGAAGCCGTATGTCAAACTGCGCGAGCCTAAGCCACAGCATTGATCCGTCAGCGTTCATTTGCGATTCCTTCAGGGTAGCGCTTCAGCGTCCGGCGACGTTCGGTTGGAGTTGCTTGCCCATCACAACCCGGCGCACCACCTCCTCCGCCGACTTCCGCCAGTCCGGCGCCGTCCATGCGAACACGCCCGCGAATTTCGCGCTCGATAGCCGGGAGTTGGCGGGGCGGCGCGCCTTGGTTGGGTAATCCATCGTTGTGATATCCCGTACCCGCGCCCAGGGGCCACCAGACTTCAGGCTTGTGTCGAGGATATGACGGGCAAAGCCGCTCCAGTTGGTCTCGCCCGTGCCGGCCAGGTGATAGGTGCCGAACGCGGCGAAGTCCTTGTCGGCGTGCAGCATGGCGGCCGTATGCAGGATCGCGTCGGCGATATCGAGCGCCGATGTGGGATTTCCCCATTGATCGGCCACCACCGAAATCTCGTCGCGGTCGGCGGCGAGCCTCAGCATGGTCTTCACGAAATTTTTTCCGAACGGGCTGTAGACCCAGGCTGTGCGCAGGATCAGGTGGCGCGGGTTGGCGACTGCTACCGCCTGCTCGCCGGCGAGCTTGGAGGCGCCGTAGACACCGAGCGGCGCCGTCGGGTCGGTTTCGACATAGGCGCCGGCCCTGGTTCCGTCGAAGACATAGTCGGTCGAAAGATGGATGACGGGAACGCCGAGCCGCGCGGCGGCCTCGGCCACCTTGCCGGCACCGGTCGCGTTTACCGCAAAGGCCAGATCGGGCTCGTCCTCGGCCTGATCGACGGCGGTGTAGGCGGCGGCCGACACGACGATATCGGGCTTCGCCGCCGCGATGGCGTCGATGACGGTGTCGGGTCTTGCCAAATCGAGCTCCGGGCGACCGAGGGCGACGACCTCCGTGCCCGCGCGGCCGGCCTCCAGCAGGCTCGCCGCGACCTGGCCGTCGCGTCCGGTGACGAGGAGCCTCACGCGCCCACCTTGCGTGCTTCGCCCAGCCTTTCGCCGGCATAACGCTGTTCGCGGATCGGCCCCCACCACCATTTGTTGTCGAGGAACCAGTCCACCGTCCTGGCAAGGCCGCTGTCGAAATTCTCCCTCGGCGTCCAGCCGAGCTCGCGGCTTATCTTGGTGGCATCGATGGCATAGCGGCGGTCGTGGCCGGGACGGTCGGTGACGAAGGAGATCAGCTCGCGATAGCGCCTGCCGCCGGCGCGCGGACGCCTGGTGTCGAGCAGGTCGCAGATCGTCTCGACGACGGCGAGGTTGGTGCGTTCCGAATTGCCGCCGACATTGTAGCTCTCGCCCGGATGGCCTTTCATGGCGACCAGTTCCAGGGCACGCGCGTGATCCTCGACGAACAGCCAGTCGCGCACATTGGCGCCGGCGCCATAGACAGGCAGCGGCTTTTCGTCGAGCGCGTTGAGAATGACGAGCGGGATCAGCTTCTCGGGGAAATGATAGGGGCCGTAGTTGTTGGAACAGTTGGAGAGCACGACCGGCAGGCCGTAGGTCTCGTGCCAGGCGCGCACCAGATGGTCCGAGGCCGCCTTCGAGGCGGAATAGGGCGAGGACGGCGCGTAGGGCGTCTCCTCGACGAACATGCCGCCATCGAAAGGCAGGTCGCCGAACACCTCGTCGGTCGAGACGTGATGGAAGCGGAAGCGGCCCTTTTTGTCGCCTGACAGGCCGCGCCAGTATTCGAGCGCGGCATTGAGCATCTTGTAGGTGCCGACGATGTTGGTCTCGATGAAGGCGCCCGGGCCGTCGATCGAGCGGTCGACATGGCTCTCGGCGGCGAGGTTCATGACGATGTCGATATCGTCGCGGCGCAGGAGATCGAGCACCGCCCTCTCGTCGCAGATATCGGCCTGGGCGAAGCTGTAATTGTGGACATTCTCGATCGGCCGCAGCGAGGCCAGGTTGCCCGCATAGGTCAGCTTGTCGAGATTGGTCACCCGGTAGGCCGGGTTGGCGCACAGATGCCGGCATACCGCCGAACCGATGAAGCCGGCACCGCCCGTCACCAGAAAATTCATCGCGCCGTCCTTATGCACCACACGCTCCATCAGGCGAACACCTCGGCCGCCGCCAGCAGCGGCGCCTTGAGGTCCTTGTCGGAAAGCTGGAACCCGCCGGCCAGCGACGGCCATTCGATGCCGATGGCGGGATCGTCGAAACGGATCGAGCGGTCATGCTCGGGCGAATAGGTGTCGGTCACCTTGTACAGCACCTCGGTGTCGGGCACGAGCGTGACGAAGCCGTGCGCGAAACCCTTTGGCACCAGGATCTGATTGCCCTTTTCGGCCGACACTTCCAGCGCGACCCATTTTCCGAAGGTTTTCGAGGCGCGGCGGATATCGACCGCGATGTCGAAGATGCTGCCACGGATGACGCGCAGCAGCTTGTCCTGGGCGCGCGGCGCAAGCTGGTAGTGAAGCCCGCGCAGGACGCCCGGGGCGGCGGAATAGGAGTGGTTGTCCTGCACGAAAGTCAGGTCGATGCCGGCCTGCGAAAAGCGCTCGGCATTGTAGGTCTCCATGAAGAAACCGCGTGCGTCGCCATGGCGTTTGGGAACGATTTCGAGCACCCCGTCGATGCCCAGGGATCTCACCTCCAGCATCTAGCCCTCCGAAAGATCGGCGACACGCCTGCGCAGATAGGCGGCGTATTCGTTCTTTCCCAGGCGGGTCGCGCGCTCCAGCACCATGTCCGCCGTCAGCCAACCCTGTTCGAAGGCGATCTCCTCCGGGCAGGCGACCTTGATGCCCTGGCGATGCTCGATCGTGCGCACGAAGGAAGAGGCTTCGTGCAGGCTGTCATGGGTGCCGGTGTCGAGCCAGGCATAGCCGCGGCCCAGCCGGTGAACATGGAGCTGGCCGCGCTCGAGATAGACATTGTTGACCGCCGTGATCTCGATCTCGCCACGCGCCGAAGGACGAATGGTCGGGGCGATGTCGACGACGTCGTTGTCGTAGAAATAGAGACCGGTGACGGCCCAGTTGGACTTCGGCTTCTGCGGCTTTTCCTCGATCGTCAGCGCGGTTCCGGTCGCCTTGTCGAAAGACACCACGCCATAGCGTTCGGGGTCCTCGACATGGTAGGCGAACACCGAAGCCCCCCTCTGGCGCGATGCCGCGGCACGGCAAAGCTGCGACAGCCCGTCGCCAAAATAGATGTTGTCGCCCAGGATCATCGACACGCAGTCCTTGCCGATGAAATCGCGGCCGATGATGAAGGCTTCCGCGAGGCCATTGGGCTGCGGCTGCTCGGCATAAGACAGTGCCAGCCCGAAGTCCGATCCGTCGCCGAGTAAAGCACGGAAAGCCGGCAGATCACGAGGCGTCGAAATGATCAGAATCTCTCGTATTCCCGCGAGCATCAACACGCTCAGCGGATAATAGATCATCGGCTTGTCGTAAATGGGAAGAATTTGCTTAGAGACTGCTAATGTTAGTGGATAAAGACGTGTTCCACTGCCTCCAGCAAGGATAATTCCTTTCAAGAAGCTCTCCTCGACATGCCAAAGCCCCCCGGCCCTGAGTGCCTGTGCTTAGGTTTCATGCATTGGCTTGTCAATGCGGCACACGACAAACGTGTCGGCCATGTTGAATACCGTCCATCGACGGGCGCCTCCCGCTTCGGCCGGACCCGCCTGATCCCAATCTTGGCAAGGCCGAGGCCCCGATCACCGTAGGGCAGACGTTCCAGCATTCAGGCCACAGCCATGATTACATGTGCCTGGATTTTGGCGGCAACTTCGCCACTGCCATGTCTGTCGGCGATGGCGGATGCCGCGTAATCGGTTGCGGCGTCCAGTTTTCCAGCGTCCCTGGCCTCGATTTCGCTGCGAAGGACGGTGCCCTGACAATAAGCGACGGCCGGAAGGCGCGGCGAGGATGCGCGGCTTTGTTCGGCTGTCGTCTCGATCGCAACGTCGGAGAAACCCGCATCCTCCAGGTCGCGACGGATCAGCGCCTTATCGTGGTAGCCGTGCGGCGTGCGTGCCAGGAAGCGCGGCGGATCGTCGGGAAAAATCCGCGCCAGCGCATTGGTCACGTCATCGGCGAACACATTCTCCTCGATGCGATCCCATACGTTGAACAAGAACCGTCCTCCCGGCTTCAAGACCCGCCTGGCTTCGCGGTAGGCGGAGGTGCGGTTTGGAAAGAACATCGCACCGAACTGGCAACAGACGAGATCGAAGACCGCATCCTCGAACGGCAGCGCCATCGCATCCGCCTGGCGCCATTCGATGCGGCTGTCGGGTGTCTGTCGCGAGGCGGCATAGTCGAGCATCGGCTGGTTCAGGTCGGTGACGACATAGCTTGCGCCAGGGGCCAATCTTGGCGCCAACGCGCGGGTGACGACCCCGGTGCCCGCGGCGATTTCCAGGACCGCGCCCGGCGACAGAGCCGCGGCTCGTTGCGCGATATCGACGGCGAACGGCTCGAAAATCAAAGGCACCATGTAGCGGTCGTAGTTTTCCGGAATCGAGCCCGCGAACAGCTTGTCCGTTTCCAACATGGCAATCCCCACCGTCTGATGACTTGGGAGACTAGCACATTTTTTAGTTCCTGGTCCTTTTCGACCAGGAGCCGGCCTCTACGCGGCCAAGAGCGCGTTCAACGCCGCCCAAAATAATCCTGGTACCACTCGACGAACCGCCCTACCCCCTCGGTGACCGAGGTGCGGGGGCGGTAGCCGACCGCCGCATGCAGCGCCGAAGTGTCGGCGAAGGTGTCGGGCACGTCGCCGGCCTGCAGCGGCAAGAGTTCGACCACGGCCTTGCGGCCAAGCGCGTTTTCCAGCGCCTCGACATAGGCGGTCAGCTTCACCGGGTTGTTGTTGCCGATGTTGAAGATGCGCCAGGGCGCACTGCTGGTCGCCGGATCCGGATGGCCGGAATCCCAGGCCGGGTTGGCCGCGGCAGGGCTGTCGCTGGCACGGATCACGCCCTCGGCTATGTCCTCGACATAGGTGAAGTCGCGCGTGTGGTTGCCGTTGTTGAACAGCTTGATCGGCTCGCCGGCCAGGATGCTCCTGGTGAACAGGAACAGAGCCATGTCAGGTCGCCCCCAGGGACCGTACACGGTGAAGAAACGCAGCCCCGTGGTCGGCAGGCCGAATAGATGGCTGTAGCTGTGCGCCATCAGTTCGTTGGCGCGCTTGGTGGCGGCGTAGAACTGCAAGGGATGGTCGGCCGGGCGATGCTCGGAAAACGGCATGTCGGTGTTGGCGCCATAGACACTGGAGGTGCTGGCATAGGTCAGGTGCCCGACGCGGCTGCCACGGCAGGCCTCGAGCATGTTGGTGAAAGCAACGATGTTGCTCTCGACATAAGCGCGCGGATTTTCCAGGCTGTAGCGGACGCCTGCCTGGGCGGCGAGATGGATCACCCGGTCGAAGGCGTGGTCGGCAAAGCAGCCATCGACCACGCCACGGTCGGCAAGATTGCCATGGATGAAATGATAGCCGGCATTGGTGCCGCGGCTCGCCTCGGCCAGCAGCCGCAGCCGCGCCTGCTTGATGTCGGGGTCGTAGTAGTCGTTGATGCTGTCGATGCCGACAACCTCGTCACCACGCTCCAGGAGCCGCCTGGCGACATGATAGCCTATGAAGCCGGCGGCGCCGGTGACCAGAACCTTCATCAGAAACGCCCGTCCGTGACATGCCTGGGGAACAGGCCCGAGCTCATCGCAGGCCAAGCCCCGGCCCGGAGTGATCCGGGCCGGATGCTCTCAAATCAGGAGCGCTTCAGCAACGACCAGACGGCCGGCACGAGGCTGGCCGCGAGAGCGACCTTGATCAGGTCGCCGACGATGAACGGCACGACGCCGAACTGCCAGGATTTTTCCGGGCCGATGAGCAGCGCCAGCCAGGCAAAACCCATCGCCATCATCACCACTTCGGCAACCAGCATGGCGTTGAAAAGCTTGATCGGATGACGGTCCCAGCCGCGGTCGGCGGCCCAGCCGACAATCGCCGCCATTACCACGAAGCCGGCGAGATAGCCGCCGGTCGAGCCCAGCATGTAGGCGATGCCGATGCCTTTTTCCGGCGTGCCCTGGAAGACCGGGAAGCCCATCGCGCCTTCCGCCATGTAGAGCAGCAGGGTGGCGACGCCGAGCCGCATGCCGAAGGCGGCGGCGATCAGAAAGACGGCGAGCGTCTGCATCGAGATATCGACAGGCCCGAGCACCACCTTGGTCTTGGCCGAAAGGGTCAACAGCAGTGTGCCGGCGATCGCCAGCAAAAACTGCGTCGCCAGTCGCGCAGCACCTTCCTGCGGCAAGGCCAGAAAAACAAGCGGGCGCGTCGTCGTTGCGGTTGTCATGGTCTTCCCCAATTCAATCTTGCCGCGAACCAGAAATCGCGGTCTTGCATTTTCCTATATTGGCTTGCGTGCTATGCGGCAATCGGTTTTGCCGTTCTTGGAACAATGCGCCGACATGGCTCTCAAATTCGATACCAGCTTCGACCCCGCATATGGCCAGGGCGTAAGCGTGGCCCCCGACGTGCAGCGCGTCACGGCCCGGAATCCCAGTCCCTTCACCTTTCATGGCACCAACAGCTATGTCGTGGGACGCGACACGCTGGCGGTGATCGATCCCGGACCGGATGACGGGTCGCATCTCCGGACCTTGCTCGACGTGATCGCCGGACGGCCGGTCAGCCACATCTTCGTCAGCCACACGCATCGCGACCATTCTCCGCTGGCGGCCCGGTTGAAGGAGCACACCGGCGCCCTGGTGCTGGCGGAAGGACCGCACCGAACGGCGAGGCCCTTGCATATCGGCGAAACCAATGCGCTCGACGCCAGCGCCGACACCGCTTTCGTTCCCGACATCGCGTTGCTGGACAGTGAACTGGTCAGCGGCGACGGCTGGGCGATCCGGACGGTCCTGACGCCCGGCCACACCGCCAATCACGCGGCATTCGCGCTGGAAGGAACCGGCATCCTGTTTTCAGCCGATCATGTCATGGGTTGGGCAACCTCCATCGTCGCGCCGCCGGACGGGGCAATGGCCGATTACATGGCATCGCTGGACCGGCTGATCGAGCGCGGCGATCGCCTGCTGCTGCCTGGCCATGGTGGACCGGTAGCGGCGCCGCGCGCTTTCATGCGCGGGCTGAAGACCCATCGCAAGATGCGCGAACGAGCCATACTGGAGCGGATCAGAGCCGGCGACAGGACCATTCCCGACATGGTCAAGGCGATCTACAGGGATACCGATCCCCGGCTGCACGGCGCCGCCGGCCTGTCGGTGCTTGCCCATCTGGAGGACCTGGTGGCGCGCGGCGTGGTGGCGACGGACGCCGCCCCCGCCATCGACGGCATCTTCACGCCGGGCCGATAGGCCTGCCCACCACCCACGCGTTGATCCTGCCATTGTCGCGAGCGTGAATTCGCCCGGACATGGCTACTCGGCCGGCGCCGCGCCGACCTGGCCGGCGACTTCCTGATCCAGTTCCGCCAGGAAATCGGTGATGCGCGCGGCATTGTCGCCAAGGTCGTGGCGGCCGTAGCGCGAGGCCGACCGCATGTCGACGATGACCGTGTCGCCGTCATCCCTCACGCGAATGGCGACGTCCGCAGGAAGGCCAAGAACGAAGCTCGGGGCGACGGCGATGATGGTCACCTCTGTCTGTCCGGCGAGTTCGGGATAAGGCTCCGAAAGATCCCAGCCGCGCCGGTCGAGCACGGTTTCAACGGCATTGACGACGGTCTCGAATGGCAGGTCGTAGCTGCGCGCGGTGACCAATGGATAGCTGTCGGTCTGCAACGTCTGCTCACCCGGCGTCGGCGGGGACAGTACGTTCATGTCCTTGGTCCGGTCACCGACATCGAGCGCGGGCGGTTCGTCGAAATCGGTCGAGATGTCCCGCAGCGGCGGATAGATCGTCGCCCAGTAGACGGCAACGCCGTAGGGGGTGAGCACCAGCAGCGCCAGCAAGGCGCCGACGCTGAGATCACGGCCACCACGGTCACCAAAATTCCACAGCCTCGCAAAGGCCAGGCCGGCAAACAGCAGCGCCAACGCCGCCAGCAGGGCGACAATGCCCAGCACCCACAGGAACACCGGCGTTTGGACGAGGCCGAAGCGATGGCCGACAAAGTTCGTCAGCAAAAGAACCATCGAAAAGGCGGCCGTGCGCCGCGACCAGCCGGCAGCCTTCGACGTTTGCCGTTCGGGAATGCTAACCATTATTCTCTGCGCTGCCCCAACCCGGATGGAGGTTTAGTGCCTTTTTGCGGCGGCTTGAAGCCGAAACACGCAACATCCCCTCAATCCGTCGGCAAGCGATAGTCCCTGAACTGCTGACGCAAGGTGGTCTTCTGGATCTTGCCGGTGGCGGTGTGCGGTATCTCGCCGACGAAGGCGACGTCGTCCGGCATCCACCATTTGGCCACCTTGCCATCCATGAAATCGAGAATCTCGGCCTTGGTCGGTTCCTTGCCCGGCTTGGCGACGACGACCAGCAAGGGCCGCTCACCCCATTTCGAATGCTGGACGCCGATGGCCGCCGCTTCCGCTACATCGGGATGGCCGACGGCCAGATTCTCCAGGTCGATGGTCGAAATCCATTCGCCGCCGGACTTGATGACGTCCTTGGCGCGATCGGTGATCTGCATGTAGCCGCCAGCATCGATATGAGCGACGTCTCCGGTATCGAACCAGCCTTCCTCATCGAACTGCTCCGCGCCCGCACCGCCATAATAGGCGCGGGCCACGGCCGGGCCGCGTACCTTGAGCCGGCCAAACGTCTTGCCGTCCCAGGGCTGCGCGTTGTTCTCGTCATCGGTCACCTTCATTTCGACGCCGAAGGGCGGATAACCCTGCTTGCCCTGGACGTCGAGCCGGGCCTCGCCGTCAAGGCTGACATAGTCCGGCTTCAAGGTGCATAGCGTGCCGAGCGGCGACATTTCGGTCATGCCCCAGGCGTGGATGACCTGCACACCGTAATTGTCCTGGAATTTCGTCATCAGTGCGCGCGGGCAGGACGAACCGCCGATAACGACCTTGTTCAGATAGGGAAGTGTCTTGCCGGTCTCTTCTAGATATTGCAGCAGCATCATCCAAACGGTCGGCACGGCGGCACTGAAGGTCACCTTCTCCTGATCGAGCAACTCATAGATCGAGGCGCCGTCCATCTTGCAGCCAGGCATGACCAGCTTGGCGCCGGTCATCGGACCGCTCTGGCCAAGGCCCCAGGCATTGGCATGGAACATCGGCACCACCGGCAGGATCGTGTCGCGCGCCGACAGGCCCATGGAGTCGGGCATGGCCGCGATCATGGCGTGCAACACGTTCGAGCGATGGCTGTAGAGGACGCCCTTCGGGTCGCCCGTCGTGCCGGACGTATAGCACATGCCGGCCGCGGTGCCTTCATGAAAGGTCTTCCAGGCGAAGTCGCCATCGACCTCGTCAAGCCAGTCCTCGTAGGCAACGACACCGGGCAGGGTCGTTTGCGGCATGTGCGCCTTGTCGGTGAGCACGATCACCTTCTTCAGCGATTGGACGGCACCCGCGATCTTCTCCAGCAACGGGATGAAGGTAAGGTCGACGAAGACGGCCTTGTCCTCGGCGTGGTTCATGATCCAGACGATCTGTTCGGGAAACAGGCGCGGGTTGAGGGTGTGGTAGACAGCACCGATGCCCATGATGCCATACCAGGCCTCGATGTGGCGGGCGGTGTTCCAGGCCAGCGTCGCGATGCGGTCGCCCAAGGCAAAGCCGTCGCGCTCCAAGCGCTGGGCGACCTTGAGGGAACGACGATGGATGTCGGCGTAGGTGGTGCGCACGATCGGCCCCTCGATCGAACGCGACACGATTTCGCGCACACCATGTTGCCTTTCGGCATTGTCGATCAGCTTGTGGCACAGCAGCGGCCATTCCTGCATCAGTCCCAGCATGCCGTTCCCTCCGTGACGCTTTTTGCCCCGAGCTTTTCGCCTCGCGCTTTTGACCGCATTGTGAAGCGAACCGGCGAATTGTCCAGCCACCCACCGGCGCGGCTGACGAAAGTCGGAGTTCGGCCTGTATTTGGCAAATGATTGAATCCGGACGCTTTTTGATTTTGCCTGGCTGGCCTGCTGCCATTCGAATGGCATGGGCTTCAAATACATTACGCCGGCGCAAACTCTCGTGATCGGACCAACCGCAAAAAGTGCCATAATCCGGCCATCGTCGGCGTTAATCTTCGTTAACGGGCAAAGGGGTGCGATTGGCGACGGAAAGAGGTTCGCATGGACGCGCTCGACGATAAGGTTCTCGAGAGTACTCTTGCCGAAAGCCTGGCCGATCTGGTGCCGGACGAAAAGACTGTTTCCGAAGACGAGTTCGTCGAAGTTGTCGGCGGCGCGCTCGAAGCGGTCGGCGGCACGCTGCTGTTCAAGATGTGCGTCCAGAACGAAGGGGAAGGCCAGCATGTCGCGGCGGCATCCGTCGGCGATGGCGGCAATCGCCAGTTCCTGCTGCTCACCTTGCCAATCGGCGGCGGGGCGCTGAAAGTCGAGACCATTTCGAGAAGCAGCAACCCGGTGGCGGGCATCGCGGCCGCCTATGCCGGGCTGATGGACGCCTTCAAAACCGCCGCCTGATTTCCGCGGCAACGCGAAGGCTAGTCTTGCGCCACGGGCCTTGTTCTATCCGGCCGCCCACCACACTTAAGGTCGGGGCAAGGAGAACCAGCATGGACAAGATCGCCAACCCGGCACCCGGCTTCCAACGCAATCCCGACAAGGTCATCACGATAGAGCCGTATTCCGGCACCGTCACGGTCCGCGCCGGCGATACGGTCATCGCGTCGTCCACGAAGGCGAAGGTGCTGACGGAGGCACCCTACCCCGCAGCCTTCTACGTTCCGTTCGCCGACATCGATTTCGACAAGCTCAGCCGAACGGACCACTCGACCCACTGCCCCTACAAGGGTGACGCCAGCTATTGGAGCGTGCTGCCGGCGGGCGAAGCGGGCAAGGACGCGATGTGGGCCTACCGGCAGCCGTTCGACGAGATGGCCGACATCCGCGACCACGGCGCGTTCTACGCCAGCAAGGTCACCATCGAAGCCAAGCCGGACTGAACGCTTCGGCCCGACGCATCTACGGGTGCATTGAGATTCAGATCAGGCCCAGTCGTTAGAGCGGTTCGGCGATTCCATCAAACACTGAACAGCCCTACTCGGTGGTACCGTGATCGCCCGTCCCATCGGCGTCGTCGAGCCGCACGAAGGTCATGCCCTTGTCCTTGAGCGCCAGCAGGCCCTGCACAACGCCCTCGCCCGCGGCATGGGTCGGCTGGTTGATATGAGAGATGATGACGTCGCCATCCTTGGCCGCAGCGATACGCCTGGCCGTCTCCTTGGCGCCGAGCAGCGAGCCGCCGTCGCCATTGATCGAGAAGCCGGCAATCTTGAAGCCCAGCTTGCGGATCATCGCGATGGCCGAGGGGCTGTATTCGGCCGTTGCGCCGCGGAACCATTTCGGCGCCGGTTCGCCGGTCGTGGCCAGAGCCGCGGCCCCTGACTCGACCTCGGCGAGCACAGCCTCCGGGCTGCCGGCGCTGCTTATGCCATAGATTTTCCGTGGCGTGTCGACCGCCGGAACATGGCGACCGCCGTGATTTTCCAGTTCGAACAGGTCGGGATGCGCCCGCATGATCGCGACGGCATCGGCGTTGCGCTTCAGCCAGATGCCGGTGACGAAAATGGTGGCCGGTATCTTGTTCTCCACCAGCGCCGAGAGAATGCGCGTGTCGGTCTTGCCGCCGCAGGCATCGAGCGTGAGCGCAACGCGGCCGGTTCCGCTTGCGGCCGGCTTGATGTGCAGCGTGGGTTCGACCAGCGGCGCGGCATGGGCGCTGGATATCAGCGCCACCGACACGGCGATCATGCAGACATGTTTTTGCAGCAGATGCATCAAACCAAATTCCCGACCCGCGACTTCAAGCCGCTATCCCAAAACCCGCATGAAGGCGAAAATCGGACGAGGGATAGCAGAAAAACGCGTGACGCGGCAATTTGAACTTCCGCTTGGTGAACGCGTCATTCGGCGACAGTCCGGCCGGTCCATTGCCCTCGGACAGCGCGTTCCTTTTCCAGCTCGGTGCGTGCGAGGATCTCGCGCACCGCATCGACCACCGGCTTCACCTCAAGACGCCAGACGCAGCACGCCTTGCTGGGATCGGTTCGGCGACACAAATCCCTGGCCACGCAATCGCACGGCATTGGCGGCCGGAGCACGATGCTGGGCACGCCGACAGGTCCCCAGCGTGCCGGATGCGTCAGGCCGAAAAGGCCGACAACCGGGGTGCCCGCGGCAGCGGCCATGTGCATAGGGCCGCTTTCGTTGCCGAGAAACAGCCGGGCCCGTTCCAGGACCGCCAGCAGGCTCTCGAGCGACAGCGCTCCAACCAGATCGACCACCGGCGCCGCCGTCCCGGTAACGATCCGTGCGGCGGTTTCACGTTCGTCAGGCCCTCCCACCAGGACGACACCCAGTCCGGTTTCGGCCGCAATCTCGTCAATCGCCTGGGCAAACCGTTCCGGCTGCCATTGCCGGCCCTTGAAACTCGCGCCCGCATGGATGGCGACGAAGGCGTTCGAGTGGATATGGTGCCCGTCCAGAAGCACCAAGGCTTTCGCGGCCTCGGACGGCAACGGCTGGATGCTCGGTACCGTCACGCGCAGATCGATGCCGAGCGCTTCAAGCGGGGAGAGGTAGCGATAGACAAAATGCTGGCCGCCAAACCCAAATGGTCTGGCAAACACATTGGCGGGCTGCCTCTCCAACAGCTTCAGCGGCCTCTCGGGAGGATTGTAGCCGATACGTGTCCTGGCGTTGACGAAGCCGCTGACCACCCGAGAGGTCTTGGAATCGGTCAAATCGATCGTCAGGTCGAAATGGAAGCGGCGCAGCGCCCGCACCACGGCATAGAGCTCTTTTCCACGCTCCAGCGGGTTGCCTCGAATGCGGGCTCGCCTGAACGCAACCACCTCGGAAGCGATGCCATGCGCAACCACGAAGCTCTCGAAGTGGGCTTCGCAGAGGAACACGATCCTGGCGCCGGGAAATTCGAGCTGCAGGTTTCCGGCGAGCGTCGAGGCGAGGACGATATCGCCTATGAACTTCGTTTGAATAATCAGGATCGAGCGGAACGGAGCGGGTGGCATCTAAAACGTGTGTTTCCGGAGACAATTGGCGGTCATCCGCAAATTGATCGCAAACAATGTCGAGATTACGCTCATGTCGCCAGTACGTCCGCGTGAGTTTTCATACAAACCGCAAGCTTCGTACCGGTCTATCCGCGTCCTACCTTTGCCGCCTGCACAGCGGCCTGCGCCGCAGCCAGCCTGGCGATCGGCACGCGATAGGGTGAGCAGGAGACGTAGTCGAGCCCGACCTCCTCGCAGAAGCGGATCGACGAAGGATCACCGCCATGCTCGCCGCAGATGCCAAGCTTGATGCTGGGCCGCGTCGCCCTGCCCTTTTGCGCCGCCATGCGCACCAGTTCACCGACACCGTCAATGTCGAGAGAGACGAACGGATCCTGCTCGATGATGCCCTTCTGGCGGTAGGTTTCCAGGAAGGAGGCCGCATCGTCGCGCGAGATGCCGAAGGTTGTCTGGGTGAGGTCGTTGGTACCGAAGGAGAAGAACTCGGCCGTCTCGGCGATGACATGGGCGCGGATCGCCGCGCGGGGGAGCTCAATCATGGTTCCGGTGAGGTAATCGATCTTGACGCCGCTCTCGTCCATGACGCTCTTGGCGACCGCATCGATGCGCGCCTTTACATAATCGAGTTCCTTCACCAGGCCGACCAGCGGCACCATGATCTCGGGCACCACCAGTGCGCCGGCTTTCTTGCCGGCCTCGACGGCCGCCTCGAAAATGGCGCGCGCCTGCATTTCGGCGATCTCGGGGTAAGACACGGCCAACCGGCAGCCGCGATGGCCGAGCATCGGGTTGAATTCGTGCAGCGCCTCGGTGCGCTGCCTGAGCTTGTCGGGCGACACATTCATCACGGCCGCGACTTCGGCGATTTCGGCCTCGGTCTTGGGCAGGAATTCGTGCAGCGGCGGGTCGAGCAGGCGGATCGTCACCGGCAGGCCGGCCATGATCTCGAACAGTTCCAGGAAATCCGAGCGCTGCATGGGCAGAAGCTTGGCCAACGCGGCGCGCCGGTCCTTCTCGGTGTCGGCCAGGATCATCTCGCGCATGGCGACGATGCGGGCGCCGTCGAAGAACATGTGCTCGGTGCGGCATAGCCCGATGCCTTCGGCGCCGAAGGAGCGCGCCATGCGGGCGTCGAGCGGCGTTTCGGCGTTGGTGCGCACCTTCATGCGGCGCACCGCGTCCGCCCACTCCATGATGGCGGCGAAATCGCCTGACAGTTCGGGCTGCAGCATCGCCACGGCGCCCTTGAGCACCTGGCCGTTGCCGCCGTCGATGGTGATGATGTCACCCTTGCGGAAGGTCTGTCCCATCGAGATCAGCGTGCCGGCCCTGTAATCGACACGCAACGAGCCGGCGCCGGACACACAAGGCTTGCCCATGCCGCGCGCGACCACCGCGGCGTGGCTGGTCATGCCGCCGCGCGTGGTCAGGATACCCTCGGCCGCATGCATGCCGTGGATATCTTCCGGACTGGTCTCTATGCGCACCAGGATCGCCTTGCGCCCTTGCGCCTTGAGATCCTCGGCATCGCCGGAGGAAAAGACGATCTCGCCGGTGGCGGCCCCGGGAGACGCCGGCAGGCCGACACCGATCACGTCGCGCGCGGCTTCTGGGTCGATGGTCGGGTGCAGCAACTGGTCGAGCGAAGCCGGATCGATGCGCGCGACCGCCTCTTCCTTGGTGATCAGCCTGTCCCTGGCCATCTCGACGGCGATCCTGAGCGCCGCTTTGGCGGTCCGCTTGCCGGACCTTGTCTGCAGCATCCACAATTTGCCGCGCTCGATGGTGAATTCGAGGTCCTGCATGTCGCGGTAGTGCTTTTCCAGGCTGTCGGAGATGGTGACGAAGGACCGGAAGGCGTCCGGCATCAGCTTCTGCAGTGACGGCTTGTCGGAGCCCGCCGCGATGCGCGCCGCCTCGGTGATGTTCTGCGGTGTGCGGATGCCGGCAACGACATCCTCGCCCTGCGCGTTGACCAGGAACTCGCCATAGAGCTGCTTTTCGCCGGTCGACGGGTTGCGGGTGAAGGCAACGCCGGTGGCCGAGGTCTCACCCATATTGCCGAACACCATGGCCTGGACATTGACCGCCGTGCCCCAGCTTTCGGGAATATCGTGCAGGCGCCGGTAGGTGATGGCGCGGTTGTTCATCCAGCTCGAAAACACCGCGCCGATCGCGCCCCAGAGCTGCTCGTGCGGATCCTGCGGGAACGGCTTGCCCAGCTCTTCCTCGACCTTGGCCTTGTAGAGCGCGATGACGCCTTGCCATTCGATGGCCGTCAGCTCGGTGTCGAGCTCATGGCCGAGGCTGGCTTTCTGGTCTTCCAGAATTTCCTCGAATACCTCGTGATCGAGGCCCATGACGACATCGGAATACATCTGGATGAAACGGCGGTAGCTGTCATAGGCAAATCGCGCATCGCCGGAATCGGAGGCCAGCGCCTCGACCGTCTCGTCGTTCAATCCGAGATTGAGCACGGTGTCCATCATGCCGGGCATCGACGCCCGGGCGCCGGAACGCACCGAAACAAGGAGCAGCTTCGACGGGTCGCCGAACCGGCGGCCGGTCAGCCGGCCGATACGGTCGAGCGCGACGGCGACGTCGGCTTCCAATCCCGCCGGATAGGTCCGGCCATTGGCATAGTAGGCATTGCAGACCTCGGTGGTGATCGTGAAGCCGGGCGGCACCGGCAGGCCCAGGCTGCACATCTCGGCCAGATTGGCGCCCTTGCCGCCCAGCAGATTCCTGTCGCCGGCACGGCCTTCCGCCGCACCATCGCCAAAGGTGAAAACCCATTTGGTCATGCTTTGCTCTCCGGTTGCAGGAGATTGGAAAGATTGGCGAAACGGAAAGCTCCACCCGTGTCCGACTTTGGAGCGATATGATGCTGCAATGCGAAAGGCAAGCGCCGGGCAAGCCGCCGGGTCACTACAATCGATTAAGAAAAAGCCATCCCCCGGGATGCGTCAAAAAGACTTGCCACCTCACGGTTCGAGGCCTAGAACATAAAGGGAACAAAGAGGTGCCTCATGCAACAGCCTGGAAAACTGGACTATCTGGAAATGCCGGCGACAGGCGGCACGCTGGACCGGATGAAGGGCTTCTATAGTGCTGCCTTTGGCTGGTCGTTCACCGACTATGGACCAACCTATTCGGCCTTTGCCGAGGGGCTGGACGGAGGTTTTCAGGCCGATGCAGAGGAAGCGCCGGCCAAGCCGCTGCCCGTGCTTTACAGTGAGAATCTGGAAGAAACCCTTGGCGCGGTCGAAAGCGCCGGCGGAACGATCGTCAAGCCGATATTCGCATTCCCGGGCGGCCGACGCTTCCACTTTGTCGACCCGGCCGGCAACGAGTTGGCTGTGTGGTCCGTATAGTCCGTTTGTGGATCATCTGGCGGCAATCGCACTGCTGGTCAGCTGAGTGCCTTCGCGGTCGCTCATAAGCATTGTGCTTTTCGGCTGCTCTGCTAATAACGCGCCCGCACAGCGACTCTGACGGCTATTGGGGCGTCGCCAAGTGGTAAGGCATCGGTTTTTGGTACCGACATTCCCAGGTTCGAATCCTGGCGCCCCAGCCAAACTGGACTCCCCGTCGGCAACGCTGTTTGCTGTGCGCTAGTTGCCGCTCCGGACGCGACCGTTTCCGCAAGTAGATCAAAGGGTTGCCTGAATACGGCGTGACCCTCGCCTTTGTCCCATTGGCAGTTCGACAGCACGAGATTCAAGAGTCGCTTTTTCTCGTGCACAGGCTGTTTCACAGACAGTCGGCAGGCATTGCGCGCCAGTTCCAACAGCCGGATGCCGTCCTCCATGTATGATTCTTCGGCGCTACCATGGCGCTCTATCTCGGGAAACAGCCGCGTCTGTTCGGTTCGCCATGTGCTGACATCCGGTCATAGAATGCGTTGTCGATGCGGCCATCGAGCTTGTCGAGATACATGGCGTGCAGCCGATCCTCGAGCCGCTTGTACTCGACCTGGCATCGATGATCGCAGCGCCCAAGCCCCCGGCGAGCGCCAACGGCTTGCCAATCACAGCGCAGGCAAGGCCGGCCGAAACGGCAACCAACAGCACGAGCGGTGCTGCGAGCACGAGCGTCGCCACGCCGGCCATATGGCAGCGCTGCCGGGCGCAAGCGGCAGCGCCCTGAGGAAGGGCGCGAAGGCGCGTTGAAGGCAGAGCTCGGACACCGCTTTGCCGGCGAGCACTCCGAGCACCGCCAAGGCAAGTGGCAGGCCGACAGTCCATAGAAGTTGGTCGTGGCGGAGTTTCGGCGCCCCAGTATCCAAGGCGATCACGATATCGGCGACCGCATAGGCCGGAAGACCACTGCCGCCGAACGCAATCCAGGCAAGATCGCGGCGCCGCATCGCACGCAGGCCGGCGACCAGCTCGCGCCAGAGCAATATCAGGACAAGCCCGTCGTGCCGCATTGGACCGTCATCGTGTTTCCGATGTTGAAATAGGTCACGGCAATTGTGCCGCGAGTGCGGCGACCGCTCATCCGCCGCCGGCCGGCTTCGCATTGACGTTCTTCATGGCGGCAAGCAGATAATCCTGCACCGTTGCCTGAAGATTGGTCGTGGCGGCGCGCACCGCGGCCATCGCCTGGCTGACCGCCGCTTCGTCGAAGGGCCGCGCCTTCTCGGCCGCCGTCAGGTCAGCGCGCGCCGCGCGCAGCTGCCGCAGCGCTTCGAACGTGCGGGCGCGGTTGTCGCGCGTGACCGTGCGGAATTCCTTGCGCACCTCTGGCGAGTAGGCGCCCGCGACCTCCGCCAGCAACCCGCGCGCAACGGCCGCTTGGCGCAGGCCATGCGCGGCATAGCCGATGAAGAAGAAGTTGAGGGCAAGCGACAGCGCGAGCACAACCAGCACGGCCGCCCAGATCCATGAGCGCTTGGTCATAGCTGGTCCCCCTCGCCCGGGTCGGCCGCGATCGCCGACCCTCCATCATCTGCAAGCCTGGCGCCCGCAGCGAGCGCCAGAAGTTCGGAATCCTGGGGCTGGTCCTGAAGGCGCGCCACCTGGTAGCCGGCGACCGTCGCGGCGACGAGGACAGCGGCGGTGCAAGCGGCGAGGCCCGCCGGCGCAACAAGGAAGCGCAGGAGCAGGGACGGCCGCACCGCGCCACGCTGGATCCGTGCCATCACCTCGCGCGCCAGAGCATCATCGTCGCTCTCGACCAGCGCGGCCTGCCGCACGAGCCTGTCGAGTGCCGCGTCGGCGCCGGCATCGCCGTCAAGCGCCATGAACGCCAGAGCCGGTCCCCTCAAGGGTGCCGGCCAGGCATCGATATCGTCGCCGAAGCGGCGCCGGTTCTTCTCGAATTCCTCGCGTGTCATGAGGACTTCCTTTCGCGGCCCTGGGCCGCATCTGCCAAATGATCCCTGAGCGTGCGACGCCCGCGCACGAGCAGTTGCTCGACCGAACCCGCGCTGGTGCCCATCACCTCGGCTATTCCGCCGATGTCAAGCTCGCCCACGGCCCTCAGAAGCAGCGCCATCCGCTGGCGCTCCGGCAAGCGAGACAGGCCATCGCGCACGATCGCCAGTTCCTGCCTGGCGGCCGTCGCGGTCTCGGCATTTACTTCCGGCGCGGCGGGCTCCTCACCGATGTCGTCCAGCCGGAAGAAGTTGCGCAGCGCGCGGCGCCGGCGCTGGTCGATGCAGCGGTTGGCCGTGATCCGGTAGAGCCACGTCGAGGCGCGTCCTCTGCCGGGATCGAAGCGCGCGGCCTGCTTCCAGACGGTCACGAACACCTCCTGCACCACATCCTCGGCATCGGCGGCATGGCCGAGATAGCGCGTGGCGAACGTCCGCAGCCCACGGCCATGGCGGGCCATGAGCTCGGACAAAGCCGCCTGCCCCCCCGCGGCGATGTGGGCCAGAAGCTCGTCATCGCCGCGGGACGCTTCACCCGGCACGGCGGCCGGCACCGGTTGACGAAGCATCGACGGCGAGGACGAAAACCGCGACGATCCGGCTCGGCAGAAGGGCGAATTCCGACGTCAAGTCCCTCACCAGATGTCAGCGGCGCCAGCGGCGAAAGCCGCGGACCGTATTGCCGTTCGGGCCCGTGAAGCTGCCGACCGAACGGCCGCGAAACGGCCCGGCCGCGGAATAGCGCTGGCCCGAAACGGTCTTGCCGTTCGGCCCCGTGGCAGAATAGCTCCTGGAGCAGCGGTCAACAACGCCGGCCTTGCAAGTGGAACCGGACGTGTAAGTGCCGCCGTTCGGTCCAATTCGCGTCGTCGAGCCGGTATAGATGTTGCCGTCCCGGCTGACACTGCGGCTCAACTCGCCGCCACGGGCGGTCTTGCGTGTCCAGTCTTCCGCCGAGGCAGGGGAAGCCGCCGACCAGACCACCGCTGCGCCGAGGCTTAGCAATGCAAGTTTGGCTATGGAAATCATGTCACGTTTTTCCTTCCAGGTCGCGCGTCAGTTGGCGTGAGCGGAGACGATGTTGCGAATGGTCGCGATCTCGTCGGCGGAGAGCCTGCCGTCGCCGTTGCGGTCGGCGAGATCGAAGAGCGGCGTGCTCGCCTGAAACTCGTCCTCGGTGACCTTGCCGTCACCATTCCTGTCCATGCGCCGCAAACGATTGCCGAGGCGGGCCTCGGCCGCCTCGGCGCGGTCTTCTACGGCCTGCCGGGCGGTTTCGACCTCCTTCTCGTCGATGATTCCGTCGCCGTTGCGGTCGAGCCTCTTGAAGATGCGTTCGCGGGCGGCAAGGATCTCGTCCTTCGAGATCGCGCCGTCGCTATTGGTGTCGAGGCGCTGGAGGATGCGTTGGCCGGGGATGTCCTGCGCCGCGGCGGCGCAGATCGGCGTGAAGCCTAGAAGCAGGCACGCAAAGATCGCTGAGCGTTTCATGGGTTGTTCCTTTCGATTGTGACGTCGCGGGGTGAGCGACTGTCGGTCAATACGCAGCCCGGCTCGCACTCCTACGCCGGCGGCCGGATTTTTTCGTTGGCCCACTTAGCGTCAGTGTCCCGAGCGTCGAACTCGCGAAAAAAAACGCAGGCGGCGCGTAGGAGTCATCGAATGCCTGCGTAGGAGACGCTGCAAGGACGGTCCGCGGCGGGCCGTCGATTACAGCGGAGACCCAGATGACCAAGATCGTGACCGCCCTTGCGGGACTGCTTCTGTGCGGCTGCAGCGCGTTCGCTGCCGACCAGGGCGCCAGGGAGGCGTTCCGACGCATCGACACCAATGGCGACCGAAAGCTCGAGTTCAGCGAAATCCAGGCAGCGCGGGCGCGGATGTTCGACCGGTTGGACGTCAATCACAATGGCGTGCTCGAGCCTGGCGAGGTGCGGGCGGCAATCGAAGAGATCAAGTCGAAGCGCGATGTGCAGGCTGCACGGTTCACCGGCCTGCAGGCCGAAGCAAGCCGCATGGACCGCAACGGCGACGGAAAGATCTCGCGCGACGAATTTACGGCTGCCGTCCCCGACAGGCTGCTGCAGGCGGACACCGACGGCGACAAAGCATTGTCGATCACCGAGTTGCGGGCGCTGCGGCGCCAGTGACCACACCAGACCAGAGGAGACAATCGATGAACAGAACGATCACTGCTTTGTGCGGCGTGATGCTCAGCGCTACGGCCCTTGCCTCGCCGGCCGAGGCCGTGCCGCTTGCGGCGCCGGCAGCGCCGACGTCCGTGACGAGCCAGGCAACGCCGATCTGGTACCGGCGCGGCTTCTACGTCGTCGGCGGCGCCTATTACTACAATGGTTACCGGGGCTATTGGCGGGTGCGGCCCGGCTACCGCTACTACAACGGCTACTGGTTCCCGGCCGCCGCCTTCGCGGCCGGCGTGGGGGCCGCCACGGTCGCGCCACCCCCGCCCCCCGCGGCGCGCCTGGCGGCCGCCCATGTGCGCTGGTGCTACGATCGCTACCGCTCCTACCGCGCCTGGGATAACAGCTACCAGCCCTATGACGGCCCTCGGCAGCAATGCCGGTCGCCCTATAATTGAAACTCGGCGCTGCCGTCATCGACGCCGGAAGGAGGCTCGCCCATGCAGAACCGCTCCATGCCTGCCAATACGGTCATACCGGTGCTTGCCTACCCAGACGTGGAAGCGGCGAGTCGTTGGCTCTGCGAAGCCTTCGGATTCGAATTGCGGCTGACGATCGGCAATCATCGCGCCCAACTCGGCTTCCGTGACGGCGCCGTCGTGGTCACAACCCTGAAGAGCGGTGGATCCGTGCCGCCGCCCGAGGAATTCTCGGTCATGGTGCGTGTCGAGGATGTCGATGCGCACCACCGCCGCGCGATGCGCCGTGGCGCCATGGCGCTGACCGCGCCGACGAGCTACCCCTATGGCGAACGGCAATATTCCTGCCGCGATCTCGCCGGTCACGCCTGGACCTTCTCGCAAACGATCGCCGATGTCGCGCCCGAGGAATGGGGCGGCAGAGCCGAGCGTCACGTCGAAACGGATTCAGACGACACGTTTTAAGCGTTGTTTTGACGTATGCCGCCGCCTGAACGGGCGCAAAGCTGCAGTTGGGAATGCTTAAGCGCTCGTGCTGACGCGCGCTATATCAGCAAGGCACACGTGCCAGAGGTCGACGCCTCTTACCCGAAGGTCGAATCTACTGACCCACCTTGTCCATAAGCAACTGCAACTCGGGCTGCGGCGCGATCCAGAAAGTTCGAAAAGCTTCCAAGAACCCCAGCCAAGCGCAGACATTCATTGAGACTGAGCACGCACCGAATCGGCCCTGCTCAAAACGCCGCGCCAGGCGCGAGATGTTGGCAGTCGGGATGGGCCGGACCAGCCCCTACTGCACCCGAATTGATGAGGGTGCCCTTATTGCCTCCGCAAGAGCAACCTTATTTGCATACATTCCATATCTTGTTGCGGTGCTTCAAGTTTCGACACCGGCACTTGATCCCGCCAACACCTCAAATGTGTGCTATTTTTGCTACATTTTCTGGCCGTCTGCCCAAAATCTATCTTTTAGTCACAGCTTAATAATGAAACGTCCACATTAATTTGTAAGATAGCGAACAAAGCCAGGTGCCGAACCCGGCTGGGGCGCTCTTAAAAAGCGCGGGGAAACGTGGGTGGGAAAATGAAGACGATAGGTCTGTCGACCAAGATCATGGGCGTTGGCCTCTTGATGACGGCTACCATGCTGAACTGCTGGGGGGCACATGCGCTGACGCTCAAGGAGGCCATGGCGGTTGCGGTTGAATCCAACCCGGAAATCGGCCAGGCCATCGAAAACCGCGAGGCGATCGAGTTCGAGCTGCGGCAGGCAAAGGGGCTCTATCTCCCAAGCGTCGACCTGGAGGCATCTACCGGCGCTCGCCGCCTGGACAACTCCACCCGCCGCGCGCTCTCCATCGAGCACGACGCGCTTTATCCCGCGGAGACCGATCTGACGGTTTCGCAAACGCTCTATGATAGCGGCGCAAGGCGAGCCGAACTCAACCGTCAGGCCTCACGAGTCGATGGCGCCTCGTTCCGCGTGCTGGAGCGATCCGAGTTCATCGGACTTTCGGTTGTCCAGGATTACCTGGAATACATGCTTCAGGGCTCGATCGTGGCCGAGGCAAAGAAGAATCTGGGCTTTCATCAAGCGATTCTCCACGACATCAGGGAAGGCATAGCAGGCGGCGGGTTGAACGAAGCCGATCGGCAGCAGGCTGAGGAGCGGTTGTTCGCGGCCAAGGCCCGCATGCAGGAAGCCTCCGAGGAACTCGAGGCCTCGAGGATACGCTTCTTCAAGACCGTCGGGAAACCGCTGACCAATGCCTCGCGGCCAGGCGATGTTTCCTCCGCGCTGCCAAGGTCCCTGGACGACGCGCTGGGCATTGCGCGGGAAAACAATCCGCGCGTCCACATGGCCAATAGTGATATTGCCGCCGCCGCCTCGCAGGTTGACGCCGCTCGGGCGAAATACGGCCCTTCGATCGTCGCCGAAGGCACGGCCCGGGCCGGATACGACATTGACGGCGACAATGGGGACACGTCCGATTTGCAGGCACGGCTGGTGCTGCGTTGGAACCTGTACCGGGGCGGCATCGACAAGGCGAATGAGCAGGAGCAAATCCGCCGCGCCAGCGAGCAGCGGCTTGGGCTGCATCAGGTTCTGCGGGAGATCGAAGAAGCCGTTCGCACGTCGTGGGATCGCCGCTTCCGGCAAGCCGACCTGGCAAAGACCCTGAAGCTGCAAGCCGCCGCCAACGAGAAGCTGGTTGCCTCTTATCGCGAGCAGTTCAAGGTCGGACAGCGCTCACTGCTCGATGTGCTGGATGCGCAGAACACACGGTTCAACACAGCAACGCTGGCGGACACCGCGTCCTATGCATCCCTCTTTGCCCAATACCGGCTCCTGGCGGCGACCGGGCAGTTGCTGAAAACGATGGACATCCATCCGCCAAAGCAGGCCACGGCCTACGCCAAGGATGAATTTGCCGTTCCGGCGACCGCGGATACCGAAACCTATGCCCGGACCCCGTCGGAACAGACGAACGATATACCCTTCGACATCCTTGCCCCGGTCAGGAAGAAATGAGCCGGTGTAACGAGGGTTGAGGGTCCTGGCGGGCGGTCGTGAATCAGCAGCCAAACATTCTGTCGCCCAAGGAGGCATTCAAGGCCTGCTTTTCGGCGGTCGCCGCCTATCTCGGCAGGCCGAGCGCGGAGACCGTGCTGTTTGCCGGGGTGCCGATTTCGGACACGCGCATCGAGGTCGCCGAGATCAGGCATCTTGCCGAACGCATCGGTCTCGAGACCCGCGAATTCAACCATCGCGACTTCTTGCGCGGCCGCGTCGATCTTCCGGCAATTCTCTTCCGTGTCAGTCAGTTGCCGATCGCCCTGCTGGCGGAAATCGACGGCGACGGGTATCTCACGGCGCCGCAGGAAGACGGGCGCACGACTGTCGGCAAATCCGAACTGGCCGCAAGTTACATCAGTGGCGGCGTATCCTTCTCGATCACCTATGCCAACGCCACCGAAGGCATGAAGGTCGGGTCGGCGCAGCAGATCGAACGGCGCCATTGGCTGACGGGAACGATGGGCGCTTTCTGGCGCACCTATTCGAAGGTCGTGCTGTCGGCGATCTTCATCAACCTGCTGGCCATCGCCTCGCCAATCTTCACCATGAACGTCTATGACCGCATATTGCCGAACAAGGCGATATCGACGCTCTGGGTGCTGGCGATCGGTATCGGCGCCGTCATTCTCTTCGACCTGCTGCTGAAGACGGCCCGGGCCTCGCTCATCGACTATGCCGGGCGCAAGGCGGACCTGCGGATATCGTATCTGCTGTTCGAGAAGGTGCTGAATTCATCCTTGTCCGCGCGCCCGGGCTCGACAGGCGAATATGCCAACCGTGTCACTCAATATGAGTTCGTCAGGGAGTTCTTCACCTCCAACACCATCAGCGTCTTCATCGACACGGCCTTCGTCTTCATCTTCCTGCTGGTCATCTACGCGATCGGCGGCTGGTTGGTCGTCATACCGGCCTTGGCATTCGTGGCGTCGGTAATCGTCGGCCTCGTCACGCAACGTCGCATCGGCAAGCGGGTCGCCGCCTCGATGAACGAAGCATCCCAGCGCCAGGCCTTGCTGGTCGAGTCCATCTCCACGCTGGAAACAATCAAGTCCCTGCGCGCCGAAGCCTATTTGCTGAGGAAGTGGGGCGAGCATTCGAAGAATGCGGCCAACACCTCCGAGAAGATCAAGCAGCTCTCGGCGGCGGCCGGCAACATCACCCAGGCCATCCAGCAGCTTGTGACGGTCGCCCTGGTCGTGGCCGGAGCCTATGCCTTTTCGGAAGGGCACGTTTCGACAGGAGCCATCATCGGAACGGTGATGCTGGCGAGCCGGGCCGTGGCTCCGCTCGGTCAGATCGCGATCACCTTGTCGAGATTTCGCCAGGCCATGCTCTCCTTGAGAATGGTGAATTCCATCATGTCCCAGCCGGAGGACCGGCCGGACACGGTGGGCTTTGTCAATCGCCCGATCCGCAATGGAGCGATGACGTTCAAGAATGTCGGCTTCGTCTATCCCGGATCGGAAAACGAGGTTCTGTCCGGCCTGAACTTCTCGGTGAAGCCGGGGGAGCGTATTGGCATCATCGGCCGCATCGGGTCAGGCAAGACGACGATGGGACGCCTGATCGGAAGGCTTTTCCTGCCGAGTTCCGGCGAGCTGCTGCTGGATGGCATCGACATCCGCCAGTATCACCCTTCGGAGGTGCGCGCCGCAGTGGGCATCGTTGCGCAAGCTGGCGATCTGTTTTCGGGCACGGTGAAGGAGAACCTGCTCATGGCATCTCCCGAGGCGACCGACGAACAGATCATCGAAGCCGCGAAAGCCGCCGGCGTCGACGAGTTCGTGTCTCGCCATCCGCGCGGCTACGACATGAATGTCGGCGAGCGAGGCACCAATCTTTCCGGCGGGCAGAGACAGACGGTGGCGATTGCCCGGCTGCTTTTGACCAAGCCGAAGATCGTCTTTCTGGATGAACCGTCCGGCTCGATGGATCTGGCTTCGGAACGACAGCTGATCAAACAACTCAAGACAGCATTTGACCGCGACACGACGCTGATCGTCTCGACGCATCGCTTCAGCATGCTCGAATTGGCTGATCGCCTTATTGTTGTCGAGCAAGGAAAGATCGTTGCCGATGGACCAAAAGAACAAGTCATTCAGGCGCTGCAGAGAACGAATTCCTGAATGAACAAATTATATCGGGCTGAAACCGATATGATAACGGGGCGTAGGAAATGCTTGCCAGGGAAGACCGCCCGCCGCTTTTTGCGACGGCGTCCATATTCATCATAGCGGCGCTCTTCGTCGCCTTCGTCGCTTGGTCATCATTCGCCGAGGTCGACGAGATCGCGCGTGGCGATGGCAAGGTCATACCGGCCTCCAAGACCCAGGTCATCCAAGCCAGCGAGCCGGGCGTCGTTCAGGAAATCGCTGTCAAGGTGGGGCAGGTCGTCAGGAAGAACGACCTCATCATTCGTCTCGACAATACTTTGAACACGTCCAGCCTCGGCGAACAGCAAGCCAAGGCGCGGGCCCTGCAAACACGCATCGCCAGGCTCAAATACGAACAGAGCGGCAGCATCACCGGATCGTTTCCGTGTCCGCAGGACATTCAGTCGGTGGCGCCGGAAATCTGCGACAACGAGCAAAATCTCCTCGTTGCCCGGCGCGAAAACTTCGACAACAAGCTGTCGGTGCTCAAGTCGCGCCTCGACCAGCGCGAAAAAGAACTCGACGAGGCGAACGCCAATGTCGACCGCCTGACAAAAAACCTGGCTGTGAGCGACCAGCAGGCGAAGCTGGTCGAGGCGATGGTCAAGAAAGGTCTGATGGCAAGGACCGAGCAACTCAAGGTCGAGCAGGAGCAAACCGAACTCAACGGCCAATTGAACCTGGCCGGCGAGACGATAAAGAAGGCCAAGTCGGCGATCACCGAGGCGCAACTCCAGGTCGAGGAACTCGGTCTGCAGTTGAAGCAGGAAGCGCTCGATGACCTGACGCAGGCCTTGGCCGATCTTTCGGTGGTGGACGAAACCATTCGCGGCGCGACCGACAAAGTCGCGCGAACGGACATCCGTTCTCCGGTGGACGGTATCGTCAACACGATGGAACTGAACACCGTCGGCGCCTTCGTCCAGCCCGGTACTGTCGTAGCCGGCATCGTCCCCACTTCCGAGACATTGCTGGTCGAAGCGCGTGTTTCGCCACGCGATGTCGCCTTTATCCGCCCCGATCAGGATGCCTTGATAAAAGTCACGGCTTACGATTTCTCGATCTTTGGCGGCATCGAAGGCAAGGTTTCCAACATAACCGCCGACAGCCTGGTCGATCAGAAGACGGGCGAACCCTATTATCAGGTGCGCGTTTCAACCGACAAATCGACACTGGAACGAGACGGAAAGGCATATTCGATCATCCCCGGCATGATCTGTTCCGTGGATATCAAGACCGGGCGCAAGACGATCCTGAGCTACCTGCTGAAGCCGATCAACAAAGCACGTCAGGAGGCAATGAGTGAGCGCTAGCGCCATCTCTCCCCCGCCCCCGAAAGACCGTTTGCTTCTGCCGCTCCCGACAGACGATTTCGAGCTCGAGTTCCGCGTCGTGGCGCGCGGCGGCACAAGGCGCGGCATCCGTCTGGAACGGGCTTTCTGGCTTTCGCTGAAACAGATGGCCGAGAGCCGCAAATGCACCATCGGCATGCTGGTCGACGAGATCGCCGAAAGTCACGCGGAGAAAGGAAACCTGACCTCGGCAATTCGGGTGGCCTGCATACGCGCGTTGGGACACGAGAACCTGAATTTGCGCAGGCTTGCGTCGATCAGGACGGTAAACGCCATTCTGCTTGCCTGTCCGTCGCCGGCTTTCGCCTTGGCATCGACGAAGAAGATCGTGACGTTCAATGCGCCGTTCCAGCAATTGGTCAAACGGCAGTTGCCGACGGCGTTCGACGGAGACACGCGGCAGGACCTGAAGCTGGCGCTGGATCTCAACGTGGCGGATATATTCGCGCGCCTCGACACCAACGGCGACGTTGCCGTTGCGAGCGGATTTGTGATCGGCGCCGGCGAGCGCCGTTACCGGGGCCAGCTGAACGTGGTGCGGGCGCCGGCGCTGGACCTGGAATTGCTGATGGCTTTTGTCTTCAACGGTTAGAGCAACTCCAGGAGAAGTGCGTAGCGGTTTTCCCGGGAAAGGCGCGTAGCGCTTTCCCTAGGAATTGCTCTGGGCATTCGGCCAGGACAAAAAAGCGACCGCGCGTTGTCTTTACTTGACTTCCGTCTGCGCGCCTTCGCCAGGCGCGACGGTTTCGAAACCGCCCTTGACGTCGGCCACCTGCGCGGCCCCCGGTTTGGACCCATGGATCCATGCCCGGTCGGTGCTGAACGAGTACAGGGGCTGATAGTCCGGAAGCGCGCTGTCCTTGAGCACCGTATTGTTGAGACTGTCGAGAATGTAAGCGCCGCTTGCTGTGCTCACCGCAAGCACGGCGTGGAAGAAACCTCGCTTGCGGTCCTGGAGAACGACGAGCGACATGCTGCGTGCCGGAATGCCGGCCCTCAGCAACGCCGTCATCTTGAGGATTGCGAAGTCCTCGCAGTCGCCGGCGCGATTGGCGAGGACTTCCGAAGGCTTCGCCCAGTAGTCGAACTTGCCGTAGACGACGCTGTCCTTCTTGTAGGCGATCAGGTGGTTGATGCCGCTGTTGATGAACGACAGTTTTTCGACGAACCCCTTGCCCTGGGCAGCCGAGACCATGGCCACGAAGGCCGGGCTCTCGTGATCACAGGGACTGCCCGCGGTGCAATCGATTATGGCCTGGTAGACCGGTGCCCAGCGCGCCGAAACCGGAAAATTGCGCATGGACAGCGCAACCGATCCGAACACCCCCGGGATAATCGACGCAGTCTGAATCGGGTCGACACCCCTGGCTTCCTGCGCCATCGCGGCGGCGGACCCGTCTTGCGCCGGAACGGGACTGTAGCCGTTCAGGACGAGGCTGATCCGGTAGGGGGCGGCCGGCTGCCAGGGCCGGTACCTTTGCAGCGAAATGCCACCGAGACCAGACGGCGCCTGGACCGTCGCAAGCAGTGCTGTTTCGGGCAGGAAATCCCTGACGGCTGGCCCGGCAAGGGCCGGCTGCGCCGAGCCGGCTATCCCCAGTGCCAGCAGAAGCAACTTGAGTTCGCGCTTCCCCGGAGCATTCTTTTGTTTTTTCATGACGCCCACCTTTGACCGTGGACGCTACCAATCTTGTCTCAAATTACTGGAAAGGAAGGTGGATAACTTTCCCGCAAAGTGATTTTGCTATTTTGTGTAAAATTTTATACGTATTTATACTTATATTTACCAAGTTTTTCGCGTTACTCGCGACAAGGCGCCGTGCATTCCAGGCATGATATAACAGATTATATGTTCACAGTTTACCAAGCGTAAAAAAAGTCATCGAACGCATATCCAAATATATAGAATGGATTGACGGACCGTTGCAAAGTCAAGCCGCCACCTGTCTCTTTCCGGGAAATGCCGGAGGGGTTTAAGCTATGGCGACCAGTATTGAATTGGACAACGTTTCGAACTCGTGGGACGAGCATTCCGTCTCCAACGATCACCACGACCTGACGGCCCCGATCCAGTTGGTGGCCCAGGCCGCGCCGGCCGAGCAAGCGGCCGCTCCGGCTCAAACAGCACCGGCCGCAGCCGAGCCTGTGCCGGTCGATGTCGGCGGCGGCGCGCCCGCGGCTGCTCCGCCAGCGGCAAATGCCCCGCACGAATACGTCGCGGACGCAAGCAACGTCGTAAAGCTTCCCGCCAATGTCTCGATCGACAACATCAAGGTCGACGGTCACAACCTCGTGCTCGAGCAGGCGGACGGCTCGGTCATCGTCATCAAGGACGGTGCCCTGAATGTGCCGACCTTCATCATCGGCGAAGTCGAAGTGCCGCGCGTGGCCTTGATCGCAGCGCTGGAAGCGAGCCATGTCGATGTCGCCTTCGGCACGGATGGTTCCATCTCGGCCGGTCCGGGAGGTTCGACCTCGAGCGCCGGCGGCAATTTCGAACAGCCTGCCGGCGGGATCGGCGACGGCTTCGGCCTGTCGGCGCTCCTGCCGCCGACGGACCTGCAATTTGGTCAGCCGGACCATCGCGAGCTGTTTGCGGGATTGGCACCGAACCACACGCCGTCGATCCTCGACCTGACGCCTGCGGTCGACGGCGGCGACACCATTGTCTCTGAGAAGGGCCTGCCGGCAACTTCGGGGTCGGAAGGCTCGGGCGAACTGGCCGCGCCCGGCGCTGACGGCGACCCGTCTGAACACAACACAGGCACATTCACCATCAGCTCACCCGACGGTATCGGTTCGCTGACCATTGCCGGCCAGGTAATTTCTGGCGCTGCCCTTGCCAACAGCGGCACCACGCCCATCGATATCACCACCCCACTCGGCAACACGCTCACCGTCACCGGCTACGACGCCAGCACCGGGCAGGTGACTTACACCTACACGCTCGTCCATGGCGCGGTTCACCCCGGTGCGGGAACCGATTCCATCTTCGACGACATGACAGTGACGGTGACCGACACCGACGGAGACATCTCGGCTCCCGGGACACTGTCAGTCCAGATCATTGACGACGTGCCGACCGCCAATGCCGACGTCGGCAACGTGCCGTCCGGCAGCAATGCCGCGCTCAACGGCGATGTGTTCGTCAACGACGTCTTCGGCGCCGACGGCGAGGACGCAGCTGGCGGAGTCGTGGGCGTGGCCAAGGGCACGACCGTGGGCGGCGCCGACGCCAATGTCGGCACCCAGGTCCATGGCGACTACGGCATGCTCACGCTCAATGCCGACGGCACCTACACCTATGTGCGCGATGCCGGCTCGCTCGGCGGCGTCAACGACGTCTTCACCTACACCATCAAGGACGGCGACGGCGATCTGTCGCACACCACGCTGACCATCTCGATCGGCGACTCCACCCCGACCGACAGCATCCCGGCGCCGGGCGGCGCGACGACCACCGTCTATGAAGCAGGCCTGCCGCCGCATGGCGGGCTGCCGGCCGGCTCCGGCGAGATCGCCGACGGCAATCCCAACAACAACTCCAACACGTCCGAGACCACATCGGGCACCATCGGCTTCACCTCGCCCGACGGCATCCAGACCGTCTCGCTCGGCGGCCATGTGCTGACCGGCGTGCCGCAGACCTTCACCGACGCCACCGGCTCGATGACGGCCAGCTATGCCTACAATGCCGCCACCGGCATCGGCTCGATCAGCTATGCCTACACGCTCACCACCAACACTTCGGGCGACAACACCAGCACCTCCTTCGCGGTCGTCGTCACCGACGCCGACGGCGACACCGCCCCGGCCGGCAACCTCACCATCAACATCGTCGACGACGTGCCGACCGCCAATGCCGACACCGACAGCGTCGCCGCCAACCAGTTCACGGCAGAAGCCGGCAACGTGCTGACCGCGGTCGGCACCACCTCGCCGGTCGCCGGCGTCGACGTGCTCGGCGCCGACGGCGCAACCGTCGCCGGCGTCGCCGCCGGCACCACCAATGCCAATCTCGACAGCGCCGCAACCATCGGTGCCGTCATCCACGGCACCTATGGCGACCTGACACTCGGCGCCAACGGCGACTATTCCTACACCCGCAACGCCGGCTCGCTCGGCGGCGTCAACGACGTCTTCACCTACACCATCAAGGACGGCGACGGCGATCTGTCGCACACCACGCTGACCATCTC